>JAUIAS010000017.1 GCA_030425395.1 Alphaproteobacteria bacterium
ACAGGCTGGACGCCTTGAATGCCGAGGTCGCCGCGCTGGCGCAGGCCCTAGGGTTGGAGGAACGCCGCGGCAATCAGCTTGAAGCGCGCCTCGGGGCGTTGACGGCCACGCTGAATGACGCGCAGGACAGGGTTTCCGAGCAAAACGCAACCATCGCCGCCCTGACGCAGGCACGCGCCGAACAAGATGCGGCACTGGCCGAAGCGGCCTCGCGTATTACCGATTTCGAAGCACAGGTCGCTGCCCTGATTGCTGATCGCGACGACGCGCGAGGCACGATCGCCGATCTCGAAGCGGTGCGGGCCGAGCTGGAAGAAGCCCGCGCCGACCTTTTGTCGGAACGGGACACGCTCACCCTTGCTTTGGCGCGCAGCCGGTCCGAAATCGACGCACAAGCCGAAGCCGCGCGGCTGGCTGCAGCGCAACGCGAAGCGCTGGAAGCCTTGCTCGCTGATCTGCGGGTTCAGCAGGATCAGGCGAGCCAAGAAATTGCCGCGCTGGAAACGCAGGTCGATGACCTGCAATCCACCCTGAGCGATGAGGAAGCCGCCCGTCTGGCCGAGGCCGCAGCGGCGCAGGCCCTGCGCGAAAAGCTGGCTGATGCTGATGCTGAATTGACGGCGATGACCTTGGCGCTTGAAGAGCAAAGGCAACGGGCCGAAGATACGCTTACCCTCTTGGCCGGAGCAGAAGCCGCGCGCAAGGATCTGGATGCGCGGTTGGCCGAGGCGTTGACCCGCAATGATGCGTTAACCGGACAGTTGGCGGATCGCGATGCGCTGGCCGAGCGCCTGACCTTGGTTCTCGCGCAGCTTGAGGCCGAAGAAAAAGCCCGTGCGCAAGCGCAGACCGATCTGTCGGACACACGCGCGGATCTGGAAACCTCGCAAGATACAGCGCGGGCAATGATTGACGAATTGCGCAGCGCTCTGGCGCAAACGCAGGATGACCTTGCCGCCGCGCGTGACGCGTTGGTGCAGACCGAAGCGGCGCGGTTCGCGCTTGAGCAGGAGCTTGCTCTGGTTCAGCGCAACGCGCAAACAACCCAAGACGACCTGCGCGCGGATATTGCGGCCTTGCAAGCCGAACTGACCGGCGCGCGCGATGCCGCACAAGGGACCGAGGCGCAACTGCGTGGCGCGCTGGCTCAGGCCCGAACAGATCTGGAAGAGGCGCAAACCATCGTATCCGACTTGCGCGCAGAACTGGCGCGCGCCCGAGCCGATCTTGCCGTTACGGAAGACGCGGCGCAGGGCACCGAAACCCAATTGCGCGCCGCCCTTGCCGAGGCTCAGGATAGCCTGGCGCAGGCACGGGAAAATCTGACGCAAGCACAGGCTGCCGAAGCCGAGCTTAGGGATGCACTGGCACAAGCCCGTGCCGATCTTGCCATTGCGCGTCAACAGGCCGAAAGCACTGAAACCAACCGCGCAGACATAGAACGGCGGCTTTTGCGTGCTTTGGAAGACCTGCAAATCGCACGGGCTGCCAGTGCAGATCGTGAGGAACTGGAGAACCGCCTTTTGGCCGCATTAGCTGCGCAAACCGCTGCTCAAAGCGTCGCTACTCAGCAGATGACCCGCGCCGAACAACAGGCCGTTCTGTTGGGGCAGGCGCGCGAAGCGCTGAAAAACGAAGAGGTCAAATCCGAGGAAAGCCAGCGACAGGTTGCGCTTCTGAGCCGGCAGGTTGCGGAATTGCGTTCCCAGCTTGGCAGTTTGCAGGCTTTGCTGGACGAAGCCGCCGCCCGCGATGCTGCTGCACAGGTCCAATTGCAATCGTTGGGCAGCGATCTGAACGCTGCGCTTGCGCGGGCCGCGGGCGAAGAACGCAGGCGCCGTCAGTTGGAAGAGGCGGAACGCAAACGGTTGGAGGAAGAGGCGCGCAGGCTGGCCGAACAGGCCAAGGATCTTGAAAAATACCGGTCCGAATTTTTTGGCCGCATGCGCGAAATTCTGGGAGAGGAAGACGGTGTCCGAATCGTAGGAGATCGGTTCGTGTTTTCCTCTGAGGTGCTGTTTGCCCCCGGTCAGGCAGAACTGTCGCAGGAAGGACGCGCCGAAATCGCTGGTGTGGCGCGCACCTTGCAGAACGTTTCGGCATCAATTCCGCCAGAAATTGACTGGGTCATTCAGGTCGATGGCCATACCGACAACGTGCCGTTTTCGCGTGGTGGCCTGTTCCGTGACAACTGGGAACTCAGCCAGGCACGCGCGCTGTCGGTTGTTCGCTTCATGAGCGACGAACTGGGTTTTCCGCCGGAACGTCTGTCAGCGAACGGGTTTGGTGAGTATCAGCCGGTGAACCCGGCCGACACACCCGAAGCCCGTGCGCAAAACCGTCGGATTGAACTGAAGCTGACTGAAAAATAGGGTCAGCGGATTTCCAATGTATCCTCGCGCAGGTCCAGAAGATGGCCGTCGCGTTCAATCGCGACCCGTGCGCGATAGTTGCCAGGGGCCCAGGATGTGCCGCGCAGGCGGGTGCCTGCCGCACGAAAGAATTGCGCGCGGTCCCGCGGCAAGATGTCGGTGTGGTCGATCACGGTGCCCGCGGGGCCGGAAAGGAACAGGTGGATCCGATCTCCCTTGAGGCCACCATAGCCAAAGCCGAACAGCACAATCGCAACGGCGTCTGTGGACATCATGGGCCGCGACAGGTTCCCGGCTTTGATCTGATCGAAATCCGGCAAGCTGTCCGTAAATCCGATCGAGATCACACCGCCGGGCGCATAGTCCGGTGGGTCGATCCACAAGGGCCGATCCGCGAGGTTTGGGTCACAGCTTTGCGGTGTTTTGGGGGCAAATGGGTTCACTGCAATGCCGTTGCGGCGCACGGATAGATGCAGATGCGGGAATTCTGTTTGACCGCTCAGTCCGACTTCACCCAGTTTGTCACCGACGACGACGCGGTCTCCGGTCCGCACGGTCACAGACCCCTTGCGCAAATGACAGTATTGGGTTTCCCAACCGTCGAAATGCTCGATCACAACGCCATTGCCGCATTCCCGGCCTTGCACCGCGTCGTTAAAGGCTGGGGAATAAATCCGGTCTTCCATGCCATCACGCGCCCCCACAACGACGCCACCGGCACCGGCGCGCACGGTCACGCCACGGTTCATCGCGGCGCGGTCGGGCAATGCAAAATCGGTCCCGTCATGGCCGTTATATGTCAGCTTGCCACAGCGATGGTCCCGCGCGCCAGGCCCGGAATCGTGGTCCATGTATTGCTGAACAAAGCAATCCCGTCCGGGCGTGCAGTCGATCACAGGTTGCAAACGTAGATCACTCGCCAGCACGGGGCTGGCGAGTGTCAGGAAGAAAGCGACGGTCTTTGCCCGCATCAATCCGCGGTCAGAAGCGGCGGTTTGTTTCCGCTCAGTTTCGGCTTCTCGGGGCCAAGGATCTTGAGGTCGAGTTGATCGCCCTTAACGCCGACGCGCACAACACCGCCTTTGGCCAGCTTGCCAAACAGCAATTCCTCGGCGAGGGGCTTCTTGATGTGCTCCTGAATCACGCGTCCCAGCGGACGTGCGCCCATCCGATCATCATAGCCTTTGTCAGCCAGCCACTCGGCGGCGGGCCGGGTCAGTTCGATCGACACGCCACGATCCAGAAGTTGCGCTTCGAGTTGAAGAACGAACTTCTCAACGACTTGCAGGATCGTGGATTTGGGCAGCGCGGCAAAGGAAATCACCGCATCCAGACGGTTGCGGAACTCTGGCGTGAACGTGCGTTCAATTGCGGCCGTGTCCTCACCTTCGCGGCGATCACGGCCAAAGCCGATTGCGGCCTTGGCCTGCTCTGCGGCACCGGCGTTTGACGTCATGATCAGAACAACGTTGCGGAAATCCACCGTGCGCCCGTTATGATCGGTCAGTTTGCCGTGATCCATCACTTGCAGCAGGATGTTATATACATCCGGGTGCGCCTTTTCGATTTCATCGAGAAGAAGGATGCAATGGGGATGTTGGTCCACACCGTCGGTCAGCATGCCACCCTGATCAAAACCCACATAGCCCGGAGGCGCGCCGATCAAACGAGAAACAGCGTGCTTTTCCATGTATTCCGACATGTCAAACCGCAGAAGTTCAACGCCAAGCGTATCGGCGAGCTGCTTTGCCACCTCGGTCTTGCCCACGCCGGTTGGACCTGCAAACAGGTAGTTACCAATCGGTTTTTCCGGTTCGCGCAGGCCCGCACGGGACAGTTTGATCGCGCTGGCAAGCGCGTCAATGGCGGCGTCCTGACCAAAGACCACTCGCTTGAGCGACCCTTCAAGATCCTTGAGGACCTCTGCGTCGTCCTTGGAAACGGTTTTTGGCGGGATGCGCGCGATTTTGGCGACAACGCTTTCGATTTCCTTGACGCCGATCGTTTTGCGCCGCTTGCTTTCGGCAACAAGGTGCTGTGCGGCACCGGCCTCGTCGATGACGTCGATGGCCTTATCGGGAAGCTTGCGATCGTGAATATAACGCGACGCCAGTTCAACCGCGGATTTGATCGCATCGGCGGTGTATTTGACACTGTGGTGTTCTTCAAAATACGGCTTCAGCCCTTTCAGGATTTTCACCGCGTCATCGACACTGGGTTCATTCACGTCGATTTTCTGGAACCGGCGAGACAATGCGCGGTCCTTTTCAAAATGTTGACGGAATTCCTTGTAGGTCGTGGAACCCATGGTGCGCAGCTTGCCGCCCTGAAGCGCGGGCTTGAGAAGGTTGGAGGCATCCATTGCTCCGCCCGAGGTTGCCCCTGCACCGATCACGGTATGGATTTCGTCGATGAAAAGGACTGCGTCGGGGTGGTCTTCCAGTTCTGTCACAACTGCCTTGAGCCGTTCCTCGAAATCGCCCCGATATCGTGTGCCGGCCAAAAGCGCGCCCATATCCAGCGAATATATTGTGGTGCGCGACAGAACTTCGGGCGTTTCACCGGCAACGATCTTGCGCGCCAACCCTTCGGCAATCGCGGTTTTGCCGACGCCGGGGTCTCCGACAAGCAGCGGGTTGTTCTTGCGCCGACGGCACAGAACCTGAATGCAGCGTTCCACTTCGGAACTGCGCCCAATGAGGGGATCAACGTCGCCCTTGCGGGATTTCGCGTTGAGATCGACGCAGTATTTTGCCAGCGCCGATTCCTTGGCGTCTCCGTCGGTCGTCTGATGCGATGCGCCGGTTGATCCGGTGTCCTCGTCATTGTCGGAGGCCCCCGTTACCGGACGGCTCTCGCCGTAGGCGGGGTTCTTGGCGACACCATGGGCGATGAAATTCACGGCGTCGTAGCGCGTCATGTCCTGCTCTTGCAGGAAAAACGCGGCATTGCTTTCGCGTTCGGCGAAAATCGCAACCAGAACGTTTGCTCCGGTCACCTCGGTCCGGCCCGACGATTGCACGTGGATCGCCGCGCGCTGGATTACGCGCTGGAAGGCGGCAGTTGGAACCGCTTCGGACCCTTCGATATCGGTGACGAGGTTGGAAAGATCCTCGTCCACGAATTCGACAAGCGTCGTTCGCAGTTCTTCCGTGTCGACGTTACACGCTTTCATCACGCGGATGGCGTCCGGTTCATCCAGCAACGACAAAAGCAAATGCTCCAGCGTGGCGAATTCATGACGCCGTTCATTGGCCAGCGCGAGCGCTGCGTGAATGGCCTGTTCGAGTGTTGTCGAGAATGAAGGCACGCGGGTGCTCCTCTTATCTGGGTCGGGAGGGGAACGACTTGGGGCCGTGCCCCCGGACCAACCATGTCCTCATAGTATTAGAGTTTGGTTGAACCTGCGGCGGCTTCAAGGTTTTTCTTGCATTTTTCGATCAATATTTTGGTGACGTCCGGTAAGCGACACCAAAATCGCGCTTTAAAACCTATCTTTGCGGCCACGGACTTCGGCAAACACTTCCTCGTCGGTTGCATCTTTCATGCCGAGATGATCCCGAATGCCGGGATCCGAGGCGCGCAGGAACGGATTTGTCGCAAGCTCCAGCTTGAGCGAGGACGGAACCGTGGCCTTGCCTTGTGCGCGGGCGTCGGTGATGTCTGCGATACGGCGTGCCAGATCCGGGTTGTCGGGATCAACGGTCTTGGCAAACCGGGCGTTTGCTTCGGTGTATTCATGACCGGAATACACCGTTGTATCGGCGGGCAAGGCGGCAAGCTTGGACAGACTGGACCACATCATTTCCATCGTGCCTTCAAAGACGCGCCCACAACCAAGAGCCATCAGGCTGTCGGCGGTGAAAACTGCGGCACTTTCCGGAAAGTGGTAGGCGATATGACCCACCGTGTGGCCCGATACATCAATCACGGTGCCGGTCTGTGCTCCGATCTGGACGGTGTCACCTTCATCAAGCGCGATATCCAAGTCGGGCAGGCGATGGGCATCGGATCGCGCGCCGACGACTTGCGAGCCGAACCGTGCGCAGATGTCAGCCAACCCTTCCACGTGATCCCAGTGGTGATGGGTGATCAGAACGATATCCGCTTGCCATCCCCGCGCATCCAGCGCGGCGATGATCGGGTCCGCTTCGGGGGCGTCGATCACGGCGGTCTGCCCGGTTTGGGGGTCATGTGCGAGAAAGGCATAGTTGTCCGACAGGCATGGGACTGTCACGATCTCTAGAGGCATGGCCTTTCTTCCTTTCGTTGTTAGGTATTGCGTGTCAGGCTCAGCTTGACCGATCACGGCGGGAGCTGCAATGCATCTGGATGTTCAGGATCTGCGCACCTTTTATTACCGCAGCCAGTTGGGGCGCGCGGCACAATCCATCGTGCGCCAGCAGGTGTTGCGGTTCTGGCCTGATGCGCAGGGGCAGACAGTGGCGGGGTTTGGCTTTGCTGTCCCGCTGTTGCGCCCGTATTTGAAAACCGCGCGTAGGGTTATCGGTCTGATGCCCGGACCGCAGGGGGTGATGCACTGGCCTGCCGGTATGTCGAATGTTTCTGTGTTATGCGAAGAAACGCTCTGGCCGGTGGAAACCGGCCACGTAGACCGGCTTGTCGTCATGCATGGGCTTGAGACGTCTGAAAGACCATCGCTGGTTCTGGATGAGTGTTACCGGGTGTTGGGGCCGGGGGGCAAGGCATTGTTTATCGTGCCGAACCGGTCCGGGCTTTGGGCGCGTTCGGATCGAACCCCTTTTGGCTTTGGGCGGCCCTATACGATTGGCCAGTTGGAAGCGCAGCTGAAAAGCTATGACCTGATCCCCGAGGCGCATGTTTCGGTGCTGTATCAGCCGCCGTCGGAGAAACGCTTCTGGATGAAGACCGGCCCGATTTGGGAACGCACAGGGCGTGCGGTATCGGCGGTGCTGGGCGGCGGCGTTCTGATGGTGCAGGTATCCAAGCGGCATCCGCCCACACCGGGTGGTGTGGCCGACCGAGTGCGCAAACCGCTTGGGGCGTTGGCACCCGATCCGGTTGCCAAGCCGGTCTGACACCTTACGCCCCCGCCGCTGCCATGGTCAGGGTCGCCGTGCCCGAAATAGACCCCGCATAGGAAATGTCGGGTGTCTCATTGTGGATACCAATCGCCGATGTCGATCCGTCGCCGTTCTGAGTGATAAGCTCCGCGCCCAGCTGAATCTTGGCCAAAACCCGCCAACCGTTGACCGCGTCTCCGCGTAACAAAGGCTCCAGCGTCGCGATGTCCGGTTGCCCGGAAAATCCCGGTGCAGACTGGATCAGAACGCGGGAATACTCGGCTGCACTGGCTGCTCCACCGCCGGAGGTTTCAGTCAACTCCACAGCAAACACAGGGCCAAGGTCCGCATGCGGCAAGATGATACCAAGGCTGTCTGCGGAATCGGCCAGCGCAATTTCCGACATCGGGCCAGTGGCACCGGTGGGTTGGTATTCAGGCAGTGTCAGGATGATGTTGTCGGCCCCGCTGCCGCCATTCACATCCGGGCCGACGCCGGTTTCAATCCGGTCGGCACCCGCCCCGCCGTCGATCGTCATATCCGCGACCTCGAAGGGGGCCAGCATGATGGTGTCTGCCTGCGCGCTGCCGTTGATATTGGTGCCTTCGCTTATGCGTGACAGGGCAAAGCTCCAATCGTCATCCGCCGGTGTTCGCGCGACTTGCCAGACCAATGCTTCGCCCGCGATCACCGGGTTCAACGTATCGGAAACGCGCACGTCTGACACAGAAAGCGCCCCTTCGGCCAAGCCGCCTTGCAAGGCAAGCATGGTGATCGGCGCGTTCGCCACGAGAGCGGGCGCGGCGATGCGGGTGTCGGTGAACTCGGGTATTGCTCCCGTTGCCAAATACTCATCAAGGTCAAGCGTTGCCGAGCCCAATGGAATGCGCCCTAGGGACTCAAGCCCCAGCGCGGCGGCCTGTGTGTCGTAATCCGTCCCCGCCCATTGCTGCGGGGTTACCGGGGGCGGCGTGCCGTCCGGCAAAAGGAAAACATCCAGCCAGGCGGTTTCGCTGATTTCACCGTCCTGGTCGCCGGCGTCCTGTCCGATCACCCGTATCGCGAGGAAACTGCCGGTTTCATCATCACCCCGTTCAAGAGTGATGGTGCCCGCATCGTCAATCATGCTGGCCCCGGTGTCAGGTATGTCGGAAGGTTGGCCGCCATCGCCGCCCCCATCATTTGGCCCGCCTCCGGGGGATGGGGTTGGCTCAGGGTCGGGAACCGGATCGGGCATTGGGTCGGGGGCGGGCATTGGATCGGGATCGGGTCCGTAGACAGGATCGGACCCGCCGGTTGACCCATTGCCAGAACCCCCATCATTAGCGTCATCGTGACCAGACGTTTCCGGTTCTGCGTCATCAAAAATGAACGGATCGAGAGAAAACAACAAAGACGTGGCCGCGATCAGGCCGGTCAAAAAGAAAAATGTCATGGCGGCCTCACCTTTTCTTTGCGGTTGGCGGTTGCGAAGCGGCTAAGTGCCGGCGTCAGGCCTAGCCGAAACGCGGTAAAGGCGACGTTAAGTAAGAGCGTGCTGCGTCGCAGAATCGTCAAAGAAGCAGAAAAATTGTCGGATTTTGGCAACCAAATCGGGGCGCAAAGGGTCGCAGGTTGGCTAAGTGTATGAAACTAAATAAAATAGGCAAAATGCTGTTATCGCTATAGCATGTTGCGAGGTGGGGAACGCTCTGCTACATCCACGCTGATTTTACTGCCCCGCGTTCTTGCGGCGGCTTCTCACGCCCCCGGCGCGTCAATGACCGGGGCCAGATATCGGAAGGGTGGACGTGTCCGAACCAGCTTCGATTTCCACAGGCATCGCTGCACGCTATGCCACCGCGATCTTTGAGATCGCGCAAGAGAACAGCAACCTTGATGGTCTTGAAAGCACTGTCAATGATCTGTCCTCCGCTCTCGCGGACAGCGCAGATCTGCGAGCTTTGATTTCATCGCCGGTTGTATCCCGCGCCGATCAGAGCGCCGCGATCACGGCGGTTGCCCAGAAAATGGGTGCCGATCCGATCATGCAGAACACTTTGGCCCTGATGGCCGAAAAGCGCCGCCTTTTCGTTCTGCCGCAACTGATCAGCGCGCTGCACGATCTGATCGCTGATGCGCGCGGGATCGTGACGGCCGAAGTGGTCAGTGCGAAAGCTCTGACCAAGACGCAGTCCGAAAAGCTTGCCAAAACGCTGAGCGCCAGCGTGGGCAAAACAGTTACTATCAATGCGACCGTCGATGAAAGCCTCATTGGCGGTCTTGTCGTAAAGGTGGGCTCGAAAATGATCGACACGTCGATCAACTCGCGGCTCAACTCCCTCCAGAATGCAATGAAAGAGGTCGGATAAATGGGAATCCAAGCAGCAGAGATTTCTGCGATCCTGAAGGACCAGATCAAGAATTTCGGTCAGGATGCCGAAGTTGCTGAGGTCGGTCGTGTGCTCAGCGTTGGCGACGGTATCGCCCGCGTGTATGGCCTCGACAATGTGCAGGCCGGTGAAATGGTCGAATTTCCCGGTGGCATCATGGGGATGGCGCTGAACCTCGAAAGCGACAACGTCGGCGTCGTGATCTTCGGTTCCGACCGGGACATCAAGGAAGGTGACACCGTCAAGCGCACCAACTCGATCGTGGACGTGCCCGTTGGGCCCGGCCTGCTGGGCCGCGTCGTTGACGGTCTGGGCAACCCGCTGGATGGCAAGGGCCCGATCGAATCTTCCGAACGCAGCGTTGCTGACGTCAAGGCTCCGGGCATCATCCCGCGTAAATCGGTTCACGAACCGATGGCAACCGGCCTTAAATCCGTTGACGCGATGATCCCGATTGGCCGTGGTCAGCGGGAACTGATCATTGGTGACCGTCAGACCGGCAAGACCGCCGTGGCGCTTGACACCATCCTGAACCAGAAATCCTACAACGACGCCGCCGGAGACGACGAGAGCAAGAAGCTCTACTGTGTTTATGTCGCTATCGGCCAGAAGCGTTCGACTGTTGCCCAGCTCGTGAAAAAGCTCGAGGAAACCGGCGCGATCGATTATTCCATCGTGGTTGCCGCAACCGCGTCCGAACCTGCACCGATGCAGTTCCTTGCGCCCTATGCCGCGACGTCGATGGCGGAATATTTCCGCGACAACGGCAAGCACGCGCTGATCATCTACGATGACCTTTCCAAGCAGGCCGTTGCGTATCGTCAGATGTCGCTTCTTCTGCGTCGTCCGCCCGGCCGTGAAGCCTATCCCGGTGACGTTTTCTATCTTCACTCCCGCCTGCTGGAGCGTTCGGCAAAGCTGAACGAAGACCACGGCGCAGGTTCGTTGACCGCTCTGCCGATCATCGAAACTCAGGGTGGCGACGTTTCCGCGTTTATTCCTACCAACGTGATTTCGATCACCGATGGTCAGATCTTCCTTGAAACCGAACTGTTCTACCAAGGCATCCGCCCCGCTGTGAACACCGGTCTGTCGGTTTCGCGTGTGGGTTCCTCGGCTCAGACGAATGCCATGAAATCTGTCGCGGGCCCGGTCAAGCTCGAGCTTGCCCAGTATCGCGAAATGGCGGCCTTTGCACAGTTCGGATCCGACCTTGATGCCGCAACCCAGCAGTTGCTGAACCGCGGCGCGCGCCTGACCGAGCTCATGAAGCAGTCGCAGTACTCGCCGCTGACCAACGCCGAGATCGTCTGCGTCATCTATGCAGGCACGCATGGTTATCTCGACAAGCTGCCGGTTGGCGATGTGGGCCGGTATGAATCCGGGCTGCTGGCGCATCTGCGTGGCAAGAACAAGGACCTTCTCGACTTTATCACAACCGAAGATCCCAAGATCAAAGGTGAAGCCGAAGACAAGATCAAAGCTGCGCTCGACGATTTTGCCGCGACATTCGCGTAAGGAGATAAGGCAATGCCAAATCTCAAGGACCTGAAAAACAGGATCGAGTCGGTCAAATCGACCCGCAAGATCACTAAGGCGATGCAGATGGTCGCGGCGGCAAAACTCCGCCGCGCCCAGGACGCAGCCGAAGCCTCGCGCCCCTACACTGAACGCTTCAACGCGGTCATGGCAGGGCTTGCGGCATCGGTTGGCGGCAGCGACAGTGCGCCCAAGCTTCTGTCAGGGACGGGCAAGGACGATGTACATCTTCTTGTGGTCATGACGGCTGAACGCGGGCTTTGCGGTGGCTTTAACAGCAACATCGCCAAGCTGGCGCGCACCCATGCCAACACACTTGCCGCCAACGGCAAGACGGTCAAGATTTTGACCGTGGGCAAGAAGGGTCGCGATCAGCTCAAGCGTGACTGGGCCTCCGCATTTGTCGGCCATGTCGACCTGAGCGAGATCAAGCGGGTCGGGTATGCCGACGCGCAGGGCATCGCCAAGGACGTGCTGGCACGTTTCGACGCGGAAGAGTTCGACGTAGCGACGATCTTCTACTCGCAGTTCGAGAACGTCGTTTCGCAAATCCCGACCGCGACGCAGATTATCCCTGCGTCGTTCGACAAAGCTGAATCGGATGGCGCGACAACTTTGTATGACTACGAGCCAGACGAAGAAGCGATCCTCGCGGACCTGCTTCCGCGCGGCGTCGCAACCCAGATTTTCAGCGCGCTGCTTGAGAACGGTGCGTCCGAACAGGGCGCGCGGATGAGTGCGATGGATAACGCGACCCGCAACGCGGGCGATATGATCGACAAGCTGACCATCGAATACAACCGTTCGCGTCAGGCCGTCATCACCAACGAGCTGATTGAAATCATTTCGGGCGCTGAGGCGCTGTAAGAAACCGGAGACGAAACATGGCGAATGCAAAAGGCAAAGTCACGCAGATCATCGGCGCCGTCGTTGACGTGCAGTTCGACGATCAACTGCCTGAAATTCTGAACGCGCTGAACACCGAAAACAATGGCAAGAAACTTGTCCTTGAAGTTGCTCAGCACCTTGGCGAAAACACTGTCCGCACCATCGCGATGGACGCGACCGAAGGTCTGGTCCGCGGTGCAAGGGTCGAAGACACCGGCGCGCCGATCTCGATCCCCGTGGGCAACGCAACACTGGGCCGCATCCTGAACGTTATCGGTGAACCCGTTGACGAACAGGGCCCTGTCGAAGCCGAAGAAACCCGCCCGATCCACGCAGAGGCTCCGGCCTTCAGCGAACAGTCGACAGAATCCGAGATCCTCGTGACGGGGATCAAGGTTATCGACCTTCTCGCGCCTTATTCCAAGGGTGGTAAGATCGGCCTCTTCGGTGGTGCCGGTGTGGGTAAAACAGTTCTCATCATGGAACTGATCAACAACATCGCGAAAGTGCACTCGGGCTACTCCGTGTTTGCCGGTGTTGGCGAACGGACCCGTGAAGGTAACGACCTTTACCACGAAATGATCGAATCCAACGTGATCAAGCCCGACAATCTGTCGGAAAGCCAGGTTGCGCTTGTTTACGGTCAGATGAACGAACCTCCCGGAGCCCGCGCCCGCGTCGCTCTGACCGGTCTGACGCTCGCGGAACAGTTCCGCGACCAGTCGGGAACCGACGTTCTGTTCTTTGTGGATAACATCTTCCGCTTTACGCAGGCCGGTTCCGAAGTGTCCGCTCTGCTGGGTCGTATCCCGTCCGCCGTGGGTTACCAGCCGACTCTGGCCACCGACATGGGTGCGATGCAGGAACGCATCACCTCGACCAAAGCAGGTTCGATCACCTCGATCCAGGCTGTGTATGTTCCCGCGGATGACCTTACCGACCCCGCGCCTGCAACCACCTTTGCTCACCTCGATGCGACAACCGTTCTGTCGCGTGCAATCTCGGAACTCGGCATCTACCCCGCCGTGGACCCGCTCGACTCCTCCTCGCGGATCCTTGATCCCCAGATCGTTGGTGACGAGCATTATCAGGTTGCCCGTGACGTGCAGAACATTCTTCAGCGCTACAAGTCGCTGCAGGACATCATCGCAATTCTCGGGATGGACGAACTGTCCGAAGAGGACAAGCTGACCGTGGCCCGTGCCCGGAAAATCCAGCGTTTCCTCTCGCAGCCGTTCGACGTGGCCAAGGTGTTCACCGGTTCCGACGGTGTGCAGGTTTCGCTGGAAAAAACCATTGCCTCCTTCAAGGCCGTGGTTGCCGGTGAATACGATCACCTGCCCGAAGGTGCCTTCTACATGGTCGGTGACATCGACGAAGTGATCGCCAAAGCCGAACGTATGGCCGCAAGCGCGGCCTAAGGAGCAGCCTGATGGCAGATACGATGCAATTTGACCTTGTCTCACCCGAACGCAGACTTGCGTCGTTCGAAGTGAGCGCGGTCCAGATTCCGGGCGCGGACGGGGACATGACGGCAATGCCGAGCCATGCCCCTGTGATCACCACGCTGCGTCCCGGTGTCCTTATGGCTGAAGGCCCCAAAGGCACCGAGGAATATGTCGTGACCGGCGGTTTCGCCGAAATGGGAATCACCGGGCTTTCGGTTCTGGCCGAACGCGCGGTCCCCAAGGGCGACATGACACAGGATATTCTGGACAGCATGATGGACGAGGCACAAGCCGCCTATAGCGCAACCAAGGAGGCCAATGGCCCGGTAGATGCCGCCGCCAAACTGTTGGCGGACATGGTTGCAATGGGCACGGCGATCGGGCTGAGCCCGAAGCAGCCGTCGCTTTGATCCACGCCGATTTTGACAAAGGGCGCCTTCGGGCGCCCTTTTTCGTTGTTGAGGGCATATCCCGGCACGGCTAATGTCGATCCGGCCAAGGGACAAATGACGACATGAAAAAAATATCCGGTCACCTATTGGGAATCGATCAGGGCGATATCCAGATATTTGCGGATTTCGAAACGGGTGGCCCAATGTGGGTCAGCGAAGGATCACGGGAACGACGGGCAAAGGTCCGTTTCGCGGAACCGTTCCGGGAACCGCCGATTGTGCATGTGTCGTTTTCCCTGCTCGATATGTCCACAGGCCCATCCATCAGGGCGGATATCTCTTCGGAGAATGTGACACGTCAGGGCTTTGATCTCATGTTCAGAACTTGGGCCGACAGTCGTGTGGCGCGCATCAACGCAAGCTGGATTGCATTCGGCAAGATCGGTGATCCGGACGGATGGGACGACCTACTATAACTTGAAAAGGCAGCCCGAAGGCTGCCTTTTGTCTTTGGTAAGAATTTCCGTTTACCGAACGTTGTACATTGCTTCGTAAATCGGAGTGAGCGTATCCGCCTCGAAGAGGGACGATACCGAGGTGCCGTGCCAGATGTTCAGGATGGCCTGCGCAAACAGCGGTGCCGTGGGCACGATGCGGATGTTGGGCGCGGTGCTGACGGCATCGGTGGGCTGAATGGAATCGGTGAGCACAAGGCTCTTCATAACGGAGTTGGTGACCCGTTCCACCGCGGGGCCGCTCATCACGCCGTGGGTGATATAGGAATGCACCTCTTTGGCACCGTGCTCCATGAGAACTTCTGCGGCCTTGCACAAGGTTCCAGCAGTGTCGCACATGTCGTCCACGATCAGGCACACCTTGCCTTCGACGTTGCCGATCACCTTCATTTCGGCCACTTCGCCGGCCTTCTCGCGTCGTTTGTCCACAATAGACAACGGAGCGTTGATCCGCTTGGCCAGTTCGCGTGCCCGAGCGACGCCACCGACGTCGGGTGAGACGACCATGAGATCATCGAGACGATCCTTGAACTGCGTCAGCACGTCCAGCGCAAAGATCGGCGACGCATAAAGGTTATCCACGGGGATATCGAAAAAACCCTGGATCTGCGCTGCGTGCAGGTCCATCGTCAGAACCCGTTCGATCCCAGCCTCAACCAGCATGTTGGCCACCAGCTTGGCGCTGATCGGGGTCCGCGCCTTGGTCCGGCGATCTTGGCGGGCATAACCGAAATAAGGCAGAACGGCTGTGATCCGCGATGCCGATGACCGGCGCAGAGCGTCGGCCATGATCAGCAATTCCATCAGGTTGTCATTTGCGGGGTTCGACGTAGGCTGAATGATGAACATGTCTTCGCCACGCACATTTTCGAACACTTCGACAAAGATTTCGCCATCGTTGAACCGTTCAACACGGGCATCGACCAGGCCGACGTTCATGCCGCGATGAATGGACATTCGGCGTGCAATTGATTCGGCCAAGGGACGGTTTGCGTTCCCGGCGATCAGCTTGGGTTCGTTCAAAAGAGGCATGACGTGAGGTTCCCGGCAGGCGTCACGAGTGTGACAGATTCGTGATGTTGACACCGCTTAGCATGGCCTTACCGTCGCGCATAGTTTTGGGAAGGGATAAATTCGAAATGGCGCATATCGACTACTTTTTCTCCACGCTGAGCCCTTACGCTTATCTGGCGGGCATGCGGCTGGAAAAAATCGCCGCGCAACACGGGGCGAGTGTGGACTACAAGCCATTGGACATCGTGGCCCTGTATGATCGCACAGGTGGCACGCCACCGCCCAAACGTCACCCCTCGCGTCTTGAATATCGCGCGCAGGAGCTGCCAAGACAGGCCCGCAAACTGGGCATGGCGTTCAATCTCAATCCCGCCTACTGGCCGACAAATGCGGCCCCATCATCTTATGCGATTATCGCGGCTCAGAAGGCGGGCGGCGGCGATGTCGGTGCGCTGGTCCACGGCATTCTTCGAGCGTGTTGGGCCGAAGACAAGGACATCGCCGAGGATACCGTCGTGCGCGCCTGCCTTGAGGCGGCCGGCTTTGACCCGGCATTGGCCGATAGCGGGCTTTTGACGGGGGCGGAAATCTATCCCGCCAACCTGGAAGAGGCGGTATCGCGCGGTGTGTTCGGCGCGCCGTTCTACATTACCGACGGAGATCAAAGGTTCTGGGGGCAGGATCGGCTGGAAGATCTCGATGCGGCCTTGGCCGAGGCGGCGCAATGATAGCAGCGGCAGCTTCCGATCCGCTCTACACCACCGATTTTGGTGAGGGGCCGCGCCATCTTTTGGCGATCCACTGCACGCTGGCGCATTCCGGCGCATGGAAGGCGCTTGCCCGCGCGTTGACAGGCGAGGCGCGCCTGACATCATTTGACATGCCCAGCCATGGGCGAAGCCCCGATTGGGATCGCCAAAGCGATTATTTCGCGCTTGGCTGGCGGCAGGCCTTCGACATGCTTGAGGATGGCATGGACGTCGTCGGCCATTCCTTCGGCGCGATGGTCGCACTTAGGGCGGCGGCGCTGGCCCCGCAAAAGGTGCGCAGCCTGACCCTGATTGAACCCGTATTCTTCAAGGCGGCCATGGATCGCGCGCCCGATGTGGTCGCCGCTCATGACGCAGAAGCGCGCCCGTTTCACGAGGCTTATAAACAGGGGGACGACGAGATGTCGGCGCGCCTGTTCAACCGTATGTGGGCCAATGGTGCCCGGTGGGCAGATATGCCAGAAGCCGCGCGCAATGCGATGGTCCGGGCCATTCCAGTGGTTTCGGCCTGTAGTGCGGCAATTTACGAGGACACCGAAGGATTGCTGGAGGACAGCGTCATGTCATCGCTGACCATGCCAGTCCGGTTGGTGCGCGGGGATCAAAGCCATCCTGTGATCATCCCGGTTTTGGATGGGTTGGCCGAGCGGTTGCCCAACGCCCGCATTGAGGTGATCGAAGGGGCAGGCCACATGGCACCCATCAGCCATCCGCAAGAGACAGCTGCCATTCTGCGGGATTTTTTCACCGAGAGCTGAGGGCCCGCCAGTTTATGGTCAGGCATCCAGCAGAGCAAGAAAGCGGTCGATCTCCTCTTGGGGGATCGACCAGTCACACACGAACCGCGCGGTTGTCAGAGCGTCTTCGTCAGTGCCGTCAAGCGCGCCGTCCCAGAGATGATAGGCCACTCCTGCCGCGTGCAGGGTCCGGTGCGTCCGTCGGGTCATCCGGGCAAAGATCGTGTTGGCCTGAGGCTCGTGCGCGAATTCGACACCCGCGCGCCGCAGACCACTGGCAAGGTAGCGCGCGTTGTCGTTTGCCATGCGGGCGGTGCGTAACCACAGATCATCGGTGAGATAGGCAAGCATTTGCGCCGACAGATAGCGGTGCTTGGAAAACAAATGCGCGCCGCGCTTGCGACGCAGTTCAAATTCCCAGGCCTTTGCGGGATCAAAAAACACAACCGCTTCCACGCCAAGCAATCCGTTCTTGGTGCCGCCAAAGCTGACCGCGTTCACACCGGCCTTCCACGTCATTTCGGCGGGCGTGCACTCCAAAGCGACCAGCGCATTGGCAAACCGGGCACCGTCAAGGTGAACCGGAAGGCCGAATTCGGCAGCTGTCGCGCAGAGCGCGCGCAGTTCATCGAGGGAATAGACCGTTCCGCGTTCAGTGACCTGCGTGATGGAAACCGGTCCACGCTGTGGGCCGTGCACGCCACGGGTGCCCTCATTTTCGATCGCCGTGCGCAACGTCTGGGCCGTCATCTTGTCACCGTCACCCACAAGGGTCAGCTTGGCACCGCCGGAATAGAATTCGGGCGCGTTGCATTCATCCTCGTGGATATGGGCCACGGGGCTGCAAAACACGGTCTCGTAGGGCGCGCATAGCGTGGCCAGAGCAAGCGAGTTGGCGGCGGTGCCGGTGGCCACCAGATACACCGCAGCATCGGGGGCTTCGAAAAGATCGCGGATGCGGGCGCGCACGTCGTCCATCAGCGCGTCGCTGCCATAGGCCGCGGCATACCCCTGATTGGCCTGAACAAGAGCTTGCATGACGTCGGGATGGGCCGGGCCTGCGTTGTCTGAGGCAAAGAACATTACAATGGCTCCTCGATGATGTGATCTTCCCACTCTTCCAGCGGAATATCGAACTCGGACAGGGTTTGACCGCGCATGGAAATTCCTGCCTCATGAACGCTTTCGGGGCGTCCGGAAACCAGCGGGTGCCAGTCGAACAGTGATTTTCCCTGCCATAACAGCCGATAGGCGCAGGTCTCGGGCATCCAGTAGGCATGCGTGTCCAGATTGTCAGGCCGCAGAACGATGCAGTCCGGCACGAATTGATGGCGGTTCTCATAATGGGTGCACAGGCAGGTGGCATCGTCCAGCAGGCGGCAGGCGACGCGGGTCAGGGCCACTTCGCCGGTGTCTTCGTCCTCAAGCTTGTTCAGGCAGCATTTTCCGCAACCGTCGCACAGCGCCTCCCATTCCGCCTGGGTCATTTTGGTAAGGGGCTTACGTTCCCAGAACCGGGGCGACAGGGGGCCGCGATGGATCGGATTATCGGTCATGCGGCGCTCAGGATCGTCCGCGCGCGCGCGCAATCGGCGTCCATCTGTTCAATAAGTGCGTCCAGCCCGTCGAATTTCAGTTCGGGCCGCAGGAAGTCGACAAGCGCCACGGACAGCGTGCTGCCATAAAGATCGCCCGAAAAATCAAACAGGAAGGTTTCTATATTGGGGTGATCACCGTCAAACATCGGCCGAATGCCGAGTGATGCCGCACCCTGATAGCTGCCCTTGTGCGGACCGTCGAGAACATCCACCAGAACCGCATAGACACCAAAGGCCGGTCGGTGCAGCCCATCAATGGACATATTCGCGGTAGGATATCCCAGTTCGCGGCCGCGTTGTTCGCCGCCGATTACAACGCCTTCGATGCGGTGCCAGTGGCCAAGCATCGCCGCGACGTCGCGGGGGCGCCCATCGGTCAGAGCCTGCCGGATCGCCGTCGACGACACTGTTTCGCGTTCGTTTTCCAGCAACTCCGCGATGGTCACGCCAAAGCCCATTTCGGCACCAAAGCGTTGCAAATCTGCGGCTGTTCCCGCGCGGCCTTTGCCAAAGCAGAAATCCGCCCCGACAACGACATGGCGCAGGCCCAAACCATCGCAGATGACGGTGCGGGCAAATTCTTGCGGGCTGAGCGCGGCGAGGGCGGCGTTGAAGTTCAACTCATAGAGCCGTTCAACACCCAGCTTGGCCAACCGCGAGGCGCGCGCCTTGCTCCCCATGAGTCGAAAGGGGGGGGCATCGGGGGCAAAATACTCTCGCGGGTGCGGTTCAAATGTGAGCACGCCCAGCGGGGCGTCGGGGGCCGCATCGCGGGCGATCCCGATGACCGACTGGTGGCCAAGGTGCACACCGTCAAAATTGCCGATCGCAGCGCTGGCGCCGCGATCTTCTGGGGTGACGAAATGATAATCTCGGATGATCCGCATGGCCGATGGGTAGCGGCAGGGGCGCGCAGGATCAAGCGTCTATCGTGCTGTCAGTCGAACTTGCGGCTGGGTGCAAGCACCATGGCTTCACCGATCAGGACTTTCTTGCCTTCCACGGCGCAATGACAGTCCAGTTTGACGCGACGCTTGGACATTTCGATGTCAACGACTTTGACCTCGGCATAGACGGTATCGCCGGGACGCACGGGTGCCAAAAACTTGAGCGACTGCCCCATATATACGGTGCCGTGACCGGGAAGTTGTTCACCGATCACCGCCGAAATCAAACCGGCGGTCAGCATGCCGTGGGCAATCCGGCCTTCGAAAATCGTGTCGCGAGCGTAGTCATCGTCAAGATGAACGGGGTTTCGGTCGGTTGAAACCTGGGCGAACATTTCGATATCTTCGTCGGTCACGACTTTGCGCAGGTGGCGCGTCATGCCCATCTCGATATCTTCTATACAGATCGTTCCGCGGGGAAGATTGTCCAACATGTGACCCTCCTGCTGAGCCTGGCAAAGTAATAAAAAACCGACAAGACGCCGTTGTTGGCAACTTTATTACTTTGCGCACGCAGAAAAGCAAGGGGGAAAATACCTATCGCAGAAAGCCGATTGCAAAGGTTGGATTTGATTTTTCCCTTTCGAGGTATTGGCTTAGCGCCTCGGGGTCAGGCTGGTGCGACGTTTTGGTCTCAGCCGCGGCAAGGCCTCCCGAGATGAACAAGGAATCAAGGTCTTCGCCCATCGCCCCGGCGATATCCGTCAACACGCCATCCCCGATGGCCAAGATGCCGGCGTTGGGAATATCCTTGCCCATTGCCATCAGGCGCATCCGGGCCAAGTCATAAATCGGTGGGTGGGGCTTGCCGAAATAGAGGCTCTCGCCGCCCATGTCCGTATAGAGCTGCGCCAACGCCCCGGCACACCATTCCCGCGTTTCGCCACGGTCCACGACAATGTCGGGGTTTGCGCAAAGAAGCTTCAGCCCCTTTTGCTTGGCATACAGGAACTGTGGGCGCATCTCGGCAGGATCCGCCAACGGATCGAACGGACCGGCACAGACGATACCGTCGGCCTGATCCAGTGGCACCTGTTCAATTTCGACAGGGTCTTCCACGACTGTAAGCGGATCGAAAAAGCGTGCGTCATGGTCCTGACCGATGAACCACACCTTGCTCCCCACAATGCCCCGGAACATCGCGGCGCGGGCGCTGTCGCCGGAAGTGGCGATCGTGTCCCATGCATCGTCGGGGACACCAAATTGGGTCAACTGGACTTCGACACCCGAACGTGGCCGAGGAGAGTTGGTGACCAGCACGACGGTCCCGCCGGTCTTGCGGTAGTCCTGCAGCGCGCGCACCGCGTCTGGCATGGCGCGCACACCATCATGCACGCAGCCCCACAGATCAACGAACAGCGCGTCATACCGTTCAGAGATTTCGGACAAGGATTGGATGATCTGGGTCATGTCGGCTCCAAGGGTTCCGGTTTTGGACAAGGGTATGCCGGAAACCCGCGCGGGTTGCCAGAACGTGGGTGGTGAATTCCTCGGGCGGGAGCGTCCGAGACTCCTGACTGTCATCGGGCGTGCGGAGTTTGGCGGCTAAGATGCCGTCGGACGATATGGCGGGTCTAAAGAAGTGGCCTGCTGTTCTTGAGGTGTCGCACAATCAGCCGCTTTTGCAGTTTTGCCGACGGAATGGGGTGCGCGGGGCGGGGGGCATAGCCGGCCTTGGCCACATCTGGAAACAGGGTCAGAATTTCCTGCATCGCCTCAGCGCCCATCGTCTCAAGGGCTTCGGGGCCGGTGAACAGGCTCTCCGATGGGGTGCCTTCGGCGAACACCACTTCGTGTTGATCGAAAAGTAGGTGGTAATACGTGATCGTACAAATGTCGGTATCAACAAAAATGCCGGGCATGCTGATGAGTTTTATGGCCGGGATCAAAACGTCTGACACGCCGAATATCCGCATGGCGATTTTCGAACTGACGACCATCCGATGCTGTCTTGACACCAGCAGATCGCACAAAGGCAATCCGCCGCCCAAGGCCCCTTTGGTGATCCGCACCGGGCGCAGTTTCGGATTGTCTGCAAGCTCTTCCTGGGTCACCGCGCGGCATCCGATCCAGCGAATCCGTCGCGCATCGCCGCCTTCCGTGACGCAAATATCGCCGGCCTTCAGCGTTTCGATTTGGCGCGGGCCATCGTCGGTTTCGATCTGAGTGCCAGCGGCAAAGCAAAGAATGCCTTCGATCGTGATCGTGACGTTTTCGGTATCGGATTGACCGGCCCCAATTCCGCTGTTGTCGAACATGTTGACCGTAAATGTGTCGGTCAACGTATCGCCGGGATCCAGCGCGATGACATCAAGATTGGTGTTGTCGAGCGTATAGGTCCACGTTCCTGTTGCGGCGTCGATCGTGGCGGTGCCATAGCTGCCTTGGGCGGTTATGGTGAAAGTATCGTCAGTATTTCCGGTGAGCCCGCCCACGTCATCCAGATCGCCGCTGACGCTTATGTCACCTTCGGTGATGGTTGCGGCCAGATCGCCCCCGATGTTTGGTGTGCCCATGGTTCAAC
The DNA here is from genome assembly GCA_030425395.1 of Alphaproteobacteria bacterium. Taxonomy (GTDB): domain Bacteria; phylum Pseudomonadota; class Alphaproteobacteria; order Rhodobacterales; family Rhodobacteraceae; genus JAUIAS01. Next base: position 22,162 of record JAUIAS010000017.1, read on the forward strand.
CCTCACGATCAAGTTGTCGGCCGAACTGATTTTGCCCATACGACGTGATAGAGATGGCGCTGTCGGCGTTCTGGCGATGCCATTCTATGACACGGGCGCGGGTTCCGACACGATTGTGCCAAAGCGTGCGAACCCGGTTCGTCTGCCGGTTTTCGGCCATGACCTTGATGACCTGATCCAGATGCCCAAATGGGGCCGCCAGATCCACGACCCACAGTGAGGTGCCGTTGTTCCACTGTTCCGCCCTCAAGGGGATGCGATCCATTGCAAATTGTCGCTCGGTATCATGGTCCAATCCGGCCCATGTAAAGAATGCACGAGGAAAGCCGTTGCTGCGCAAGATGCGATATTGCGCCAGACGCAAGGGTGGCTCCAGCATGGAAAAGACCTGCGCGAGCGGCCTGATCCTGTGATAGCGCGACATGGAGATCAGAAAAAACATCGCGCCCAAGTCAGCCAACTGGCGATCAGGCAGGTCGAACCAGCCCTCCGGGAAAGGGATCCCCGCGTCGCCTTGTGCATTTCGCAGAGCGCTCAGATGTCTTAGCGAAACGCGCAAGAACTTTTCTTGCGTGGTCTTGTCGCTCATTTTTCCTGCCTCACAGCAGGGGCCAGCTTCTACGAACTGTTTCCCCTAGGGAAACAGTAGCAGTATTTCATACCGTTTTCAAAGTGAGCGATGGATTTTCTTTGCAAGGCCCGCAGAAAGCGTCAGGATTCGGCGGAACCGTGAGCTGAAACACGCAAAAAAGGGCACCGCTTTGCGATGCCCTTTTCAAAGAAGTGAATCTGTGCCCCCGGTGTCGGGTCAGACCTTGAGATTGGGAATGATCTGTTTTTTGCGGCTCATGACGCCGGGCAGGACAACTGTATCGCCCGTGACTGTCGCGCCAAAGCTTTTCTCGGCGACGGATTTGACCAGATCGTTGGGAACCAAAAGGGTGGCTTCTTCGTTGAGGATATCCACAACAAAGAGCAAGACCTGATCGGCCCCGTCTTCCTTGGCGACGTCGACCATTGCCGACATCAGGCTGTCCTTGCGATCCAGAACCATCTGCGGCGCGGTGGTTTCCAGAACGCTGACGCGGAAATCCTTGCCATCAACGGTGTATTCCTTGGAGTCCATCCGCAACAATTCAGCGTCGGAAAAGGCGCTGACGTCGGATTTGGCGGCGAACATTTCGGCGGCATATTCCGAAATGTCGATGCCGATATCTGCAGCCAGTTTTTCCGCGACCGCGCGGTCATGTGGCGTGGTGGTGGGGCTGCGGAATTCCAATGTGTCCGACAGAATGCATGTCAAAGCGGTTGCCTTGGCCCATTCGGGCATGCGATCCGCGTCTTCTCCCATCAGATCAACCATGATCGTCGCGGTGCAAGCCAGCGGGCGCACAGTGATTTCGATGGGGCCTTTGGTTTCCAGCCCGCCGACCAGCTTGTGGTGGTCAATGATCGCGCGGATATTGGCGTTGTTGATATTGGCGGGAAGCTCTGCGGGGTTGTTGGTGTCAACGACAACAACCGGCGCGTCGTCTTCGACGTCGGAAATAATCGCAGGCTTTGGCAGGGACCAGCGCTCCAGCAGGAACGCAGCCTCGGTGTTGGGTTCGCCCAGCAGGACGGCTTCGGCCTTTTCGCCCTTCAACTCATTGAGATACCACGCCCACAGGATCGGCGATCCGGTGGAGTCGGTGTCGGGGGATTTGTGGCCAAAAACAAGCGTTGTCATGCGGGTGATCCTTGGTATTGGATGTGTTCGCGCGCCTTATAGAAAGCCCCGCAGCGCTTGTCACGGGGGGTGCGGTGCCGTGCGACCATGGGTCTTGACGAGGTCAGAATGGCAAGCGTTCGATCTGATAGCCCGCTTGCTGCAACGCATGAAGAAGACCAGCCTCGCCCATCAGGTGTAAAGCGCCCACGGCGATAAAGATATGCCGTTCCGTTCTGGGCAGGATCTTATCCATCCACATTGCATTGCGCCGGTCCAAAAGGCGTTCGCGCAGGTCGTTCATCATGGCATCGAGTTCGGCGTCTGGAATTCCGCCGCCACGTTGGGCAATGATATCGGCCATCGCCCATGCGCCCGCATTGTCCTGATCAAAATATCGCGCGACGACGGTGGCGAATTGGTCGTCGGATTGTTCGGCCATCGGCAGCGATGCCAAAAGCAGGCGCAGTTGCGCGTCGATGGATTGCTCTGTGAAGATGGCGAACAGGTCTTCGTGGCGTTCCAGTCCCACACTGGGAATGCCGGTTTCCTGCGCAATCTCGATCAGCCGTTTGTCCAGCCCGTTCTGCCCGGCCTCACCTTGCGACAGAACGCAGGCCGGAATGCCCAGCATCAGGCTGAGAAACCAGGGCTGCGTCTTGGCGACCATAAATGACGGCATGCCGCGTTTTGCCATCGCGTCAGACAGACGCTGCCAATCCACGTCGGACATGCGGTCGGGCAGGGTCGGCCCTTGGGTGATAAACGCTCGCGAGGGATCCTGCGACATGGCGCGTTTCATCCGGGCCTGTTCATCGTCCGTCATTTCGATCATCAGCAATTCGGCCCCCTTGAGCGCGGGTCGGATCCGCGCAACGATTTCTGGCCAACGCGGATCGTTCAGATGCATGGTGCCGACAATCTGGATTTCCTGAGCGCCGCGCCGCGCGACCCAACGGTTGCCCGTCCCAAAGGGGGTTTTTGCGCGGAACGCATCCAGCTCGGCGGCTTCGGTTTCGCTGAGTGTGGCGCGCAGGTCCCGTCCGTTACATTCGGCCATGCCGAGCGTCGGCAAGAGTGCGGTAATCATCAGCGTTATTGCGAACAAGCGCATTTGGGGGCTCTCCTCAGAGTTTGCAGCCAATCTAGGAATCGATGGCCCCCTGCGCAATCGCATGGCTTGTCTTTGGCTGAGGTAGGCGGTTGACTGCGGCCATGGCAACCGAAGCGGACCTTTACGCGCCGATCAAGGCATTCCTGGAAAATCAGGGCTACACCGTCAAAGGTGAGGTGGGGGCCGCTGATGTTGTGGCTGTTCGCGGGGAAGATGTGCCGGTCATCGTCGAGTTGAAGCGCGGGTTTTCCCTTGCGCTCTATCATCAGGCGATCCGGCGACAGGGGGTGACCGAAGCTGTCTATATTGCGGTTCCGCGTCCCGGTGGGCGTAGTGTTCGCCGGATCGTCGCCGATAACCGGGCGCTGTGCAGGCGGTTGGGGATCGGTTTGATTCTGATATCTGCGCGCGGCAAGGTTGATGTGCTGTGCGATCCCGGCCCGTATCGCCCCAAGATCCAGCCGAAACGGCAGGGGCGTTTGCTGCGCGAATTCGAACGCCTCAGGGGCGATCCGAATCCCGGCGGGTCGGTGCGGCGTGGAATCGTCACGGCCTATCGGCAGGATGCGCTGGCCTGTGCGCGGGTTCTGGCCGAACAGGGGCCAACCAAAGGTTCTCAGGTGGCTGGTGCAGCCGAAGTCCCCAATGCGACGCGGTTAATGGCGGACAACCACTATGGATGGTTTGTGCGTATAAAAACAGGTGTTTACGATCTGACCGACGCGGGCCGATCCGGATTGTCGGACTGGTCATCTTCCTGAATTCAGCCCGGATAAAAATTTTGCATCACAGTTGTTGACAGGTTGTCGCGGCCTGCCTACTTATGCGCCGTTAGCACTCGTCGCGAGTGAGTGCTAATCACCCTTACCGGAGAGCGGGGGGTGTAGGAAAAGAATACTTTGAGCCTCAAGGAGCTGCAAAGATGGCATTGAAACCACTTCATGACCGCGTGCTGGTACGCCGCGTCGAAAGCGACGACACAACCAAAGGCGGTCTGATCATTCCCGAAAGCGCCAAGGAAAAGCCGGCAGAAGGTCTGATCGTGGCGTGCGGCGAAGGTGCCCGCAAGGACAGCGGTGAGCTGATCCAAATGGCCGTTAAGGCAGGCGACAAGGTGCTGTTTGGCAAATGGTCCGGCACCGAAGTGACCGTCGACGGCGAAGAACTGCTGATCATGAAAGAAAGCGACATCCTCGGTGTAATCGAGGGCTGATCCGCGTTTCGTCTGATCCCACAAGAATTCTCAAGGAGATACCAAAATGGCTGCTAAGGACGTCAAATTCGACACCGATGCCCGCAACCGGATGCTCAAGGGCGTCAACATCCTCGCCGACGCGGTGAAGGTGACCCTCGGCCCCAAAGGCCGTAACGTTGTGCTCGACAAATCCTTCGGCGCTCCGCGCATCACCAAAGACGGTGTGTCGGTTGCCAAGGAAATCGAACTGGAAGACAAGTTCGAAAACATGGGCGCACAGATGGTGAAGGAAGTCGCTTCCCGCACCAACGACGAAGCCGGTGACGGCACCACAACCGCGACGGTTCTGGCCCAGGCCATCGTCAAGGAAGGCATGAAGTCCGTTGCTGCTGGCATGAACCCGATGGATCTCAAGCGCGGTATCGATCTGGCAACTGCCAAGGTCGTGGAAGCGATCAAGTCCGCATCGCGTCCGGTCAACGACAGCGACGAAGTTGCTCAGGTGGGCACCATCTCTGCAAATGGCGAAGCCGAAATCGGCCGCCAGATCGCGGATGCGATGCAGAAGGTCGGCAACGAAGGTGTTATCACCGTCGAAGAAAACAAAGGCCTGGAAACCGAGACCGATGTCGTCGAAGGCATGCAGTTCGATCGCGGCTACCTGTCGCCGTATTTCGTGACCAACGCCGACAAGATGACTGTTGATCTCGAAGACTGCATGATTCTGCTGCACGAGAAGAAGCTGTCCTCGCTCCAGCCGATGGTTCCGCTGCTTGAATCCGTGATCCAGTCGCAAAAGCCGCTGCTGATCATCGCGGAAGATGTTGAAGGCGAAGCGCTGGCGACTCTCGTGGTCAACAAGCTGCGCGGCGGCCTCAAGATCGCAGCCGTGAAGGCACCCGGATTTGGTGACCGTCGCAAGGCCATGCTGCAGGACATCGCGATCCTGACCGGTGGTCAGGTGATCTCCGAAGATCTGGGCATGAAGCTCGAGTCCGTGACCATGGACATGCTGGGCAACGCCAAGAAGATCGCCATCACCAAGGACGAAACAACCATCGTCGACGGTGCAGGCGAAAAGGCCGAGATCGAAGCACGTGTTGCCCAGATCCGCACCCAGATCGAGGAAACCACCTCCGATTACGACCGTGAAAAGCTTCAGGAACGCGTTGCCAAGCTGGCAGGTGGCGTTGCAGTCATCCGCGTCGGCGGCATGACCGAAGTCGAAGTGAAAGAGCGCAAGGACCGTGTTGACGATGCGCTGAACGCGACCCGCGCGGCCGTTCAGGAAGGTGTTGTTGTCGGTGGCGGTGTTGCTCTGGTTCAGGGCGGCAAGGCACTCGAAGGTCTGACCGGCGCAAATGCCGATCAGAACGCGGGGATCACCATCGTGCGCAAGGCAATCGAAGCGCCGCTGCGTCAGATCGCTCAAAACGCAGGCGTCGACGGTTCGGTCGTTGCTGGCAAAGTGCGCGAATCCAACGACGTTAAGTTTGGTTACAACGCTCAGACCGACGAATATGGCGACATGTTCGCATTCGGCGTGATCGACCCGGCCAAAGTGGTTCGCACCGCTCTGGAAGATGCGGCTTCGATCGCAGGTCTGCTGATCACAACCGAAGCCATGGTTGCTGACAAACCGTCCAAGGACGGCGGCGCAGGCGGCGGCATGCCCGACATGGGCGGCATGGGCGGCATGGGCGGCATGATGTAATCATCCGCGCCAAAGCGCTGAAAATGTTAACGGGGCTGCCACTGGCGGCCCCGTTTTCGTTTGTCTCGGAACGAACGCGGCGCAGAGCCAAGGCGCGCATGACGATCAGCCGACTATCCCGGCCGTCTCAGGCGATGCTGCCTGCCTCGCGTTCAAAGGAGAATACAGCAACAGCAGACAATTCGTTGATGCGCACAGGGAATTTCTGCCTCAGTTCGGAAAACACAGGTGCCTTCTTTTGCGCAAATTCGGCCATCGCTTCCATCGCATCAAAGCGCACCGTCACGGATACCCCGCCTTTCTTGTCCAAAAGGATGCTCAGGCTGGCGATATTTGATTCCGATATCACACCGCCGATTTGTTCCGACAGGAAAGAAACGCCGCCTTTTGCCTCTCCGATAGAGGCAAACTCCAGGTTGTACACTTTACAAAACACGTCTCAGATATCCTCGTCATCCATCACATCGAACATTTCTTCGAGCATGTCGAAATCGTGGATCAGGCTCTTCATGCTTTTATACTCGGCTGGACCAAGTCCCTGACCGGTCTTCAAGGCATTCCCGTTCGATGTAAGTTTAAGGCTGCCCTCGTCGCTGATGGCTAATCCTGCCTTAATCAGGCCGTCATGTTCCGACCTGTCCAGATGCTGGCCCATACATAGCTTCAGAAAGGCGCGGGCATCGGTAAGGTTGGCCACACCGGCACCCTCAAGCGCAGTGAGAACGTCGGCGGACTTGCGAGCGACCATTTCCTGTTGGTCGGTCTGCATCTGAATGAACAGTGCCAGATTGGCGGTGATTGTGCTCAGACGGTCGATGATGTCCTGATCCAAATGCCTTGGTTCGAAGTCCACCGCACAGATGGTTCCGAGAACATGGCCTTCGCGGGTCACGATCGGAAATCCCGCCCAGAATACCCAGTGCGGATCGTTGGTCACCAGCGGGTGGTTATGAAACACAGGATCAATGCGCAAATCATTGACGACATATGGTTTGGTATCCAAGAGCGCGTATTGGCAGACGGTTTCTTCACGCACGACTTCTGTCTTGCCGGTCATGCTTCCGGTAAAGTTCTCTGACAGAAAATATTGTCGCGTGTCATCCAGCAGCCCCGCATGGGACACTGGAACCTCGGCGATATGCCTGAACATCCCGGTATAGAAATCGAAGTGATCTGTGTTTACAGACCCCATCAGCCCAGAGCGGTTGACCGCTCTGAGACGCATCGCTTCGTTTGCTGGGTGCCGCGCGGGCTGGAATGTAGAGGTTGCCATTGGCCCTCCTTTCATTCTCGTGAAAGAACGGCCAATTCTGCCATCTTCTTAGGCGGCGTCGCTGATGCGGGGGCGGCGGTGTTGCGCCGCCGCCACTCACGATGATGTGTCAGTCCGAATTGGGGCGAACGCGGGCTGCGCTTTTGTCGGCAAAGGCGGCCAATCGTGCCCGTGCATCGGGTTGGGTGTTGACCACGCCAGCCACCACGGCCTCGGCGTAGGCAGCATCCAGGGCGGACATATTCTGCATGTGGCTGACCGCCGAACAGATGGCAAAGTTGGACAGGGGCAAATTCTGCGCCGCCTTGCGCGCCAGATCCATCGCGGCATCAAGACTGGAGCCGTCAACGAAGTATTGCGCAAGACCAACGTCGATGGCTTCTTGTCCTTGATAGACGCGCCCGGTCAGCATCATGTCGATCATGCGTGCCTTGCCCACAAGATCGGTGACCCGGATCGTGGCACCGCCACCGGTAAACAGGCCACGCTGGCCTTCGGGCAAAGCAAAATAGGCAGTTTGATCCATGACCCGGACATGGGCCGAACTGGCCAATTCCAGCCCGCCGCCAACAACTGCCCCCTGCAGGGCGGCGATGATCGGCACGCCGCCGTATTCCATCTTGTTGAATGCCTCATGCCATCGCAGGCAGACATGCATGAAATCCGCCGGGCTGCGGTCTTCGTCGTGATGCTCGATCAGGTCGAGCCCGGCGCAGAAATGATCGCCCGACCCGGCCAGAACCACGGCCAGAACCCCGGCGCGGGGCGCGGCCGAGAAGAACTGAACAAGCTCTTCGATCGTGTCGATATCCAGCGCGTTGCGTTTGGCCGGGCGGTTCAGGGTCACAACCCAAACCCCGTCCTCATGCTGTTGGATGTCCAGGTTCTTGAATTGCGAGATGTCTATCTTGATCGGCATGGTCTCACCCTTGCAAAGCTGTGGTGCCGGGGCTGTGCGCCCGGCGTGGTTCATCGCACGATACCTTGGGGTAGGCGGAACAGGAACAGCCGATCGTTCACTGACGTGCACGACGTCGCGACGTCGCTATATCTTCCGTGCGCGCGGTCATTGAATAGGCTAAGGAGATCTCATGCAGATTATTGTTCTTACCGCGCTGACCATGGTTGCCTTTGCGGCCAACTCTGTCCTCAACCGGATGGCACTGGCATCGGGGGGGATAGACGCTGCGAGTTTCGGGGCCTTGCGGTTGTTGGCAGGGGCTGTGATGCTTGGCTTGCTGATCGCGATGCGCGGTAATCTCAGGCGGGGTATCCGGCGCGGCGGAGTGGTGGCTGTGTTGGCGCTGTTTGCCTATATGTTCGGGTTCTCCTTTGCTTACAGGGCGTTGGATGCGGGCTTGGGCGCGCTGATCCTGTTCGGGGTGGTTCAGATCACCATGTTTGCCGGCGCGGTCGCCGAACGCGAACCGATGCCACGCCGCCGTTGGATCGGCGCAGCGGTTGCCTTTGGTGGGTTGGCGTGGCTGCTTTGGCCGGGTCAGGGCGGTGGGGTCGTTGATCCTGTGGCCGGTGCGCTGATGATATTGGCCGGGGTCGGCTGGGGGCTGTATTCGCTATCCGGTCGAGGGCAGGCCGATCCGCTGTCTGCGACTTTTGCCAACTTTCTCAAGGCGGTGCCGCTGGGGTTGGGCGTGTTTTGGTTGCTTGGGCCGGTGGATGTGTCGTCAATAACCGGGCAGGGCATCGTGCTGGCTCTTGTGTCCGGTGCGGTGACGTCCGGGCTTGGCTATGCGCTGTGGTATCGGGTCTTGCCCGCTTTGCCTGCAAGCGTGGCATCCGTGGCGCAATTGACCGTGCCTGTGATTGCGATGGCTGGCGGGTGGTTGCTCTTGGGGGAGCCGATGCAAGTTGGCAGCCTGCCACCGGCTCTGTGCGTGCTGACCGGTGTCGGGCTTTCGCTTTTGCCACGTCGCAGGGGCATCAACGGCTAATCGGTTCCAACGGATCATACGCGATGCCACGCGCCCAGGCGATTTGCGGCAGGCTGGACGGTTTGAGATCAATAGCGGCGACTTCGTCGCGCGTAAAAAACCGCCGCTTGGTCACGATTCCTTCGGGGTCTTGCCAGTCATCTGTAAGGGTGCCCCCGAGCAGGGTGCAACGAAAGAACACCTCGACCTGATGAAAGCTGCCGCCGGGGTCATGGAATTCGTTGATCAGGCAGGGTGGCCCGACGCGGATATCCAGGCCTGTTTCCTCATGCATCTCGCGCCGAAGGTTGTCGGGCAGGGACGATCCCGCCTCGACCCCGCCGCCCGGCGCACACCACAGGGTTCGCGACGGGTCCGGCCACGCATTGACCAGCAGCAGGCGGTTTTCGTGCAGAAGGACGGCGCGAACGGCCAATCTGGGGGACAAAATGCATTCTCCTGATGATCCGGTCTTTTGTAATGGGCCAAACCGACCTATTTCAACCATATGCGATACGCCCTTATCCTTGTTGCGTTCTTGATGACGTCCGCCGCCGCGCGCGCGACGGAATGCGTTGTTCTGCTGCACGGATTGGCGCGTTCCGAAATATCTTTCGCGATCATGGGGCAAGTGCTGGAACGTCGGGGTTACCGGGTCGTGATGCCGGGTTATGCGTCCACCGAAGCACCGGTGCAGCAACTTGTGGATGAGGTGTTCCCGCGTGCGTTGGCCGATTGTGGTGACGCAGAGCGGGTGCATTTTGTCACCCATTCCATGGGCGGCATCCTCGTGCGCCAAGCTTTTCGTGATGAACATCCGGACAATCTGGGCCGTGTCGTCATGCTTGCGCCGCCCAATCAGGGTAGTGAGCTTGTGGATGAGATCGGCGATTGGGAAGTGTTCGGCTGGCTTAACGGTCCGGCGGGTCGTCAATTGGGCACTGGTCCCGCCAGCCTGCCGCGCGGCCTGCCAGAGGTTGATTTTGAACTCGGGGTGATCGCCGGGAACCAGACGCTGAACCCTATTTTGTCTGCGCTGATCCCCGGTCCGGATGATGGCAAGGTTTCGGTCGCGTCCACACACGTGGCGGGCATGGCCGATCATCTTGTCCTGCCGGTGACCCATACGTTTCTGATGAACAATCCCAAGGTGATCGGGGAGACGATTTTCTTTTTGGAAACCGGGCGTTTCAACCCCGATTTGACCACGTTCAACGCGCTTTTTGGCAATGGCTTGCCCGACTGCGCTGCGCGCAACTGCTGAGCACGCCCGTGTCTGCACTTGCCTTGCATCTGACTGGGGCCGAAGTTCTGCGCCCTGATGGGCTGGGATCTGATCGCGTGCAAATCGCTGATGGCCGGATCGTCGCGGACGTGGATGCGCCTTGCGTCGATCTGACGGGATTTCGTATCCTGCCGGGTATGGTGGATGCCCATGGTGACGGGTTTGAACGTCACGTTGCACCGCGACGAGGGGCGATGAAAACCATCGCGGGCGGCATTCGCGCGGCTGAGGCCGAGATCGCGGTGAACGGAATCACCACCGCAGTGATGGCGCAGTTCTTTTCGTGGGAAGGCGGGCTGCGTGGGCCGGGCTTTGCCACAGAGTTTTTTGAGGCACTCAGGGACGTGCGCCCGAAATGCGTGACCGATCTGCGCCCCCAGATGCGGCTTGAAACCCACCTTCTGGATGAATTCGCGGATTTGCCTGAACGGCTGGCGGCGTGGGATATCGCCTATGTCGTGTTCAATGATCACTTGCCGCATGACCGTCTGGCCCAAGGGCGCAGGCCGCCTCGCATGACGGGGCAGGCGCTCAAGGCCGGGCTGAACCCTGATGTGTATTTCCAACGCTTGTTGGAATTGCATGCCCTTGGAGCGCAGGTCGATCCGGCGGTGGATGACCTGTGCCAGCGGCTGGTGGCGCAAGGCGTGACCCTCGGCAGCCATGACGACACGGATGCGAATACGCGGGCGCTTTGGCGTGCGCGGGGCGCGCGTGTTTCCGAATTCCCCGAAACGCAGGATGCGGCAGAGGCGGCGCATGCCAATGGGGATGCGATCATCCTTGGCGCGCCCAACGTGGTGCGCGGAGGATCACACAAGGGCAAGGTCAGCGCGCTTGATCTGATTGCCATGGGGCTTTGCGATGCACTGGTGTCGGATTACCATTATCCAAGCCTGCGGGCTGCGGCGCTGTTCCTGTCGCGTTCCGGTATCTGCGATCTGACGGCGGCGTGGGCTATGGTATCAGAGGGGCCGGCGCGGCTTCTGGGCCTGTTGGACAGGGGCCGGATCGCGCCCGGGTTCCGGGCGGATTTTGTGATCATCGACGCCCGTGACGACCGCGTTGCCGCCACAATCAGCGGGGGGCGGGTCAGTCACCTGTCGGGGGATATCGCCGAGAGATTTGTCGCGGCCCACTAAGCGCGCCGCGTTCGCGTCACGCTTTGACGATACGGTTGACGTGGCCCATCTTGCGTCCGGGCTTGGTATCGGCCTTGCCGTAGAGATGCAGTGCGCAATCGGATTGCGCGGCAAGTGCGGGCACTTGATCCATATCGTCGCCGATCAGGTTCTCCATCACCACATCGTCGTGGCGCGTTCCATCGCCCAGCGGCCAGCCTGCCACGGCGCGGATGTGTTGTTCAAACTGGTCGATCGCGCATCCGTTCTGCGTCCAGTGTCCGGAATTGTGCACGCGCGGGGCGATTTCATTGACCACCAAACCGCGCTGGGTCACGAATAATTCGACGCCCATGACGCCGACATAATCCAGCGCATTGAGAATGCGCCCGGCCAACAAGACCGCATCGGTGCGCTGAGCTGCGCTCAGCCGTGCGGGCACCGTGGTCGTGCGCAGAATACCATCCTTGTGCACGTTTTCTCCGGGGTCAAAGCACGACACCGATCCATCAAGGCCGCGCGCCGCGATGACCGATACCTCGTGAGAAAAGTCCACGAACCCCTCGAGGATCGCCGGTGCCCCGGCCATATCCGCCAGCGCGTCGGCGGCCTGATCGTCGGACATGACCCGCGCCTGTCCCTTGCCGTCATATCCAAAGCGGCGGGTCTTGAGGATCGCGGGCGCGCCAATGTCGGCAAGCGCGGCCTCAAGGCTTTCGCCGTCGGTCACGTCCGCGAAAGGTGCGGTCGTCAGCCCCAGATCGCGCAGAAATCCTTTTTCAGTCAGGCGGTCCTGCGATACACGCAGCGCTTCGCGACCCGGTCGGATTGGCCGGAGCTTTTCCAGAATATCCAGTGCGCTGGTCGGAATGTTTTCAAATTCATAAGTGATCACATCAACCGACTGCGCAAAATGCTCCAACGCAGTCGCGTCATCATAGCTGGCCGTTGTGACACGGTGGGCCACTTGTCCCGCGGGTGGCTCTGCGCCGGGTTCAAAGATATGCGTCTTGAAGCCGAGACGGCTGGCTGCGACCGACAACATCCGGCCCAGCTGACCGCCGCCGAGAATGCCGATTGTGGCCCCTGTGGGCAGGTGATCAGTCATCCACTGGTTCCTCCGGGATCGACGCTGACAACGTCTCGCGCCATGTATCCAGCCGTTGGGCCAATGCGCTGTCATTGATGGCAAGGATGCCCGCGGCCATCAATCCGGCATTCGCAGCACCAGCGGCCCCGATGGCCATGGTTGCGACGGGAAAGCCCTTGGGCATCTGGACGATGGAATATAGCGAATCGACGCCGGAAAGCGCCCGCGTCTGAACTGGCACGCCGATGACGGGAACCCGCGTCTTGGAGGCCATCATTCCGGGCAGATGCGCGGCACCGCCAGCCCCCGCAATAATCACATGCAAACCGCGTTGCGCGGCCGAACGGCCATAATCCCATAGACGGTCAGGCGTGCGATGCGCAGAGACAATCCGCGTTTCATATTCGATGCCAAGCTCATCGAGAATCACAGCGGCTTCTTTCATCGTGGGCCAGTCCGACTGGCTTCCCATGATGATTCCCACGCGTATTTCGGCCATTTTTCCTGCCCTGTCCGTTCAAGGAAGGCGCACTATAGCCAAACTCTTGCCCTAGGCAATGATATCCGGGGTCAGCCGGTCCTCGATCTGGAAAATGATGTCCTTGAGGCGCAATTTCTGTTTCTTGAGCCGCTGCAAGGTCAATGGATCGGCGGTGCCGCGTTCGCCCAAAGCGGCGATCGCCTCGTCCAGATCACGGTGCTGGCGTTTGAAGATTTCCAATTCAACGCGCAAAACCTCTTCCGGCTTCATAGAGATATCGGTTGGGGCGTTCATGTCGACTCTGTCCTGCCATACTGGAAAGACCATCATTATACAGCGCGCGCCTATTTTCGCCTAGCCCTTGTTATCGAAAGCGTTTCTTCCCATATTCCTCTGATCGGTCGCCATAACGGGGCCGTGCCAATCGTCGCTTTCTTCTGCAAAGGACGTGGAGATGACAAAACTTACACTCGCGTCATACCCGCATCTGCTCGGGTTTGAACAACTTGAACGCCTGTTGGAACGGACGGCCAAGTCCGGCAACGAAGGCTATCCCCCTTTCAATATCGAACAAACCTCCGACACATCGTATCGGATCACGTTGGCCGTTGCGGGCTTTGCCGAAAACGATCTGGCCATAACGGTGGAAGACCGCCAATTGGTGATCCGTGGACGTCAGCGCGACGACAGCGATGGCCGGGTTTTTCTGCATCGCGGTATTGCCGCCCGTCAGTTTCAGCGCACCTTTGTGCTGGCAGATGGTGTTGAGGTCGGTGAGGCGATTATCGAAAATGGTTTGCTACATGTGGACCTGAAACGGTCGTTACCAGAGACAGTGGTTCAAACGATCCAGATCAAGAGGGGATGAACGCAATCATGACACTGCCAACCCATATGTCACAGGCCAAGCGCGGCGTTGTCTATGTCAAGGCGGTCGCGGTCAATGATCTGCCCGAGGATCTGCGCGCGTCAGCCAATGGACTGGAACGGATCTATTCCGTGCATACCGAAGACGGTGAACAACTGGCCCTCGTGGCTGATAGAAAGCTGGCTTTCGTTCTGGCCCGCCAGCACGATTTCAAACCGGTCGCGGTCCACTGATCGCGGAAAGGGGCTGCCCTTGCTCTGAAACGCAAGGGCTGGCCCGCGCCGCTCCAGCTTGCTAATCAAAGCTCCAGCGTCGTGTCCTGCGGCGCAGCAAGCGGAGCCTGCGCACCATGCCTGAATTCCCCTTTGACTGGGTCGATGCGTTTACCGACCGCGCCTTTGGCGGAAACGGTTGTGCGGTGGTGCATGGCGGTGCGGTGCTCGATGCCGAGAGCTGCATGGCCTATGTTCGCGAAACCTCGTTGGTGGAATGCACGTTTACCGGTCCGTCGGATGTCGCCGATCTTCGCGTGCGCTACTTTCTGGCGAGCCGCGAAATCCCCTTTGCAGGTCATCCCACCATCGCCACGGTTTCGGCGCTGCGGGCGCGTGGCATGTTTTCGGGCGACCGCATCGTTTTGGAAACAGGTGCAGGGCCGGTTGCCGTGGAATGCCGTGACGACCTGATCATCATGGACCAGGTCGCACCGCAATTTGGGCAGATGGTTGATCCTGCCTATGTTGCTGCGGCGATTGGTTTGACACCTGAGGATTTTCTGGCACCGCCCCAGCTGGTTTCGACGGGATTGCCGTTCTGCGTCACCGTCCTGCGGGACAAGGACGCGTTGCGGCGTGCGCAGATCGCTTCCGATGCACTTGCGCGTTTGTGTGCATCGCTGGGCCACGACGGCACCGATCTTTTGGAACCCTTTCTTGTGACCCTTGGCGGGGAAACCGCTGGGGGCGACACGTTCTCACGTCTGCTGCTGGCACCGCCCAGCCCGCCCGAAGACCCGTTTACCGGCTCGGCCACAGGCGCAATGGCCGCTTATCTGTGGCATCACGGGTTGATGGCCAAGGATAGCTTTGTTGCAGAGCAGGGCCATTGGATGGGACGACCGGGGCAGGCGCTTGTGACGCGGTTGGGCCCTGTCACTGCGATGACCGGTGTGCGTGTGGCGGGGTCAGCTTGCCGCGTTATGTCTGGCATTGTGCAATTCCCGGATGTGATCTGATGGTGTCTGGAAGTGATGCCTCTTGCCCATCGGATGTTGCGATTGCCGTCCTGCCTTATGGGCGCGCACTTGGTCCGGCGCTTGCGTCTGTGCCGGTGGATGAACTGATCTGGCCCGTGGGCATGCCCACGCGGCTGTCAGGAAAGACCGTGGGTGATCTGGCCGCTTCAGATCATCTGATCGTGTTTCCCAAGACCACGACACATACAACGGTGCGGCGCGGCACACGGGCGCGGATTTCCCTGATTCTCGGCGAACCCAGCGTTATCCATGCCAAGCATATCCGCCTTTTGCGCCTGACCCATTGGCGGTTTCATCGCGTGCTGACCTTCAACGTGGATCTTCTAAAGGCTCTGCCCAATGCGGTGTTCTTTCCGCTTGGCACGACGTGGGTGCCTGAATGGGAGACGCTCAATCTGTCCAAGTCGCGGCATATGTCGCTGATCGCATCGGCAAAACGCGACAGCGCGGGCCACCTGCTGCGTCATGCCATGGTGGATTTCGTGCGCGACGCCAATATCGACTGCGAGGTGATGGGGCGCGGCTATATACCGTTTTCTGCCAAGGCAGACGGTCTTGCGCCATTCCGATATTCTGTTGTGATCGAAAACGTGCGCGAAACGAATTATTTCTCGGAAAAACTGGTGGATGCAGTGCTGTGCGATACCGTGCCGATTTATTGGGGCTGTCCGAATATCGCGGATTTCGTGGACACTCGCGGCATGGTGATCTGCACGAACGAGGATGAAATGTGGGACGCGATCCGGGCGGCCAGTGTGGAGGACTATGAAGATCGGCTGCCGCATCTGCGCGCGATCCGGTCCGAATTGCTGCGGTTTTGCGATCTGGAGCGTCGCGCCGCCGAGGCGATCCGCGCGACGCTCTGATGTGGGGGCGTGTTACCGCCCCAGAACCGCAGCGATGATCCATCCGGCATAATACCCGATCGCTGCGCAGAAGGCCGCCAGAACCGGAAAAATTACCAAAGCAATCGCGGCCTGCGGATCCGATGCCAGATCAAGCTGCGCGTGCAGGATCAGGTTGGCCGCCGTCATCGCGCCCATCCCCATAACAAAGCGTAGCCGTCCGGTGCCAAACATGGTCAGCAACCCGATCAGAACAGCGGCAGGGATCAGCGAAAAAACGGCTATAAACGCCAAGAGTAACGGCCCCGACGCATAGGACCAAAACCAATCCGCCCCATGGGCGGCGGTTCCCGGGATGCGGGCAATGAACGGTGCCAGCATGGCCACCGCGCCAATGATCGTGCTTTCTAGCTTCAGTTCCATACCAGTTCCAATGTCGGGCATGCCCAGTTTCATGCACCAGAGCATCCATAGGCGAGAGCAGCCGCCAACCGTTTCTACATCGCTGACATGCAAAACAAGAAAAAGATGCAAGCCATCGGTTGACACAATCCGTATTTGAAATTACGGATTGGTTTGTCCGTAATATAAATTACGCTCTTTCGATTTGAAAAGGAAATTCAATGTCCCAAGATCAACGTATCCCCATCGCGGCTCTGTCTGTGTTCATCATCCTTCAGGTGATCATGCTGTCATCGCTTTATGCCGGTATTCCGCCGCACCCTCCGGTCCGCACGCCGTTCTTTGGGATTGCGCCATTCATAGGCGCATCAGTGAGCGTCGCTTTGGCCGCGATCCTTGTTGGCCCAACGCAAAGCTTGACCGGCCGCTTGCTCAGCGGACTGGCGGCGGTCATGGCGTTGGTGTCGTTTGGCCCGCAAAAGTATTTTGATGCACAGTTCCATTTGATCTGGCCCGCTGTTTTGACCGGGCAGGTGGCGGCCCTCGCGATCGTGCATGCGATCGCAAAGGCGGCCGGGTTGGGTGCCGCGCCGCGTGGCAGTGCCCTGTGCGAAACACCGGCGCAATAATCTGCGCCAGACCTGAGGCAGGAAAATGGACGCTATGCTCATCCCCTTCGCATTGGTCGTGTTCGTGACGGTGGTGACACCCGGACCGACCGTTCTTCTCGCCCTGACCAACGGGTCACGCTTTGGGCTGCGCCTTGCAGGTTGGGGCGTGCTGGGGGCCGCTGTCTCGGATGTGTTCCTGATCACGGCGGCGTCCCTTGGGTTGGGGGCGGTTCTGGCCACTTCGGCCTTCTGGTTCGATGTGGTCAAGTGGTTTGGCGTTGCCTATCTGGCGTGGCTGGGGTTCCAGATGATCACATCGACCGGAAACAGCCCGGCCCCGGAGGCAACACAAACCGCAGGCCCCGGTTGCGGTGAAAATACGCTGGCCAAACTGCCGCACAACCTGGCAGGCCGATTGTTCCGCAAGAGCTTCTTCGTAGCGGCGACAAATCCCAAGGGCTACCTGTTCTTTGCCGCCTTCCTGCCCCAGTTCGTAACCCTCGAACAGCCGTTGGCCGTGCAATATGTGATGCTTGGGGCCATGTTTGTCGTGATTGATGTTGCTGTCATGGCCGGCTACGCGATGCTCGGAAGTCGGGCCAGCGGGATGATCCGTGGCGATGGGGCCAAGTGGCTGGATCGTGGCTGCGGCTTCGTCATGTTGTGCCTCGCGGGCACTTTGGCGCTCTATCGCAATGCATAACGTCGGACGTGCAGCGCACGGACGGGGTCACTGGCCCCGACCAACGTCACTCCAATTCCGCTATCATCTCTGACAGGATGCGCCCATCGCTCAGGCTCAGCGCTTTCAGCGGGTGATCGACGCCGCGCAGTTCCAGCGTCAGCAAATCCATCGCGCCGGTGTCCAGCCCCGCCGCGGCGAGCGTCGGCTCAGACAGCAAGACCTGTGCACCAAGGGTCTTGGTATGCGCCTCAAGGCGGCTGGCGGTGTTGACCGTATCGCCAATGATTGTGCGCGGTGATGCGCCGCGCGCGCCGATCTCGCCCAGAACGACGGTGCCGAGGTGCAGGCCAACGCCAATGGCCACCTCGGGCACTCCTTCCTCAATCAGGCGGGTATTGAATTTGGCCAGTGCTTCAGCGATCCCGGCGACGGCTTTCAGACCTGCACGCGCGGATGTGCGGGCCGAACTGGTTTCGAAAACGGCAAGCAAGCCGTCGCCCATGTATTTGTCGACGGTGCCGCCGTTGGTGAGAATGGCCGGAACGATGGCGTCGAAAAATCTGTTGAGCAGGAACACCACGTCGTAAGGCAGTTGCCCTGCGGTGCGGGCGGTAAAACCCCGCATATCCAAAAACAGCACGGCGAGCTGCGCCTCGCTGCCTTGGCTGGAATGGGCCCGAACGCGCTGACCATCGGGGCGAAAGGCGCGAAACACCGTCAGATCACCGGTAGGGCGCGTCTGGCAGGCAAGACGCGCGCCGACCGGGGCCTTGACCGCCTGCAAGGCGGCGGTTTCCTCGGGCGAGGGCGGCGGCAGGTTCGCCGCACCGTTTTCAATGATCACGCGACATGTCGTGCACCGGCCGCGACCACCACAAAGCGCGGTATGCGGCACGCCCTTGCTGCGGGACATCTCAAGAAGGGTCAGGCCGCGTTGGGCGGTAATCTGTGGACCGTCGGCATAGGAAATGCGCACCGAATTGCGCCGCGCCAGCACCGCGCGCAAAAAAATGGCGACCAACACCAGCGCCACAGCTGCAAGAAACACGTTCAGGGCGGCATCGCTTGCCCATACCAGCCATCCGAATGCCTCTCCATCTGGCCAGTTATAAGCGGCCTTGGTTGCATCTGCGGCTTCGGGGTCGCGGAACAAGGCGTGCACCCTGCGCCCTTCGGTCATGAAACCTGCCAGCGCCCAGCCCGGCAGAAACACGGCCAGCCCGATCGCCCAAGGCAGCGCCCGTTTCCACCACTGCGTCAGTCGCAGCCACATGTGCATCCCGATGCAGCCATGAACCCAGACCAAGGCGACAAGAAGCCCCTGTTGCCACCCTGACTGCGTGTCCCAGATCAGGCCGGATACAAACCCGATCTTGTCCTGAACGTCGTGCACATCATGTGCCAGACGGGTAAAAACGATATGAATGATCAGGAAAACGGGGATGAGCAGCCCCAGAACGATCTGCGCCCATTCCCCGGCAGGCAGACGCAGCGTGCCGCGCCGAGCGATGCGAAAAAGTGCGGTGAGGATGTGCACCAGAAAGGCACCATACAGAACCACGGTGCCGACGATGCCCCGGGTCAGAACCTGCCGCAATGACTGGAAGGCATCGGCGGCCTGCGGCGAAATCGTTGCCAGCCCAAGGTTAATGAAATGAAAACAGACATATAGAAACAGGATCAGTCCAGCGGCGATCCTCAGTCGGCTGTCCAACGGCCCGCGCCACAACATGCTCATTCGCGTCGATCATCCCCCTGCGGACACGGCCAGAAGGCCACCCTTGCAGGATTATGCGCGAAAATATTGTGGCGCGCTGCACCTTTTTGTCAAAAGGGTCAGTCCTGTTCGGCCAACCAGCGTTCCGCATCCAGCGCCGCCATACAGCCCATGCCTGCGCTGGTCACCGCCTGACGGTAGATATGGTCGGTCAAATCACCCGCCGCAAAGACGCCGGGAACCGATGTCCGGGTGGTTCCGGCTTCGACCTTGACGTAGCCGCCCATGTGGGTCTCGAGGCTGTCCTTGACCAATTCGGAGGCGGGAGCATGACCAATGGCCACAAAGACACCCTTGGCCGGGATTTCCTGTGTTTTACCGGTCTTTACGTTCCGGACACGAACGGATTCGACGCCTAGCGGGCTTTCCGTGCCCAGAACCTCGTCGATTTCGTGGAACCACAAGGGCTCGATCTTGGGGTTCTTGAACAGGCGATCCTGAAGAATTTTCTCAGCACGCAGTTCGTCGCGGCGGTGGATCAACGTCACCTTTGATGCGAAGTTGGTCAGGAAAAGCGCCTCTTCGACAGCGGTATTGCCGCCACCGACAACAACAATTTCCTGACCGCGATAGAAGAACCCGTCGCAGGTAGCGCAGGCCGAAACGCCAAAGCCCTTGAACTTTTCCTCCGACGGCATGCCGAGCCATTTGGCCCGCGCGCCGGTCGCAAGGATCACCGCGTCGGCGGTGTAGGTGTTGCCGCTGTCGCCCTTGGCCACAAAGGGCCGTTGATCCAGGTCGAGGCTGCTGATGATGTCCCCAATGATTTCGGTGCCCATGGCGCGCGCGTGGGCTTCCATTCGGACCATAAGATCGGGGCCTTGCACTTCGGTATCGCCGGGCCAGTTTTCGACCTCGGTCGTGGTGGTCAACTGTCCACCCGGTTCGATTCCCTGCACGAGAATGGGGGACAGCATTGCCCGGCTGGCATAAACACCTGCGGTGTATCCTGCCGGGCCCGACCCGATGATCAAAACTTTGGTATGGCGTGTCTCGCCCATGGTGGCCCTCATAGCAGCTGTGCGGACGAACCGCGTTGTTGTTCAGCATATAGCCGCGCGCAACCCAAGCTTAAACCCCTTGCATTGGGGGCAATCTGGCGGGAAAACAGGCATTTGATTTTCATAATATTGCGCGGGCGCGAAATAATATTGCGCAACCCGTGGTCCCTGCTATATGAAACGCACAGAAGTGGAGCGCTTTATGGTCACAACCCGCCTTGATCCCATCGACAGGAAGATTCTTGCTGAATTGCAGGCTGATGGCCGCATGACAAACGTCGAGTTGGCGCGACGGGTCGGAATTTCGGCCCCGCCCTGCCTGCGCCGGGTCCGCACTCTGGAAGACGCCGGCCTGATCCGGGGATACCATGCTGAGGTCGATTCCCGCGAACTGGGGTTCGAGGTGCAGGTGTTTGCGATGGTCGGTTTGCAAAGCCAGGCCGAATCTGACCTGCGTTCGTTCGAAGAACAGTGCCGGAAATGGCCGCTTGTTCGCGAATGTCATATGCTGAATGGCGAGGTGGACTTCATTCTGAAATGCGTGGCACCTGACCTAAGCAGCTTTCAAAGTTTTCTGACCGAAGAGCTGTTGACCACACCCAATGTGGCGAGCGTCAAGACATCGCTGGTCATCCGTTGCGCCAAGGATGAGCCTGGGGTGCCCTTCGATGTTCTCGAGGACCGTCTTAGCCGATCGGCCTGAGTGCCGAACCAGGCGGGGCCGGTGCCTCGCTCTGGTCTTGGTTTGATTCTTCTGCCCGCACACCGGCCATCGGTCCGAAATCCGAAAGGTGGCGCACATTCGGGAACATCCCGAGGAATGCAGCGCGCAGACCGGTGTTGGCAAAAGGCAGCGTGCGTCCGGGGTGATACGTTTCAAACCCCAGTCCGCAGACGCGGATAATTGCATGACGCGGCAGGCACAGATGGAACAGCTGCACCGCGCTGGGCGGGACCGTTTCAACAACCTGATACCCGTCCTGCAAGGCGCTGACACGTGTCAGCGCATATTGGACCCCGGACAAATCCCGCGCATTCGGCAGGTGTCGCGCAAGCCGTGCGCCCGGTCCGGTGACAAGAACCTGTTCGGGCCGGGTCAGGCCGAAACTGTCGGGTGAAATCCTGTTCAGCGCGATGCTGTGGCCAGTCGGCAGTGACAGACCGGGATTGCAGGTCATGGACCCATGCCAGACCAACGGCAGGGCCGGACCGGTTTCGGTCAGGATCTTGTCGCCGGGTAACAGGTCTTCGACCGCGACCGGGCCGGTTTCGGTCGCGACCATGCTGCCGCGGGCAAACGCGGAAAAGGCATCTTCAAAAACGGGGTGGGCGGGGCCGATCTTGGATGTTTCCTTGATCGCGCCGGTGGCATCGAGCCACTTGATGTCGAATCGCCGCATGGGTGGACGGGCAGCAAGCTTTTCCTGCGCATGGGTCAGCGATGCACCGGGCCCGTGGCGATCAAAATGCCGGCTGAATCGGTCTGGTTTGGGCATATCGGTCATGCGTGTCTTCCTTTCCGGGGCTGGCGTTTGACGATAATGGTTTTCGATGGGCGGGCTGCCCGGCACGTGGATCAGGCGCTGCGGGCCAGAGTGACGCGTTTTCCGGTGCGGCCAGCGATCAGCGCCTTGCGTGTCTGGCCACGGGCCCACGGCAATTCGGGTGCATCGGACTTTGCGGTCGCGATAACGGATTTGATGAACCGGGTGCGGACTTTCATAGCGGGTTCTCCTGCTTGGCGCGGAATGCGCCGTTTCTTGATCCTGAAACTGGCCGTGGAATGCGGCAGGTTTGGGGCAGGAGTGGGATAATTCAGTGGGATCGCTGCGATTGTTGACGCAAGGGCGAAAACGGGTGTCGCCAGACGCTAAAGCCGGATCACCGACACCAGCCGCCCATAGTCGGCCTCGCAAGCGTGGGTGCTCCGCCTGTAGGAATAGAACCGTTCGGTATCCGAATAGGTGCAGTGACGCGTCCACTCGGCATCTCCGATACCCGCTTCGCGCAGGCGGTGCAGGCCAAAGGCGGGCAGATCGAACAACATCCGGTCGCCATTATCATTGGCGAAAAAGCGGGCGTTCTCTGGCCCTTCATCCATGAACGCGTCAAAAAATTCGGGACCCACCTCATATGCGCGCTGGCTGATCGTGGGGCCAATGACTGCCCGGATATTGCCGGGTTGCGCCCCGATAGCCACCATGGCGTCCACGGTCGCTTCCAGAACCCCGTCCAGCGCCCCGCGCCAGCCCGCGTGCGCGGCGCCGATGACCCCCGCCTTGGCATCGGCAAACAGGACCGGCTGGCAATCGGCGGTCAGGATCGCAAGGGCCAGACCAGGCTTGGCTGTGACCATTCCGTCGGCGCGCGGCGGGGCAGTATTTACCCCGGTTGCAGGGGCAGACACCGTCACAACATCTGCAGAATGCACCTGATGCACAAAGGTCAGCGCGGTGCGGTCCACGCCCATCGCATCGGCCACACGGGCACGGTTGATGGCGACGACCTCGCTTTGGTCCGTCGAACCGGTGCCGCAATTCAGGCCCGCGAATATCCCCGAAGACGCACCGCCGCGCCGGGTAAAGAACCCGTGAGAAACGTCGGAGAGCATGTCAGAGCGCAGAATTTCAAGTGTCATGTGTCCAGACCGGGTGGCGGGTTGGCGGACTCGGGAAAGAATCCCAGTACCTTGAACAGGTTTCCCATTTCCTCAGGGTGCGTCAACCGCCGATGTGCGGTTGCGATGGCATCGACCTCGGCCGCCTGACGTCCCCGGGCCAGAGTCTGGGCGCGTGCGGTGATCCCCAACCGTTCCAGAAACACGCCCTGCGGGGTCAGGCGGGAAAAGGCGCTGGGCGTTGCCTGAGCGAGGATTTCAAAATCGACATGCGCGGTCAGATCGGCGCTGCCCGGCTCACTGAGCGGGTCGACATAAGCGTGATCGCGCAGGGCCTGAAACGTATCACCCACCGATCGCCAATCCCCATAATCAATGAAGAGCGCCGCACCACCGTGACGTGCGATGCGCTGGCCGATGGCTTCGGCAATGGCGGGGGCTTGGGGGCACATCTCGACCAGATCGCCGGGGCGGGTATCCTCCAGCCGGTGTGCCAAGCCCGGTTGCGGCATCTCGGGTGCCAATCCAAAGCACAGCCTGTCGCCCTCAAGCCCGACGCACCGTTCGTGCCATCCGGTGTCGCCCCGCAAGAACTGGCGTATGGGCAGGGCGTCCAGAAATTCATTGGCCACCAGAAATAGCGGCATCCCCTGCGGCAGATCCTGCACGGCATCGTGCCAGACCGGGGCATGATCGCGCAGGGCTTCGTTTTGCATGCGCCGCAGCGTGGGGGAGGTTTCCACAAGGTGCAGCGAAACTGCGGCGTGAAAGCCCGGCACCGCGCGCGTCGCGCGCAAGATATCGGCCATCATGGTTCCGCGCCCGGGGCCGGCTTCGGCCAGTGCAATGCGTTTGGGTTGCCCCTGATCCATCCAGCATTGAGCAAGGCAAAGCCCGACCATTTCTCCAAACATCTGGCTGATTTCGGGCGCGGTGATGAAATCGCCACCGGAACCGAAAGGATCTTGGCGGGCGTAATACCCCCATTGTGGATGCATCAGGCAATCCGCCATGTAATCCGAAACGGGCAGGGGGCCTTCACTGCGGATACGGTCGGCGATCCGGTTGGCGAGGCTCATGGTGCCGCCCGTGTTGCGCGCAGCACAAAAAAGAGGCCAAGCCCGATCATAGGCAGCGACAGGGCCTGCCCCATGGTGATGCCCATTCCTTGTATGTGAAAGGCCAGCCCCAGCGGATTGCCGGGGGTGACGAAGTGCGCATCGGGTTGGCGGGCAAACTCGACAAGGAACCGTGCCAATCCGTATCCCGCAAAGAACGTGCCTGCCACCAGACCGGGCTTTTTGAGCGCCCCGCGCCGCCATGCCATCCACAGCAGCAGCGCGCCCAGCAACAGCCCCTCAAGCGCAGCCTCGTAAAGCTGTGACGGATGGCGGGCGCAAAGGCCGACCACATCCGGGCAATCCTGCGCGGCGGCCCCCGGGAAAGCCACGCCCCATGGCAAATCTGTTGGGCGGCCCCAAAGCTCGGCGTTGATGAAATTCGCGATGCGTCCCAACAACAGGCCCGGCGGAACACTGAGGGCCATAAGATCCGCCATCGACAGTTTGGGGATGCCGCCGCGCGCCGCGAAAATCCATGCGGCGACCACCACGCCCAAAAGCCCGCCGTGAAATGCCATCCCGCCTTGCCAGATCAGCAGGATCTGCGAGGGGTTCGCAAAGTAATATTCGGGCTGATAAAACAGCACAAAGCCAAGCCGCCCACCCAGAATGACCCCAAGGATCACATAGGTCATCAGGTCTTCGATCTGCGGGCGGGTCATTGGTGCCGCTCCGGCCCACAGCCGTGCATCGGACACCGCACGCACCGCGATCCCCCAAGCGATAAGCAGGCCCGCAATATAGGCAAGCGCATACCAGCGTAGGGCGAATTCCATTCCGAACAACGAAAAGGAAAACAGTTCAGGCGACAGGTCGGGAAAGGGGATCAGTGCGGTCATACGCGCTCAATGCCCTTGCCGCGCGCGGCAAGTCAACCTTGCCCTTGCCCGCGGTGATCACCATATAGGGAGAAACGGACCGGAGAGAAAACATGCAGACCCGCAACAAGATGATGGACGATATCTCGCAACTCATGACCAACGCCATGGGCGTGGCGCAGGGTGCGCGGCAAGAGGCGGAAACGGCGATGCATTCCATGCTGGATCGGTGGTTGGCTGATCGCGATTTCGTCACCCGCGAGGAATTCGACGCGGTGCGCGCCATGGCGCAGAAAGCGCGCGAGGAAAACGACGCCCTCGCGGCCCGTATCGCGGCACTTGAGGCGGCTCAGAAGTAAACAAACGGAACCAATCGTTCCTGTTTGCTCAATCATGTGACGCACGGCTTTGTGGCCGTGCGTTTTCATTTGCGCGGTTGTTTTGCTGAACCGTGTTGTTCGATGCGCCAAGGTATCCCCGACATTTCGGCCAAATTTAGAACCTGTCCACAAGTTATTGGGGTTGTCCACAAAAATAGGGGTTGCCAGCCAAGCCTATACCACGCACCATATCTGGTATGAGAACGGGGGGTCGCCCCGTCTTTTAGAGCAGGCACCTAGCGCTTGGGGCGCTGCCGCCCCGTGACGCTAGTGATCAGTGAGGTGGCATCATGGCCCTTTCCGAGCAGTTCTTCGAAGATGAGATTCATCCAATCGACATCGTCGAACATATCGCCGAACACCATGACTGGGATTTTGATCGACTGGGTGATGACCAGATCGCCATGGCGGTCGAAGGCCAGTGGCGCACGTATTCGGTTACTTTGGCGTGGTCGGGTTACGACGAAACCCTGCGCATGGTCTGCACCTTTGAAATGGAACCGCCCAAACACAAGCTGCCCGAGCTTTACGAATTGTTGAACGCGATGAATGACCAATGCTGGGCTGGCGCGTTTTCCTATTGGTCGGACCAACAGTTGATGGTCTATCGCTATGGGCTTGTTCTTGCGGGTGGGCAGGTGGCCAGCCCCGAACAGATCAACACCATGATTCACGCGGCCGTGCTGTCTTCGGAACGCTATTACCCGGCGATGCAATTGCTGGTCTGGGGGGACCGCACCCCGAAAGAGGCGCTACAGGTCGCCATTGCAGAGGCTTACGGGCGCGCGTAAACCTTGCCCCCGATGTGCAACGAAAGGGGGCGATATGGATATGCAGTCAGTGGCCGACCGGGGGCTGGTCCTGTTGGGATGCGGCAAGATGGGGTCGGCGATGTTGGCCGGTTGGCTGGCCGGTGGGCTGCCAGCCACGTCCGTTTACGTGATCGACCCGGCACCGTCTGACTGGGTCAACGCACAGGGCGTGAACATAAACACGGACCTTCCCGCGGCACCCGCAATCGTTCTGGTCGCAGTCAAGCCGCAGATGATGGCCGAGGCTTTGCCAACGGCCGCCACAATGGGTGGCGGTGACACGCTGTTCGTGTCCGTGGCCGCAGGCACACCAATGTCATATTTTGAATCCATCCTTGGCGCGGGCACGCCCGTGGTGCGCGCCATGCCCAACACCCCTGCCGCGATTGGCAAGGGCATTACCGCACTGATCGGGAATGACCACGCCAACGCTGACCATGTCGCGCTTGCCCGCGCATTGTTATCCGCAGTGGGGCAGACAGTGGAGCTACAGGACGAAGCGCAGATGGATGCGGTAACCGGGGTCAGCGGGTCTGGCCCGGCCTATGTGTTCCACCTGATCGAAACGCTGGCCGCTGCCGGTGTGGCGCAGGGCCTGCCGGACGAAATGGCGATGCAACTGGCCAAGGCGACGGTCGCCGGAGCAGGTGCCCTTGCCGAGGCGGCCGAGGAAGACCCCGCGCAACTGCGGGTGAACGTCACCAGCCCCAACGGCACCACGCAGGCCGCGCTTGAGGTGCTTATGGATGACGCTGCGGGTTTCCCGCCACTGTTGACCAAGGCGGTTGCCGCCGCCGCCAACCGATCAAGGGAGTTGTCCCGTGGCTGATCTGTCCTTTGACGATTTTCTGAAGGTTGATATCCGGGTCGGCCGCGTCGTGGACGCCCAGCCCTTTCCGGAGGCACGCAAGCCCGCAATCAAGCTGTGGGTCGATTTTGGCGGTGACATCGGTGTGCGGAAATCTTCCGCTCAAATCACCCGGCATTACGCGCCAGAAGAAATTGTGGGAAAACAGGTCATGGCCGTGGTGAACTTTCCGCCCCGTCAAATCGGGCCGTTCATGTCGGAAATCCTCGTACTCGGGTTGCCGGATGCCGACGGCGAGATTGTCCTGATCGGCCCGGATCAGGACGTGCCTATTGGCGGACGGATGCACTAACCAGCGTCACCGACAGCAGCGCGCCAGTGTCGTCGGCAGAGAGATTGATAGGTTTCGTTGCCCCCGATCTGCACCTGATCGCCAGCCAGTTGCGCCTTGCCGTCGGTCCCCAGACGCACCACCATTGTCGCCTTCTTGCCGCAGTGGCAGATGGTGCGCACTTCGCGCATTTCATCCGCCCATGCCAATAGCGCCGCCGAACCCGGGAACAGTTCGCCCTGAAAATCGACGCGCAGTCCGTAGCACATCACCGGCACATTCAGGTCATCGACTGCGCGTGCCAGTTGCCAGACCTGATCCTTGGTCAGAAACTGTGCCTCATCGACAAAGACGCAGGCAACTGGCCCCTCCTGTTGTCGCGCCGCGATACGCGCGAACAGATCGTCGGTGGCGGTGAAGGTATCCGCCTCTTGGCCGATGCCGATGCGCGATGCGATCCGCCCGGCCCCGGCCCTGTCATCCAGATTGGCGGTCAGCAAATAGGTTTGCATCCCGTTTTCACGATAATTGTGGGACGCCTGAAGAAGCACCGTCGATTTTCCGGCGTTCATGGTCGAGTAATTGAAGAAAAGCTTGGGCATGTGGATCGCATAAACCGGCCCGCCACGCGCGGCAAGCCGCAACGCATGACGAATTCGGCACGGCCATTAACCGTGCCGCTGAACCACGACCGACCCCACGGAGTACCCCGCGCCAAAGGAACAGATGATACCGATATCGCCATCTGCCAGATCGTCCGAGTATTTGGAAAACGCAATGATCGACCCCGCCGAAGAGGTGTTGGCGTAGTCTTGCAGAATGTTGGGTTGTTCACCGGCTTCCGGCTCCCGGCCCAAAACCTTGCGTCCGATAAAATCGTTCATCGATTTGTTGGCTTGGTGCAGCCAGAGCCGCTTGATCTCGTCACGGTCGATGCCCTCATCCGACATGTGCGCGCCCATATGCGCGCTCACCATGGGGAGAACCTCCTTGAACACCTTTCGGCCGTTCTGCATGAACTGCATGTCGCGGCGGTCGGCCACGCCGTCGGGCCGGGATCGGCGCAAGAACCCGTTGTTGTTGCGGATGTTGTTGGAAAACTCTGTCGCGCAGCGTGTCGAGCGTATTTCGAAGCAAGGGCCTTTTGCGTCTTCGACAGGTTCGATCACAACGGCCGTGGCCACATCGCCAAAGATGAAATGGCAATCCCGGTCGCGCCATTCCAGATGTGCCGAACAAATCTCGGGATTGACCACCAGCGCCCTGCGCACGGACCCGGCCCGTACCATATCAGCAGCAGCTTGAATGCCGAAGGTGGCCGAGGAACACGCGACGTTCATGTCAAAGGCAAAGCCCTGCACGCCCAGCAATTTCTGGATTTCGATGGCCACCGCCGGATAGGCGCGTTCCATGTTGGACGCGGCGCAGATCACCAGATCAACATCCTCCGCACGGCACCCGGCCTGCGCCAGCGCCTTGTTCGCGGCATCGACACCCATCTCTGCCATCAGTGATGGTTCTTCATCGTCGCGCTGGCGCAGCAGGGGATGCATCACACTGGGATCAAGGACACCTGATTTGTCGATGACATAACGCTGTTCGATGCCGCTGGCCTTTTGAATGAACTCTTCTGAAGAATAGTCCTTGGCCGGCAGATCGCCTGCGTCGATCGCTTGGGCGTTTTGTGCGTTGTAAAGATCGACATAGGCGTTGAACGCCTCGACGAGTTCGGCATTGGTGATGATGTTGGCGGGTGTGAAAACCCCCGAACCTGTAATCGCTGGCCTGATCGTCACGGTGCACCCCCTGTCAGATTTTGATGGAAATTACCGATGCATCCGAGATTGAGCAAGCCTGTGCGAGGGAAATAGGTGGTGGGTCAGTTGTTTTATGCCTGAAACTTTAAGCTTGAAATAAAAATCGACTTCTCTAGCATCGCAGGTGACTCGTGCAGGATGGAGGCGACGGAATGAAGGTTCTATGTCTGGGAGGCGGGCCCGCTGGCCTCTACTTTGCGATATCCCTCAAGCTGCGCCAGCCGGATGCACAGGTCACCGTCATGGAGCGCAACAGGGCTGACGATACGTTTGGCTGGGGGGTCGTGTTGTCCGATGAGACGCTCGACAATCTCGAGGCCAACGACCCGGTTAGTGCTGCGGAGATCCGATCGCATTTTGCCTATTGGGATGACATTGCCCTGCATCACAAGGGCGAGCGGTTGGTATCCTCCGGCCACGGGTTCTGCGGGATTGGACGCAAGCAATTGCTTTTGATTCTGCAGGCCCGTGCGCAGGAATTGGGAATTGATCTGCAGTTTGAGGCGGAGGTTGCAGAGGCATCGGCCTATATGGACGACTACGACATCGTGGTTGCCTCGGACGGGTTGAATTCGCGCACCCGAACCGAATTCAGTGACACGTTCCAGCCGGATGTCGATCTGCGCACCTGCCACTTTGTCTGGCTTGGCACTCATCAGAAATTTGACGATGCCTTTACGTTCATCTTTGAGCAAACCGAGCACGGCTGGATCTGGGTTCACGCCTATCAGTTCAATGACGATACAGCGACATTCATCGTCGAATGCGGGCCTGAGACGTTCGAAAAGTTTGGCTTTGCGGACATGACGCAGGAAGAATCCATCGCCACCTGCGAAGAGATATTCAAAGACTATCTTGGCGGTCATTCCCTTATGACCAACGCAAATCACATCCGGGGCTCTGCCTGGATCCGGTTCCCACGTGTTCTGTGCAGCAAGTGGTCGCACAAGAATGTGGTGCTGATGGGTGATGCGGCTGCGACGGCGCATTTTTCCATTGGGTCGGGGTCCAAGCTGGCCATGGAAAGTGCGATTTCTCTGGCTCAACTGGTCACTGAGGAAACCAATCTGGATCGTGCCTTTGAACGATATGAGGATGAACGCCGTCTGGAAGTGCTGCGCCTGCAATCGGCGGCGCGAAATTCGCTGGAATGGTTCGAAGAGGTGGAACGCTATCTCGATCTGGATCCGGTGCAGCTCAATTATTCATTGCTCACCCGGTCCCAGCGGATCAGCCACGAAAACTTGCGCGAACGCGATCCCGAATGGTTGGCTGGCGCGGAAAAGTGGTTTCAGGAACGCGCGGGGGCCGCGCCGGACGCGCCGGTGCGTGCACCGATGTTTGCCCCTTACAGGCTGCGGAAAATGGAGCTTGCCAACCGCATCGTTGTGTCGCCCATGGCGCAATACAAGGCGGTGGATGGCTGTCCCACCGATTGGCACCTGATCCATTACGGTGAGCGCGCGAAGGGCGGTGCCGGTCTGGTCTATACCGAAATGACCTGTGTATCGGATACCGGTCGGATCACGCCGGGCTGCCCGGGGCTGTACGCGCCCGAGCACACGGCCGCTTGGCGGCGGCTGACGGATTTCGTGCACAGCGAAACAAAAGCGCGCATCTGCTGCCAGATCGGGCATTCGGGACGCAAGGGATCCACCCGCATCGGATGGGAGGGAATGGACAAACCGCTGGTTCGTGGAAACTGGGACCTGTTGTCCGCCTCGGCGGTGCCATGGTCGGCCGAAAACGCGACGCCGCGCGAAATTACCCGCACCGAGATGACCGAAATCCGCGATCAGTTTGTTAATGCTGCCTTGATGGCCGACCGCGCGGGCTTTGACATGATCGAACTGCACGCGGCACATGGATATCTCTTGTCGTCGTTTATCAGCCCGATGTCCAATATCCGCCGCGATGACTATGGCGGATCACTGGAAAACCGAATGCGCTATCCGCTGGAGGTTTTCGCGGCAATGCGCGCGGTCTGGCCGGAGGCCAAGCCGATGTCGGTGCGCATTTCCGCAAATGACTGGGTCGGTGACGATGGTGTGACGCCGCCTGAGGCGGTCGAAATCGCGCGGATGTTCCACGCGGCAGGGGCTGATATCATCGACGTTTCCGCTGGCCAGACCTCGACCGAGGCGCGCCCCGTTTATGGGCGGATGTTCCAGACCCCGTTCTCCGACCGTATCCGAAACGAGGCAGGGATCGCGACCATGGCGGTGGGCAATATCTATGAGGCCGATCACGCCAATTCCATCTTGCTCGCAGGGCGTGCCGATCTGGTGGCGGTGGGACGGCCCCATCTCTCTGACCCGTATTGGACCCTGCACGAAGGGGCCCGCATCGGGGATCGGAATGCATTCTGGCCCCTGCCTTATGAGGCCGGGCGGGATCAGTTCTGGCGGCTTGCGGATCGCGAGGCCGAAGCAGAGGCAGAGCGGGTATGAGCCTGACCGGCCAACATGCGATCGTGACAGGCGGCGGCACCGGCACCGGTGCGGCGATTGCGCTGGCGCTGGCCCATGCAGGAGCCAAAGTAACCGTGATGGGGCGCCGCGAAGCCCCGTTGCGCGAGGTGGCAGGCCAGCATCGCTTTGTCGGCTACGTTACCTGCGACGTGACCGATCCCGTCGCGCTGCGCGCGGCCTTTGCACAGGCGCGGGGGCTGAACGGGACTGTGGATATCGTGGTGGCGAATGCCGGCGCAGCCAACAGCGTGCCCTTTCGCAAGGCCACCGCCGAAGATTTCCAATCCATGCTGGATGTAAACCTCAAGGGGGTGTTCAACAGCTTTCAGGCTGGTCTGGGCGACATGGAACAGGCAGGGGGCGGACGGCTGATTGCCATCGCCTCCACTGCGGGTCTCAAAGGGTATCCTTATGTATCGGGCTATTGCGCGGCCAAGCACGGTGTCGTGGGGCTCGTGCGGGCATTGGCGCTTGAACTGGCACGCAGCGGTGTGACAGTGAACGCGGTATGCCCCGGGTTTATCGAAACGCCGCTTCTGGACCGGTCCATCGCCAATATTGTGGACAAGACCGGAATGAGCCCCGAAGATGCGGCCAAATCACTGCGCCGGTCAAACCCCCAAGGTCGTTTCATACAGCCCGATGAGGTTGCGCAGACCGTGCTGTGGTTGTGCAGCGACGCGGCGCGGTCGGTGAATGGCCACGCGCTGTCAGTGTCGGGGGGCGAGATATGAGCAGACCCGAAACCGATGCCGAGCCCGCGAGCAAGGCGCGCCTGCGCCTGTGGCTGCGTTTGTTGCGCCTCACACGCACCATTGAATCGGATCTGCGGGAAAACCTGCGCCGCGATCATGGCACAACGCTTCCGCGTTTCGACGTGATGGCGGCCCTGTCGCGGCACCGCGATGGCCTGCGGATGAGTCAGCTTTCGGGTGTGTTGCGTGTCTCGAACGGGAACGTGACCGGGATCATCGACCGGCTGGTCGAGGACGGCCATGTCGAACGTGTCCCGGTTCAGGGTGACCGGCGCGCATCGCATGTGCGTCTGACCGCTGCCGGACAGGATGAATTCGCGCGGCAGGCTGCCGCGCATGAAGTATGGATCGACAAGGCATTGGAAAATCTGGACCCGCAAGAGGCCCACGCCATGACCCAACGCCTTGCCCAATTGGTTAAGAAGGAGAGCTGACATGCTCGCAGAGCCGAAACATTTCCTGTGCCATATCGAAGGCGGCATCGCTACCGTTTCGCTGAACCGGCCCGAACGCAAGAACCCGCTGACCTTTGACAGCTATGCGGAACTTCGCGACTGGTTCCGGGCGCTGGTCTATGAAGACGACATCAACGCCGTGGTTTTTGCGTCCACGGGGGGCAATTTTTCGTCCGGCGGCGATGTGCATGAAATTATCGGGCCGCTCACGAAAATGAGCATGAAGGAACTGATGCAATTCACCCGCATGACGGGCGATCTGGTCAAGGCGATGGTCAATTGCGGCAAACCGATCATCGCGGCGATTGACGGCATTTGCGCGGGTGCGGGGGCGATCATTGCAATGGCTTCGGATTTGCGCATTGCAACGCCCGAGGCCAAGACGGCGTTTCTGTTCACGCGCGTTGGGCTGGCCGGATGCGATATGGGCGCATGCGCGATCCTGCCGCGGATCATCGGACAGGGCCGCGCGGCTGACCTCCTGTATACGGGGCGGGCGATGAGTGCGGATGAAGGCGAACGCTGGGGGTTCTATAACCGGATCGTGGATGCCGGCGACCTCGATGACGCGGCCCGCGAGTTGGCCGCACGTATCGCGGCGGGACCGAATTTTGCCCATATGATGACCAAGACGATGTTGGCGCAGGAATGGTCCATGTCCATCGAACAGGCGATCGAGGCCGAGGCCCAGGCACAGGCCATTTGTATGCAGACCGGTGATTTCCACCGCGCCTACAATGCCTTTGTCGCCAAGGAAAAACCCGTGTTCGAGGGCGAGTGAATGGCGCATCCGTCAGGCACCTGCGCATGTGAGCCCCGTCGGAGCCTCCGGCGGGAGTATTTTGGGCCAGAAGAAGGGGGCGTGCCTCATGGCTGACCGGAGTTTTCTTGACTGGCCGTTCTTTGAAGACCGGCACCGCGAACTTGCGGCGGCGCTTGATGAATGGGCAGCGCAACATTTGCCGGTGGATCATAGCGACGTGGATGAAGCCTGCCGGGGGCTGGTGGCGGCGCTGGGCGCGGGTGGCTGGCTGCGTCACACCGGGACCACGCCGGATTTGCGCGCGATGTGCCTGATCCGCGAGACGCTCGCGCGTCACGACGGGTTGGCGGATTTCGCCTTTGCCATGCAGGGACTGGGAATGGGGCCCGTGACGCTGTTTGGCAGCGACGATCAAAAATCCTGGTTGGACAAGACGCGGGCCGGAACCGCGATTTCGGCCTTTGCCCTGACCGAACCCCGGTCGGGGTCGGATGTGGCCAATTCGGAAATGACCGCGCGCCGGGACGGTGATCATTATGTTCTGGATGGTGAAAAGACGTGGATTTCAAACGGTGGCATCGCCGATGTCTATACCGTGTTCGCACGGACTGGCGAGGCACCGGGCGCAAAGGGGCTGTCGGTTTTCTTGGTGACGCCGGATCTGCCGGGGTTCAGCGTGGTGGAGCGGTTGGAAACCATCGCGCCCCATCCTCTGGCGCTGTTGCGGTTCGACGGGGTGCGGGTGCCGGCCTCTTCGCTTATCGGAGCCGCGGGCGAAGGGTTCCGAATCGCGATGAGCGTTCTGGACGTGTTCCGCCCGACCGTTGCCGCCGCCGCGCTGGGATTCGCGCGCCGGGCGCTGGATGAGGCGCTGGACCGTGTCACAAGCCGCCAGGTGCAGGGTGCGCCGTTGGCCAGTTTGCAGATGGTGCAGGGCCACATCGCGGACATGGCTCTGGAAGTCGATGCCGCGGCGTTGCTGGTTTATCGCGCGGCATGGGCGCGCGACAGCGGTGCGCCACGCACGACCCGCGAAGCGGCGATGGCCAAGCTTTATTCAACCGAAGCCGCGCAACGCGTCATAGATACGGCGGTTCAGTTGCACGGTGGTGAGGGTGTGCGCAGCGGCGGCGCGGTTGAGACGCTGTATCGCGAAATCCGCGCGCTGCGCATTTATGAAGGGGCGAGCGATGTCCAGAAGGTTGTGATCGCGCGTCAGACATTGGGACGATAGGCAAGGAGACGGCACGATGCTGGGACCGACGGCGCATGAGGACACGTTTACACGCGACAACCTGCCGCCGCCGGAGGCGTGGCCGGAAATCCGGCTGGACGGGTTCGACTATCCCGATCATCTGAATGCGGCGGTGGAACTGACAGACCGCATGGTCGAAAAAGGTTTTGGCGACCGAACCGCGTTGATCGGCAATGGACGGCGACGGACCTACAAGGAACTCTCTGATTGGACCAACCGGTTGGCCCATGTGCTGGTAGAAGACCTTGGCGTGCGGCCCGGAAACCGGGTTCTGATCCGGTCGGCCAATAACCCCGCGATGGTGGCGTGCTGGCTGGCGGCAACCAAGGCAGGTGCCGTTGTTGTCAACACCATGCCTATGCTGCGGGCGGGGGAGCTGGCGCAGATCGTGGATATCGCCGAGGTGTCATTGGCGCTGTGTGATACGCGCCTGATGGACGAACTTGCCGAATGCGCGCGTGATAGTGGCTTTTTGCAAAAAGTGGTCGGGTTTGACGGGACCTCAAACCATGACGCCGAACTGGACCGGTTGGCCCTGCAAAAGCCGGTGACCTTTGATGCGGTGAACACGGGGCGCGATGACGTTGCGCTTTTGGGGTTCACGTCGGGAACGACAGGCAAGCCCAAGGCCACGATGCATTTCCACCGTGACCTGCTGATTATTGCGGATGGATACGCCCGCGAGGTTTTGAACGTGGTGCCTGATGATGTGTTCGTAGGGTCGCCGCCGCTGGCGTTTACCTTCGGGCTGGGCGGGCTCGCGATTTTTCCCTTGCGCTTCGGGGCAGCGGCGACCCTGCTCGAACAGGCCACGCCGCCGAATATGATCGAGATCATCGAAAAATTCGGTGCGACGGTCTGTTTCACGGCACCGACCGCCTATCGCGCGATGCTGGCGGCGATGGAGGCGGGCGCGGATCTTTCGTCATTGCGGGCGGCGGTGTCTGCGGGTGAAACCCTGCCTGCGCCGGTGTATGAGGACTGGATCGCCAAGACCGGCAAACCGATGCTGGACGGGATCGGGGCGACAGAGATGCTCCATATCTTTATCTCGAACCGGTTCGATGATCATCGACCGGCGTGCACCGGTAAACCGGTCACCGGCTATGAGGCGCGTATCGTCGATGATGAAGGCACGCCACTGCGCCCCGGTACGCCGGGGAGGCTAGCGGTGCGTGGGCCCACAGGGTGCCGCTATCTGGCTGATGATCGTCAGGGGGTCTATGTTCAGGACGGCTGGAACATCACCGGAGATACCTTTGTCATGGATGACGAAGGGTATTTCCATTTTGCGGCGCGCAACGATGATATGATCAACTCATCGGGCTATAATATCGCGGGCCCCGAGGTCGAGGCCGCGCTGCTGGCGCATGAGGCGGTGGCCGATTGCGCGGTGATTGGTGTGCCCGACAGGGACCGGGGCAGCATTGTTCAGGCGCATGTTGTTCTGGCACCCGGGCATGATGCGTCGGACGAGATGACCGTCAGGTTGCAAGATCACGTCAAGGCGTCGATCGCCCCTTACAAGTATCCGCGTTCGGTTGTGTTTTGCGACAGCCTGCCCAAGACCCCGACGGGTAAGATTCAGCGTTTCCGTCTCAGGCAGGGTGGCTAAGGGCTTGCTCTTGGTGCGCAAGGCGGCAAAGATCGTGGCATAACGGCCCGGACATCGGGGCGAAACAAAACCAAAGGTCGGAACAAACCGGCCCATTCAGAGACGAAATGTCCAAAAGGGAGACACGAGATGAAATTCAGAACACTGCTTGCGGCGGCTTCGGTTGCCGCGCTGGGTGTCGCGGCGCAGGCCGAAGGCGTCAAGGTTGGCATGATTACAACGCTGTCGGGCGGCGGGGCCGGGCTGGGCATCGACGTCCGCGATGGCTTTCTGCTGGCGGTCAAGCAATCGGGCCGCGATGATATCGAAGTTGTCGTTGAGGATGACCAGCGCAAGCCTGAGATCGCGGTGCAACTGGCCGACAAGCTGATCCAGTCCGAAAAGGTCGATGTGATGACCGGTATCATCTGGTCGAACCTAGCGATGGCGGTGGTGCCTGCCGCAACGGCGCAAGGCAAATTCTATCTGTCGCCAAATGCCGGGCCTTCGGCGCTGGCCGGTCGGGGGTGCCACGAAAACTACTTTAACGTCAGCTGGCAGAATGATGCGTTCAACGAGGCCGCGGGCGCGTGGACTTCCGAAAACGGCATCGGCAAAGTGTTCCTGATGGCTCCTAACTATCCTGCGGGCAAAGACATGATCGCGGGCTTCAAACGGTTCTTCAAGGGTGAGGTCACCGAAGAGGTCTATACCAAGCTGGGGCAGCAGGATTATGCCGCCGAGATCGCCCAGATGCGGGCCAGCGATGCCGATCTGGTCTATTACTTCCTGCCCGGCGGAATGGGCATTTCGTTCATGAAGCAATACGCCGGGTCGGGGGCTGACAAGGCTGTGATGGGTCCTGCATTTTCCTTTGATCAGGGTATTCTTGGTGCCATCGGCGAAGCCGCGCTGGGCGTGAAGAACACCGCGCACTGGTCCAAGGATCTGGATGTTCCGGGCAATGCCGAATTCGTTGCATCGTTCCAGGCCGAATATGGCCGCCTGCCGTCGCTTTATGCGGCACAGGGCTTTGATACGGGGCTGCTTGTTGCCTCTGCCGCGTCCAAGGCCGATGTCGGGGACGCGGATGCGTTCCGCGCGGCATTGAAAGAAGCCGATTTCCAATCGGTGCGCGGGGCGTTCAAGTTCGGGGCCAACAACCACCCGATCCAGAACATCTACATGCGTGAAGTGGTCAAGGAAGGCGATATTGTCACCAACCGCGTGATCGGCACGGCCGCAACCGACCATACCGACGCTTATGTCGGCGATTGCAAGATGTAAGGCCATCTGCGGGCCGGAGCGATCCGGCCCGCCTTTGATGACCATCCCCCGCAGCCGAATGTATTGGCCCGTCACGCGCATTGCGACAGCCGGGACAGGAAACGCATCTGTCCGGTATCCGGGACGAGGAAGGACGAAATGAGTATTCTTCTGCTCATCGAACAAGTGCTGAACGGGCTTCAGTTCGGTTTGATGCTGTTCCTCATGGCGGCTGGGCTGACCCTTATCTTTGGCGTGATGGGGATTATCAACCTGGCACATGGGTCGCTCTATATGGTGGGGGCGTTTGCGGCTGCGGGTGTTGCGGGCGCGACGGGCAGCTTTGCGTTGGGTCTGGTGGCAGCGCTCGCCGCTGCGGCGATGGCCGGGGCCATTGTCGAAATTACCGTGATCCGGCGACTGTATACCCGTGACCATCTGGATCAGGTGCTTGCCACATTTGCGCTTATCCTGATCTTTTCCGAAGGCACGCGGTGGCTGTTCGGATCGTTTCCGCTGTTTCTGGACGTTCCCGCGGCCCTGTCGGGTGCCGTGACCCTGCCGGGTGGCATCGAATATCCGCTTTACCGGCTTGCCATCATTGTGATCGGGTTGGCTGTGGCGGCGGGGCTGTTCTGGCTGATTGCAAGGACGCGTATCGGAATCCGTATCCGCGCAGGCGAAAGCGACAGGGAAATGATTGCTGCACTGGGTGTGGATATATCACGGCTTTACACGCTGGTGTTTGCGCTGGGCGCTGCGCTCGCGGGATTTTCCGGCGCGCTGGTTGGCGCAATCCAGTCGGTGCAGGTGGGGATGGGCGAACCGGTCCTGATCCTTGCATTTGTGGTGATCGTCATCGGCGGCATCGGATCCATTCGGGGGGCCTTTGTTGGGGCCATCCTTGTCGGGCTGACCGATACGCTGGGCCGGTTCCTGTTGCCGGTCCTGTTCGGGTTCGTGATGGACCCATCGGCGGCCACCTCGGTCGGATCGGCGCTGGCGTCGATGCTGATTTATATTCTGATGGCTGCGGTATTGCTGTTCCGGCCCACCGGCCTCTACGGGAGAGCCTGAGATGATCCGCGAAAGATATCTGAACCTGGCCATCATGCTGGCGCTTCTGGCTGTGCCGCTTTGGGCGTGGGTGTCGGACGAGCCGTTCACCATAACACTGGCCACACGGGTTGCGATCCTGGCGTTGGCGGGAGTGGGGTTGAACCTTGCGCTGGGGCTGGGCGGGCTGGTCAGCCTGGGGCACGCGGCGTTCTTCGGCTTGGGTGGCTATGCCATGGGTATTCTGGCCCATCATGCGCAGACCTATACGCCGCTGATGGAAAGCCCGTTTCTGATTGAGGGCACGAAATCCATGCCGGTCATCTGGCTGGTGGCGGTGCTGGTGAGCGCGCTGGCCGCCTTTGCCATCGGGTTGCTGAGCCTGCGCACAACGGGTGTCTATTTCATCATGATCACCCTCGCCTTTGGCCAGATGTTTTACTACTTCACCATATCCTGGCCGGCCTATGGCGGTGAGGACGGGCTGAGCATTTATGTGCGCAATGGGTTCCCGGGACTGAATACGCTGGACCCGATCCAGTTTTTCGGTCTGGTTTATGGTGTTCTGGCGCTGGTGCTGGTGTTTTCGGCGACGCTGGCACGATCCCGGTTCGGGTTGGCGCTGGCTGCGGCCCGCCAGAACGAAGAGCGCGTCCGCACCGTTGGCCTTGACGCGTTTCGTTTGCGTCTGATGGCCTTCACCATTTCCGGCGCGATAACCGGTTTGGCAGGGGCGCTGATGGCTGATTTGAACCGCTTTGTTTCACCCACCATGTTCAGCTGGCATATGTCGGGTGAATTCATCGTCTTTATTATTCTCGGTGGTGTGGGCCGTCTGTTTGGTCCGGTGGTTGGCGCAGGCCTGTTTATCATTCTCGAACATATCCTTGGCGGCCTGAGCGAGTTTTGGATGATCTATCTTGGTGCCTTGCTTCTGGCGGTTGTGCTCTTTGCGCGCGGCGGGTTGATCGGTGCCTTCTCCGGGCCGGAGGTCGGCCATGACTGATCCCATTCTTGACGTGCGCGGGGTTTCGAAATCCTTCGGTGCACTGCAGGCGTCTGACAATGTCTCGCTGAACCTGCGCGCGGGGGAAATTCACGCGCTGATCGGGCCGAACGGGGCGGGCAAATCGACGCTGATCAAACAGATCGCGGGAAATATGCGCCCTGATTCAGGCAGTATCTGGTTCAATGGAGAGGACGTTACCACGCTTGATACCGTGGCGCGCGCACGCAGGGGGTTGGGGCGCACCTTCCAGATATCCTCGCTCGCCATGGAGCATACTGTCTTGCAAAATGTCATGCTGGGTGCCTTGGGCCATGATGGCGGTGTGATGCGCTTCTTTCGTCCGGTGATGAAGGATCATGCGCTTCTCAATCGGGCCATGGCGGCATTGGAACGGGTGGGCCTTGTCGATCAGGCCCGCAAGCGCACCGCTGATCTGTCGCATGGTCAGCGTCGCCAGCTTGAGGTGGCGGTGGCTCTGACACTGTCACCCAAGGCATTTGTCATGGACGAGCCGATGGCGGGTCTTGGGGCCGAAGGATCGCGGGCGTTGACCGGATTTCTGGATACATTGCGTGGCGAGGCCCCGATCCTGCTGGTGGAACATGACATGGATGTGGTGTTCGCGTTGGCCGACCGGATCAGCGTGCTGGTCTACGGGGCGTTGATTGCCACCGGCACAGCTGATGAAATCCGTGCCAACCCAGAGGTGCGCATCGCCTATCTGGGCGAAGAGGAGGACGGCGCATGAGCTTGCTTGAACTGTCCTCGATCGCCGCGCATTACGGCCCGTCGCAGGCGCTGTTCGATATCAACCTGTCGGTTGCAGAAGGCGAAGTTGTCGCCCTTATGGGGCGCAATGGTATGGGCAAGACCACCACGATCAAGGTGATCTGCCGAATGCTGACCGAAAGCAGTGGTGCCATTCGCTTCGCGGGCAAGGACATGGCGCGCGTGCCGTCGCACCGGGCGGCACGGGCGGGCATCGGACTTGTTCCCGAAGGGCGGCGGTGCTTTCCCAACCTTGATGTGCGCGAAAACCTGATCGCCGCCGCGCGCCCCGGAGAATGGACAATGGATCGGGTCACTGA
This sequence comes from Alphaproteobacteria bacterium, assembly GCA_030425395.1. Lineage (GTDB taxonomy): Bacteria > Pseudomonadota > Alphaproteobacteria > Rhodobacterales > Rhodobacteraceae > JAUIAS01. The sequence goes on from JAUIAS010000017.1 coordinate 62,934, forward strand.
CCTGTTCCCGCGTCTGGCCGAACGGGCTGACCAGATGGCTGTTTCGCTGTCGGGTGGCGAACAACAGATGTTGGCGATTGGGCGCGCATTGATGACCAATCCCAGCCTGCTGATTCTGGATGAGGCGACAGAGGGGTTGGCCCCTGTTGTCCGCCACGAAATCTGGGCGGCCATCGCGCGGCTCAAGGCCGATACGGGGCTGGCAATCATCGTGGTCGATAAATCGATTCGCGAATTGCGCGGCGTGGCGGACCGGGCCGTGATCATAGAACGCGGGCGCAGCGTTTGGAGCGGCGGGTTTTCCGACCTGCATCATGACATTACCGAACGCTATCTTGGGGTGTGATCCTGTGTTTCTTTTCCGACCCACATTTCCAGCCCCTAGCGTCACGACACTTTGCCGGAGGATTTGATCCCATGACCAACATCATCATCCAACCCAAGGGCTGGGCCCCTGCCAAGGGATATGCAAATGGTGTTCTGACACCCGATGGCGTCCTCTATGTCGGGGGGCAAATCGGATGGACTGCCGCCCAGCGCTTTGAGAGCCACGATTTCATCGGTCAAATGCAACAGGCGCTGCGCAATATCCTTGACGTTGTCACCACGGCCGGGGGCCAGGCCGAGGATATCGTGCGTTTGACATGGTACGTGACCGACAAGGCCGAATACCTTGCCCGACAAGGCGAGGTGGGCGCTGTGTATCGCAAGGTTCTGGGTCGCCATTTTCCGGCGATGACGATGGTTGTGGTTTCGGCGCTGGTCGAGGATGAGGCCCTGCTCGAGATCGAGGCGACGGCCCATGTCCCGGTTCCGGGTGGCGAGGGGCCATAGCACACGGCCAGCGCGCCCGTCAGGGCCGATGGGTCGAAGGAAGGGGTTTGAACGTCGCGTCCTGCGCTGGTTTCGGCGACAGGGGTGATCCGTTCAGACGTGCTGTTCCGCAGGCACCGGCCCGAGGCAGATATCGCCCGCCTTTTCCGTGGCGCGCTGGTGTTAGAAAGATGACACTTGTCGCGCCGCATCTGCCGCGTTAAAACAGGAAACAAGCGCAAGCGGGAGAACTGGAAATTCCAGTGCCGAAGGAGCAACCGCCCCGGAAACTCTCAGGCTCAAGGGACCGTGCGTGCTGCATAGAATTTCTGGAGAGACCCCGCAAGTCGGGGCGCCGAAGGGATAACGATCTCAGGCAAAAGGACAGAAGGGGCATCGAACCGCGCGCCAAGATGGTGTGCGCGGCCAACGATGCCGGGTGATTGCACATAAGATCACATCGGCCCGAGAACGGGAGAGACGATGACTGATCTGAAATCCACCCCACTGAATGCGCTGCACCATGAACTTGGGGCCAAGATGGTGCCCTTTGCGGGTTATGAAATGCCGGTGCAATACCCCGCAGGCGTGATGAAGGAACACCTTCATACCCGCGATGCGGCGGGCCTGTTCGATGTCAGCCACATGGGGCAAGTGATCCTGCGCGGGCCTGACTATGCCACCGTGGCCCGTGCTTTCGAAGCCTTGGTGCCGGTCAATGCGATGGATCTGGAGCAAGGGCGGCAACGCTATGGGATGTTGACCGATGCGTCGGGCGGTATCCTTGATGATTTGATGTTTGCCAATCGGGGCGATCACATGTTTGCGGTGATCAACGCGGCCTGTGCTGAGGCTGATATCGCGCATATGCGGGCGTATCTGCCCGATACCGTGGATATCGAGGTGATCACGGATCGCGCGCTGATCGCGATTCAGGGGCCGCAGGCCGAAGGCGCTTTGGCCGTCATTGCACCGCAGGTGACCGGGATGCGGTTCATGGATGTGGCGGTGATCGGCTCGGACTATGGCGCGCTGTGGGTGTCGCGTTCAGGATATACCGGCGAGGACGGGTTCGAGATCTCGGTCGAGGCCGGACAGGCGGTTGCCTTTGCGCAGGCGCTGTTGGCGGACGACAGGGTTGCACCCATCGGCCTTGGTGCCCGCGACAGCTTGCGGCTTGAGGCGGGCCTCTGCCTTTATGGTCACGATATCGACACGGGCACGTCGCCGGTCGAGGCGGGACTGAGTTGGGCCATCCAGAAGGTGCGCCGCGCGGACGGCGCGCGCGCAGGTGGATTTCCCGGTGCGGACCGCATTCTCAACGAGATGCAGAGCGGCCCGGAACGGGTGCGTGTCGGCCTGCGCCCGGAAGGCCGCGCGCCGATGCGAGAGGGCGTGCAGATCTATGCCGCAGAGGACGCAACCCAGCCCATCGGCGTGATTACCTCGGGTGGGTTCGGGCCCAGCGTCGGCGGTCCGGTTGCCATGGGGTACGTGCCCGCCGCGATGTCGGCGGTGGGGACACAGCTTTTCGGGGACTTGCGCGGCAAGCGTTTGCCCCTCACCATCACGGCGCTGCCCTTTGTGGCGGCGCGGTTCAAACGTTGATAACCATCAGGGACACACTCCATGAAATACACAGAAGAACATGAATGGCTGCTGGAGGACGGTGATATCGTGACCGTCGGAATTACAGCGCATGCCGCCGAACAACTGGGCGATGTCGTCTTTGTCGAACTGCCAGAAACCGGCACCGAGGTCGCCAAGGACGAAGAAATCGTTGTGATCGAAAGCGTCAAGGCCGCGTCCGATATTTTGGCACCGATTGATGGTGAGATCGTCGAGGTCAACGACGCCATCGCGGACAATCCCGCAATGGTCAACGATGATCCCGAAGGCGAGGCATGGTTTTTCAAGATCAAGCCGTCTGATACATCGCAAATGGACGAATTCATGGATGAAGCCGGATACAAGGCGTTCATCGGGTGATCTGACCTGCGGGGAAAAAATCCCGTTCCGGGATTTTGCCTCCGGCGGGGGTATTTGACACGAGAAAGAAACCGGGCGCGCGCAGAGAGTGCCCGGTTGGCCTGCACCTTGATCCGCGCCACTGGACACGAACGGGAGACCCGAGATGAGTTTTGAACCCACCGATTATCTGCCTTATGATTTTGCCAACCGTCGCCACATTGGCCCGTCTCCGTCGGAAATGGCGGATATGCTGGATGTTCTTGGCGTGGACAGTCTGGACCGGCTGATTGACGAAACGATCCCCCAAGCGATCCGGCAGAAGCAGCCGCTTGATTTCGGCAAGGCCAAGTCCGAGCGCGAACTGCTGCATTACATGCGGGTGACGGCATCAAAAAACAAGGTCCTGACCTCGCTCATCGGGCAAGGGTATCATGGCACGGTGACACCCCCTGCCATCCAGCGCAATATTCTGGAAAATCCGGCCTGGTACACCGCCTATACGCCCTATCAACCCGAAATCAGCCAGGGGCGTCTTGAGGCGCTGTTGAACTTCCAGACGATGATTTCCGATCTCACCGGGCTTGAGATTGCCAATGCGTCGCTTCTGGACGAATCCACCGCCTGTGCCGAAGCGATGACCATGGCGCAAAGGGTCGCCAAATCCAAAGCGCGCGCGTTCTTTGTGGATGAGAACTGCCATCCGCAGAACATCGCGGTCATGAAGACCCGCGCCGCACCGCTGGGCATCGAGATCATCGTCGGATGTCCCGACGATCTGGACGCCGAAGCCGTATTCGGGGCCATTTTCCAATATCCGGGCACCTATGGTCACGTGCGTGACTTCACTGCCCAGATCGAGTCCCTGCACGCGGCCAAGGCCATAGGGATCGTATCGGCCGATCCGCTGTCTCTGACGCTTCTCAAGGAACCGGGCGCGATGGGGGCCGATATCGCCGTGGGCAGCGCGCAACGCTTTGGTGTGCCTATGGGATATGGCGGGCCGCACGCGGCCTACATGGCGACCAAGCAGGGTTATGCCCGCGCCATGCCGGGGCGGCTGGTGGGGGTCAGCATCGACAGCCACGGCAACCGCGCCTACCGTTTGTCGCTGCAAACCCGCGAACAACATATTCGCCGCGAAAAGGCCACCTCGAATGTCTGCACCGCGCAGGCGCTTCTGGCGGTGATGGCGTCCTTTTATGCGGTGTTCCACGGGCCTGAAGGGCTCAAGGCGATCGCCCAGCGTATCCATCGCAAGACGGTGCGTCTGGCGAAGGGGCTGGAGGCCGCGGGCTTCAAGGTGGAGCCCCAGCATTTCTTTGATACGATCACGGTCGACGTTGGATTGTTGCAGCGCGGTGTTTTGCAATCGGCAGTGCGTGAGGGGATCAACCTGCGGCGCGTAGGCAATACCAAGATCGGGATCACTCTGGACGAGGCCACGCGGCCGCGTGTTATTCAGGCGGTTTGGCGGGCGTTTGGCATTATCATGAAGGATGATGACTTTACGCCGGACTACCGGTTGCCGGACGGGCTGATCCGGCGGAGCGCGTTTCTGGAGCATCCTATTTTCCACATGAACCGCGCCGAGACCGAGATGATGCGTTACATGCGGCGGCTCGCGGATCGCGATCTGGCGCTGGACCGCGCGATGATCCCGCTGGGCTCCTGCACGATGAAGTTGAACTCCGCCGCCGAGATGATGCCGGTAAGCTGGCGGGAGTTTTCGCTTTTGCATCCCTATTGCCCGGCAGATCAGGCGGCGGGCTATCGTGAACTGATTGATGATCTGTCGGCCAAGCTGTGTGATATCACCGGCTATGCCGCGATTTCGATGCAACCCAATTCGGGGGCGCAGGGGGAATACGCGGGTTTGTTGACGATTGCCGCCTATCACCAATCGCGCGGTGAGGGCCACCGCAACGTGTGCCTGATCCCGATGAGCGCGCATGGCACCAACCCCGCCAGCGCCCAGATGGTCGGCTGGAAAGTGGTAGCGGTCCAATCCTTGCCCAACGGCGATATTGATCTGGATGATTTCCGCGCCAAGGCGGAAAAATACTCCGACACGTTGGCGGGATGCATGATCACCTATCCTTCGACCCATGGCGTGTTCGAAGAAAGCGTGACCGATGTTTGCGACATCACCCACGCCCACGGCGGACAGGTTTACATCGACGGTGCCAATATGAACGCCATGGTCGGCCTGTCGCGGCCCGGCGATCTGGGTGGTGATGTGAGCCACCTCAACTTGCACAAGACGTTCTGTATTCCTCATGGCGGTGGTGGTCCCGGCATGGGACCGATCGGGGTCAAGGCGCATCTGGTGCCGTTCCTGCCGGGCCATCCGACCGGTGGCGAAGGACCCGGACCGGTCAGCGCGGCTCCATTCGGGTCGCCGTCCCTGTTGCCGATCAGCTGGGCCTATTGCCTGATGATGGGCGGCGAAGGGCTGACTCAGGCAACCCGTGTCGCGATTCTGAACGCCAACTACATCGCCAAGCGGCTTGAGGGGGCGTATGACGTGCTCTATCGCGGTGGTCAGGGGCGGGTGGCGCATGAATGCATCATTGATACGCGTCCTTTTGCCGATAGCGCGGGCATCACCGTGGACGACATCGCCAAGCGGCTGATGGATTGTGGTTTTCACGCTCCCACTATGAGCTGGCCCGTCGCGGGCACGCTGATGATCGAACCCACTGAAAGCGAAACCAAGGCCGAACTGGACCGGTTTTGCGACGCGATGCTGGCGATCCGCGATGAAATCCGCGAGATCGAGGCCGGGCGAATGGATGCGGTGAACAACCCGCTCAAGAACGCGCCGCACACGATGGAGGATCTCGTGCGGGACTGGGACCGTCCCTATAGCCGGGAACAGGGCTGTTTTCCGCCGGGTGCCTTCCGGGTGGACAAATACTGGCCGCCGGTCAACCGCGTGGACAACGTCTGGGGCGACCGTCATCTGGTCTGCACATGCCCGCCAATGGAAGATTATGCCGAAGCGGCCGAGTAGCATCGCAGCTTCTTGATAGACAAAAACCAAAAACCGCCGTGCAGAGCCTGTGGCCTGCACGGCCTTTTTTGTTTTTTGAATTCAAGTCTCTGTGGCGTGAGAAAGCGTGGCGCGCGTGTGTCATGGCAGGGGTGCGCCTCCAATTGGTACGGTTCTTGCTGACTACCAGCAGGAAGGTCTTTGGCCAAATTGGCCGTGACCTCTGTATAAAACTGGCCAAGGGAACCCTCACATGACCACGATCAACACCAACATCGGCGCCATCACGGCTCAGGCCAACATGTCGCGCGTGAATGACGATATGAACCAGGCGATGTCGCGTTTGTCCTCGGGGCTGCGCATCAACGCAGCCAAGGATGACGCCGCAGGCATGGCCATCGCGGAAAAGATGACATCGCAGATCACCGGCCTGAACCAGGCGGTGCGCAACGC
>JAUIAS010000018.1 GCA_030425395.1 Alphaproteobacteria bacterium
GGATTTCATGTTCACGTTGAACACCCGGTCGAAATCTGCCTCGCTGACATCTTCCAGCGGGGTGGGCAGGTGCGTGACACCGGCATTGTTGACAAGGATATCCACATGTCCGAATGCGGCAATTGCGGCCTGCGCCATTTCGGTAACGGACGCCTTGTCGGCGACGTCCACTTGCTGTGCCAAGGTCGCGTCACCCAGCGCCGCGCAGAGTTCATCGGCACCGTTGCCGTTGATATCGGCGATCATCACCCGTGCCCCTTCAGCCACGAACTTTTCTACGATGCCTTTGCCGAAACCGGACGCGCCGCCGGTCACGATTGCGGTTTTCCCTTGCAGACGCATGGTGTTCTGTCCTCCTCACAAATCCCCGCACAGATGACGCCATTCCCGCGCGGGACACAAGCCCGCACGAAAAAAGGCCCCGACCAAAGGTCAGGGCCTTTCGTGATGTCTTACTTTCAGGGTCAGTTCGCCCAGCTGATCGCCGTGAGATCAATCGCGGCAGTGGGGGCATTTTTCCACAAGCCCTGAACACCCGCCTTGGCGACGCTCAGCGCGGCAAGCTGGAACAAATACCCGTTCACATAATCATCGGCGATGATCCGTTGTGCCTGTCCCAGCATATCCGACCGCATCGCCGGATCGGTGGTGGCGTTCAGCTTGGTCATCAGATCCTGAAACGCTGCATTGTCATACTGAAAGTAGTATTCGGGCCGCGCATAGATGCCGATATCCATGGGTTCGGTGTGGCTGACGATGGTCAGGCCGAAATTCTTGCCCCGGAACACAGTTTCGAGCCACTGCGCCCATTCCACGTTGATAATCTCAGCCTTGATGCCCACCTGAGCCAGCTGTGCTGCGATGATCTCGCCACCGCGACGGGCATAGGATGGGGGCGGCAGGTGAAGTGTCGTTTCGAAACCGTCGGGCATACCCGCTTCTGCCAGCAGCGCCCGTGATTTTTCGGGGTCATAGGCGGACTGACCTGTCAGATCGACATAATCAGGGTGATGTGGTGCGAAATGGGTGCCGATCGGCGTGCCGTATCCGAACATTGCCCCGTCGATGATCGCCTGACGGTCAATGGCATGGGCCACAGCCTCGCGCACTTTCACGTTGTCGAACGGGGGCATCTTGTTGTTTGTGGACAGGATCGTTTCACCCTCGGTCGATCCCACCAGAACCTGAAACCGGGGATCGGCTTCGAACTGAGGCAGGTTTTCCGGTGCCGGAAAGCCCGAGAACGCGTCGATATCTTCGGCCATCATCGCAGCAAAGGCCGCAGTTGGATCCGAGATGAATTTGAACGTGGCCTTTTCCAGCGCCGGTGCCGGGCCCCAATACGCGTCGTTGCGCATTACGTCGATGCGATCCCCTTGCACCCAGTTGGCAAATTTGAACGCGCCGGTGCCGACTGGGGCTGTCTTGATGTCCGCGATGCTTTCCGGTGCCACGATCACCGCGTCACCCCATGCAAGGTTGAACAGGAGATTCCCGTTGGGTTCGGAGAGCGTGATGCGCACGGTCAACGGATCGACAACGGAGACGTCCTCAATGCCCGCAAACAACGCCTTTTGTGCGTTTGCGCTGTCTTCGGCGCGGGCGCGATCAAGGCTGAACTTCACATCCTCGGCGTCCATCGTCGTGCCGTCATGGAACGTCACACCGTCCTGCAACATAAACGTGTATATCTTGCCATCCTCGGAGATGTCCCACTGCTTGGCCAGGCCCGGCACGACAGAGCCGTCACCCATGAACCTTGTGAGGCCTTCAAAGATGTTGGTGTAGACAACGGAATCGATGGCCTGTGCCGCGGCACTTGTCGGATCAAGATGAGGCGGCTCAAGCTGCATGGCGATGGTGATGTCGGTCTGCTGCGCCGAAGCGGCACCAACCCACGCGGTCAGCGCCAGCGCAGAGGCGGCAAAGAATTTTGGACGGATAAAGGACATGAACGTCTCCCTGTGGTTCCGGTCGCCTCGTGCGTCGAGGTCTGGATGACAGAGAGTTTCGGTGCAATCACGGGTGCAATCAAGGTATTAAATAAAACGCCGATTGCAGCAATGGGTCCCGCACCAGTGCCATCGCAGGCACCGCGCATCCCGCGGTGCACTGCGTTTACGTGTTCGCGGATCAGCCGCCGCAGCGGGCCTGCGCGTCCTCTACCGCGGCGGTAAAGCCGATCAGAGAGAAGGTATCGACCGTTCTGGCGCCCCGCGACGAGCGCGCGGTCAAAACGGCATCTGCCCCGCGCTTCATCGCGGCGATGATCTTGGCGTCCTCGTCAGAGTCCTTGGGCCAGGCCCATTCGCCTTCGGTAAACAGGTCGAAACTCGAGCCTCCCACCTCCAGCGTGACGGTGGATCCGCCGGCAAACGGATAGCCGCCGGTGAACGTGACTTGCCCTTTCACACCCGCGCCGGGGCGATAGAAAACAAACAGCAAAATATCGCCGCGCCGCACAGCCACGACACGGCCATCGCGCGTATTGACCGTTTTTGTTGGCGTGGACACGCCCCAACATTCGGTTGGGTCGTCTTCGACAAACACGCTCCAATCGGCCTTAGTCGCGACGCGGTTTGTGCTTTCTTCCTGTGCGGATACGGTGTGTGCTGCCGCAAGCGCAATAAACCCTGCGGCACAGAAGCCCGCAATCCGGCGGGCGTTCCAATATCCCATCTAACCAGCCTCCAGCTGTCTAAACCTCAATCAATTTTCTGACACGACAGAGGCTTTTTATCTCCCCTTGCAAACCGTGTCAGCCTGTTCGACACAAGCACACTAACTTAACATGCACCATGAACGAAAGAGTCATTGGCAGGAAATCGCCAAGATCGTGAGGAAACAATGACCATTCCAGCACCTTTGGCAGAGCTTTGGCGGGCCGATCTTCTTGAAAGCCTTCACACGGGCCATGTGGCGATCTGCGACGAAAACGGCGAATTGATAGAGGCGATGGGCGATGCCGATGCGCTGATTTATCCGCGCAGTGCTTGCAAGATGGTGCAGGCGCTCCCCCTGATCGAAAGCGGTGCCGCAGATGCGCATGGGCTGCGATCCGAGCATCTGGCGCTTGCCTGCGCGTCGCATAACGGGGCTGCGATCCACACCGATCCGGTGAATGCGTGGCTTGGCGACCTTGGGCTTGGCGACGATGATTTTCGCTGCGGACCGCAATGGCCGGATGATGCCGACGCCAATCGCCATCTGATCAAGACCGACAACAGCCCTTGCCAGGTGCATAACAACTGTTCGGGTAAACACGCAGGTTTTCTTACGCTCAATCGTCATCTGGGCGGATCAGCGGATTATGTGGACCCGGATCACCCTGTGCAGATCGCCTGTCGCGATGCGTTTGAACGCGCCACCGGGATGGAGACTCCCGGTTTTGGCATCGACGGGTGCTCGGCCCCGAATTTTCAAACCACGGTGCATGGCTTGGCCCATGCGATGGCGCGTTTTGCCTCAGCACCCGATGACAGCGCCGAGGCACGCCTTCGCAATGCCATGATGGCGCACCCGGAATTGGTCGCAGGCGAAGGCCGGGCCTGCACAGAACTGATGCGCGCGATGAATGGCAAGGTGGCGATCAAGACGGGAGCGGAAGGCGTGTTCATTGCGATTATCCCGGAAAAGCGGTTGGGGGTCGCTCTCAAGGTTTCGGATGGTGCCACGCGCGCCAGCGAATGCGCGATTGCGGCCATTCTGGTGCGATTGGGCGTTCTGGATGCTGACCACCCCGCGACACGCAAGCGCATGAACGCACCGGTCCTGAACCGGCGCGGCATTGCCGCCGCCGAGATCAGACCGAGCGCCGCTCTGGTGCAAGGCTGAGTTCTTCGGCCAGCAGATCGAACACTAGCCTTATACGCGGATTGCTGTGCAATTCGCGATGGCTGACCAGCCAGGTTTCAACCCGGATTGATGCGAAATCGGGGAAAACCGGCTCTGCTCCTGCGATTGTGGCGGCCATGTCGTCCGTGATGATGCCGATCGCGTCGCCCCGGCGCAGGGTCTCGGTCAGCAGCAGTGTGTTGTTCGATGCGATCCTGACACTTTCCGGTGAAAGTGTCAGGCCGCGCCTGCGCATTTCTGCAAGGAATTGATCGACCGGTGAAAACCCTGCGAACCAGACCTTCGCGCCCTGATCGGGATGGCCATGGCGATCAAGGTAATCACGGGTGGCGTAGCAGCGGGCCATTTCTTCACCGACTTTGCGTGTGAACAATTGCGGATCGTCGGGGCGCACGTGCCGGATTGCGATATCGGCTTCGCGCAAACGCAGGTTTTGCACCGCGTTGGATACGACAATCTCGATAGTGATGCCCGGCGCGGCCTTGTGAAGGCGGCTCAGGATCGGGGGCAATGTGTGAACGGCGATGAAGTCTCCTGCGGTGATGGTCACGTGGCCCTCAGCCGATGATGCCATTGCGGCGGCACCCAGCGATACCTTGGCCGCCGCGTCACCCATGCCGCGAAGATGGGCCAGCAGAGTCCGGCCACTGTCGGTCAGTCGCAGCCCGCGCCCCACACGATCGAACAGCAACACACCCAGTTCCTCTTCAAGTGCTGCGACCTGTCGGCCCAGTGTCGGTTGTGTTTGCCCCAGCGCCCGTGCTGCCGCCGAAAGAGATCCTTCCTCTGCGGTCACGAGAAACGCGCGCGCGTGGTTCCAATCAAATCGCATAGCCTGCCAATTCATGCATTTATGCATACATTCTGCACGAAATTTGGCAATTTCTTTTGAGGCACGCATATGAGAAGGAGCGCCCAAGACACGCCGCCCAAGGTTACCCAACAAGGAAGCCGACAATGACGAACGCAGCACAGTTTTGGGACCGGATCGCGCGCAGTTATGCACGCCGTCCTGTTCAGAACGCCGAAGCTTACCGCGAAACGCTGGACGCCACCCGCGCCCACCTGTCGCCGCACGACAAGGTTCTGGAGATCGGCTGTGGCACCGGTTCCACGGCGTTGATCCTGGCCGAGCATGTGGCGCAGATCACCGCCACCGATATATCGGCTGAGATGATCGCCATCGCCAACGAAAAAAGCGCGCCGGAGAATGTCCGCTTCTTGCAAGCCGGAGCCGAAGCCAAAGTTGAGGGCGATACCCCGTTGGACGCGGTTCTTGCTTTCAACACGCTGCACATTCTCGACGATCCGGAAGCGGTCATCGGTCGTGTGTTTCAAGCACTTAAACCCGGTGGCGTGTTCATCTCGAAATCGGCGTGCCTGCGCGATATGAACATCTTTATCAGGGTGATGATCCGGGCCATGCAGATGGTGGGAAAGGCTCCGGCGGTGTCAAGTTTCACCTCGCCGGAACTGCACGCGATGTTCACCCGCACAGGATTCGAGATTGTTGAATCCCGCACATTTGCCGGGGCTGGCAAGCTGCCCTTTATCGTTGCGCGCCGACCTGCCTGACGCGATCAGAGCGCGGCGAAATCGCCGCGGGCATAACCTTGGATGAACAGCAATGCGGTCAGGTCGCCGTGGTTGATCCGCAGATCGCATTGCGCCGCAACGCTTGGTTTGGCGTGTAATGCGACACCAGCACCTGCGCGTTGCAGCATTCCCAGATCGTTGGCCCCGTCCCCGACGGCGATCACATCGGTCTCGTCTATACCAAGTTTCGCGGTGATCTGCTCAAGCGCCTCGACTTTGGCCTGACGGCCAAGAATGGGGTGCCCCACTTCGCCGCTTAGGCTGACACCGTCGGTCAACAGGGTATTGGCCCGGTTTTCGTCAAACCCGATCAGAGCCGCAACCCGCGACGTAAACGCGGTAAACCCGCCCGAAACCAGAGCGGCGTAACCGCCGTTTGCCTTCATCGTCGCCACCAGTTCGCGCCCCCCCGGCATCAACGTGATGCGGGTATCGAGAACGCGGTCGATCACTTCCACGCCCAAACCCTTGAGCAGTGCGACCCGTTCTGTCAGCGCGCCTTCGAAATCCAGCTCTCCGTTCATGGCGCGGGCCGTAATGTCTTTTACATGCGCCCCGACGCCCGCCTCTTCGGCCAACTCGTCAATGCATTCCTGTTGGATCATGGTGCTGTCCATATCGGCCAGCAACATCCTTTTCCGACGCCCTGCGGCGGGCTGAACGACAAGATCGACGCCTTGCGCCTGAAGATCTTCCCATACCGACCAGCGATTGTCGGGGATAGCGGGCAGAGCGAATTCTGCGGCCTCATCCACAGCCAGCCACTGAGCATCGCCGCCACCCCACGCATTGCGCAGCGATTCGACAAGGGCTGCATCAAGGCTTGGCCTGGCGGGGGAGGTAAGAAGCGTTGCAACAAACATTTCAGGCACCGTATCAGAAGGTATTTTGGCCGGGTCATAGGCAAGCACGACCGGATTGACCAGATAATTCAAACGAGGTCGCACGTTTCCGATGGTGAACAAATGCGTCGCTTTCGGAATTCGAATAGCCGCAACTGCGACGTTTTCCGTATTGCGCGCCCGACGCGGCCCCCGTATGTCCGTCGGTGGGACACCCTTCCCCAACGAAGGGCGCTTATCTGGAAGGATAGCATAAATGGCTATTGCACAACCGGCATCGCGGCCGGCAAACCCGCGTTTTTCTTCTGGCCCATGTGCCAAACCCCCCACCTTTACCCTCGATAAACTGGCTGATGCGGCTCTGGGCCGCTCGCATCGTGCGGCTGTTGGCAAGGACAAGCTAAAAGCGGCGATCGAGGAAACGCGCGAAATTCTTGGCGTTCCTGCGGATTACCGCATTGGGATCGTGCCTGCGTCGGACACAGGTGCCTTTGAAATGGCAATGTGGAACCTGCTGGGCGCGCGCCCAGCCGAAATGCTGGCTTGGGAAAGCTTTGGTTCGGGCTGGGTCACCGATGTGGTCAAACAGCTTAAGATCGACGCAGAGGTCAAGACTGCCGAATACGGCGAGATCGTCGATCTCTCGACCGTCGATTGGAACCGGGATGTGTGTTTTACCTGGAATGGCACAACGTCAGGGGTGCGGGTGCCAAACGGGGATGTGATCCCGGCGGACCGCGAAGGGTTGACCCTGTGCGATGCGACCTCGGCGGCCTTTGCGATGGACCTGCCGTGGGACAAGCTGGATGTGACAACGTTTTCCTGGCAGAAGGTTCTGGGCGGCGAGGCTGCGCATGGAATGCTGATCCTCAGCCCGCGCGCGGTTGAACGTCTGGAAACATATGCCCCCGCTTGGCCGCTTCCCAAGATCTTTCGCCTGACCAAGGGCGGCAAGCTGATTGACGGCGTCTTTAAAGGCGAGACGATCAACACGCCTTCGATGCTGGCAGTAGAAGATTATCTGTTCGCACTTGATTGGGCGCGGTCGGTTGGCGGGCTTGAGGGCCTGATCGGTCGGGCCGATGCCAACACTGCGGCGATCACCGAATTCGTCGCGGCGCATGACTGGATTGACTTCCTTGCCGTTGATCCGGCGACACGGTCCAACACCAGCGTCTGTCTGAAATTCACGGACGACCGTATTGCCGATGGCGCAGCGTTCGCCAAGGCCGTGGCCAAACGCCTTGCCGACGAAAACATCGCGCTGGATATCGGAGCCTATCGCGACGCGCCTGCTGGCCTGCGCATCTGGTGCGGCGGCACGGTCGAAACCGCCGATGTCGAGGCCATGCTGCCATGGCTCGAATGGGCGTTTGAAGCCGAAATCGCAGATCAGGCCAAGGCCGCCTGATCCGGTGGTGGGCAGAAGTGCCCACCCCACACCGGCACCATATCTGACATCGTAGGGTGGGCGGTTTGCCCACCTTCCCGCACCATTCAAAAGGACCAGACATATGGCTCCCAAAGTTCTCATCTCTGACAAACTCTCCGAAGCCGCAGTCCAGATCTTTCGCGATCGCGGCATTGACGTTGATTTTCAGCCCGACCTTGGCAAGGACAAGGACAAGCTGGCAGCCGTCATTGACCAATATGACGGTCTGGCCATTCGTTCGGCCACCAAGGTGACGGACAAGATCCTCGCCAATGCGGCCAACCTCAAGGTGATTGGCCGTGCGGGGATCGGCACTGACAATATCGACAAGGAAGCCGCGTCCAAAAAGGGCGTGATCGTGATGAACACGCCGTTTGGTAACATGATCACAACCGCTGAACATGCAATCGCGATGATGTTCGCGGTGGCCCGCCAGATCCCAGAGGCATCCGCTTCGACCCATGCGGGAAAATGGGAAAAGTCCAAGTTCATGGGCGTTGAGCTGACCGGCAAGACATTGGGCGTTATCGGCGCGGGCAACATTGGCGGCATCGTCTGCGACCGGGCGCGGGGGCTCAAGATGAAGGTGGTGGCTTATGACCCGTTCCTGAGCGCCGAGAAGGCCCAGAAGATGGGCGTCGAAAAGGTCGAAGAAGTCGACGACCTTCTGAAACGGGCCGATTTCATTACGTTGCACGTGCCGCTGACCGACAGCACGCGCAATATCCTGAGCCGTGAGAATCTGGCCAAGACCAAGAAGGGCGTGCGCATCATCAACTGTGCACGTGGCGGTCTGGTGGACGAAGAAGCACTGGCCGAAATGCTGAAATCCGGGCACGTCGCCGGGGCTGCCTTTGACGTGTTCAGCGAGGAACCCGCCAAAGAAAACCCGCTGTTCAACCTGCCCAACGTGGTCTGCACCCCACACCTTGGCGCGGCCACGACCGAAGCGCAGGAAAACGTGGCGCTTCAGGTGGCTGAACAGATGTCCAACTATCTGTTGACGGGTGCTGTCGAGAACGCGTTGAACATGCCGTCTGTGACCGCAGAGGAAGCCGCCGTGATGGGGCCGTGGGTCAAGTTGGCGGGCCACTTGGGCAGCTTTATCGGCCAGATGACCGATGAGCCGGTCAAGGCGATCAACATCCTGTATGACGGCGTCGTTGCCGAAATGAACCTTGCGGCACTGAACTGTGCCGTGATCGCGGGCATCATGAAAAAGGCCAACCCGGACGTGAATATGGTGTCGGCCCCGGTGGTTGCCAAGGAACGCGGTATCCAGATCAGCACGACAAATCAGGACAAATCCGGCGCGTTCGAAGGCTATGTCAAGGTGACCGTGGTCACCGAAAAACGTGAACGTTCGATTGCAGGGACGTGTTTCTCGGATGGCAAGCCGCGCTTTATCCAGATCAAGGGCATCAATATCGACGCCGAGATCGGGGCCAACATGCTCTATACCACCAACGAAGATGTTCCCGGCATCATTGGCCTTCTGGGCAATACCATGGGTAAAAACGGCGTGAACATCGCCAACTTTACCCTTGGTCGATCCACTGTGGGCGGCGAGGCGATTGCCTTGCTCTATGTGGATGAACCGATTGGTGAGGATGTCCTCAGGACTCTGGAAGGCACGGGTATGTTCCGTCAGGTCAAACCGCTGGCATTCGATGTGGGCTGATCCGCGCCTAATTTAACGCATGCCAAGGGCCGCCCGGACCGGGCGGCCCTTTCCCGTTTCGAACGGATCGCGATCCTTTCGGAATATCCGGGTTGCAGAGACGATCCGAACGACAGCAGCGTGGCGCGGAATACTATCCTTCTTGAAATCCATAGGCCTTGTTTCTGTTCCGGGTGCGCGCGTGCGAAAGCTGTGTTCTGACGGCTGCCTGAATGCTGGCGTTTGAGGATTATTCTGCTGAAGGCATCGCGGGAACGCCCGTCTGGGCGGTCGGCCTTCCCAAGGAAGGCCTTTGATGAACTGGTGGTGAATGCGCCGTTACCCGTATTCGCGCCCGATCACCGCGCTTTCAAATCCATTTCCAGAGGCGCGGCTTGGGTGAACAAGCGCGCGGAGAAGTTCGCCTGAACCATCGCGCAGGATTGGAACGGATGGACAAGATGTCAGGCGTGCAAATTTCATGCGAACGGTGACTTGGTCACCGTCAAGGAATTGCCGATGGGATAAGGGTAAGCCCAAAAGTAGGTCAAACAGTGAAACTCATGATGATTCTGACGTTTTTCGCGTTCGATTGCACAAGCGTCTTTTGGTGGCTGAGAACCTTCCTGCATCCCGGGCAACATGCCCATTCGGGGCTTGCCAGACGCGCTGTAATCAATTGGCCCGGTTCCCCAACGCCAATGGGTATCAAACATGTTGCACTGCGCGGCCCAAGGGCACACACAAGACGACAGACCGGATCATGGCAACAGACGGCGATTTGCGGCTTTCCGGCACTTTGAGGAGACATGGTATGAGCAGACCTGAAGCCGATGGCTCTGACATGCCGCTGGATCTTGGGTTGACGGCGACCGACGGCGCGCATCCTCGCCGGAGAGGTCTGTTTCGAAAACGGTATTTGCTGGGCCTCTTGATCCCGGTCTTCATGTTTTCAGGGGCCGTGATCGGGATGTATTATCAGCCTTTAGGGTTGCAAAAGTTCTATGAACTGACGGGCCTGCAACCGGGTGGAGGGGCCAAGAGCCCCATTGCATTGCCCCCCGAAATCGAAATGCCGCAAGAGATGGCCGAGACGCTGCTTCCCACGGATGTGGTGGGCCTTGCCCGCCTGATGCCGCGCGGCGATGTGGCAATCGTTGCAGCGCCTTATGGTGCTGGTGATGCAAGGCTTTCCGCGCTTCTTGTGGAGGTCGGAGATCACGTCGCGCGCGGCACTCCTGTTGCGCGGCTGGACAATGCACAAGCTCTGGAAGGTGTGGTTCTCACCGCCGAGGCAAACCTGGCCGTGCGCGAGGCGACGTTGGCTCAAACCCGGAGCGCCATTGCCGCGAGTAGAGCCGAAGCGCAGGCTTCGTTGGATCAGGCCCGCGCGACCGCGAGCGAGGCAGAAACCATTTTGACCCGCACCCAAGATTTGACCGCGCGCGGCGTTGCGACCACCGCGACATTGGATGCCGCGCGGACCGCCTCGGCCGAAGCGGCGTTGGCTGTCGCGCGGGCCAAAGCGACCTTGGCCCGCTTCAGTGGTGATGCGCTGGATGATCAGCCTGATGTGATCGTCGCAGCCCGTAACGTCGCAGCAGCGCAAGCCGAACTGACCCGCGCCCAGATGGATATGGGGCGCGCCGAGGTGCGCGCGCCGATTGACGGGACCGTCCTTGATATTCATGCGACACCGGGACAACGCCCCCCGTCCGAAGGAATAATGGATATGGGCGATATCAGCCAGATGATGGCAGAGGTTGAAATCTGGCAGGACCGGATTGCCGCCGTTGCCGTCGGTCAGCCGGTTGAACTGGCGGCACCGGGGCTGGGCAGGACGTTGACCGGCACTGTGCAAAGCATCGGTCTGACTGTGGGTCGGCAGGGCCTGATTTCTGACGATGCGGCGGCGAATTCGGATGCGCGCGTGATCCGCATTCTGGTTTCTCTTGATGCCGAGTCGTCTCGGGTTGCGGCGCGGTATGTCGGCCTTGAGGCCGTTGCCCGCGTCGACACTGGTGCCATGGCGCGTGCCAGCCAATGAGACGCCTTCTGCAATGGATTTTCGGACGCATTCCGATCGGGTGGCTGCAACTTACCCACAAACGTGGACGCTTCATGGCTGCGCTGGCAGGTGTCGCCTTTGCGAATGTGTTGGTGTTTGTCCAACTGGGCATCATGAATTCGATGTCCACGGCTACCTTGCGACCCTACGAATTCTTTCGGGCCGATATCATGATCTCGGCCAGCGATGCCAATGCGATGACCGAAGGTGGCAATGTCGCGCGGCAATGGATGCTACAGGCCTTTGCCGACCCAGACATTACCGACGGGTTAGGGCTTTTCGTGGGCAAGGCCGCATGGGATCGCGGCGAAAGGGATATCACCTTTACGACCTTTGGCATTGATCCCGGTCGACCGGAATTCCTTGCGCCGATCATCACCTCGGAAATCGGATTGTTGCAGGTGCACGATGTGGCGGTTGTCGATCGGCTCGCTCGCGGATTATCGCCGGAAGAAGCCGCCGCGATCCGTCCGCATACGCCACTCAGCTTTGAAACGCAGGGCCGAACCTTGACCGCGCTGGGCACGTTCGCCGGAGGCGGTGGCTTTGGCGGAGATGGCTATATGCTGGTGTCAGACCAAACTTTCCTGTCTTTGTTTGCCACGCGCAGTTCATCGGCACCCGATCATATCCTTTTGCATGTGCGGCCCGGTGTCGATGTTGCGGATGTCGTTCAACGGCTTCGGGGATTGATTTCGGATACAACCGTTCGGATCAGGAGCTATGCAGACGCCGCGCAGGAGGAACTGCGTTATCAGCAGACACAGCGGCCCACCGGTGTGATTTTCGGGTTTGGCGTGTTGATCGGCGTTCTGGTCGGGCTGGTCATCGTGTATCAGGTTCTGTCAGCGGATGTTGCGGATCACATGCGCGAGTATGCAACCTTCAAGGCAATGGGCTATGGCCCGCAATTCTTCTTTGGCATCGTCGTGGAAGAAGCTCTGGTTCTGGGCATTCTTGGGTTTGTGCCGGGGTTGGCGTTCGGCACGGCGATCCTGACGTTCATGGCCAAGGTGACGACCCTTCCACTTGCCATGACATCATCTATGGCTGTCATGGTGTTCTTGGGCACCGTGGTCTTTTCCATCGTATCTGGCGCGATTGCCACACGCCGGTTGACCGCAGCAGACCCGGCGGACCTGTTCTGATGGCAGTGCAAGATGGCGATATGGTTGTAAAGGCACGCGGGCTCAATCACTGGTTTGGCGAAGGCGAGGCGCGAAAACAGGCGTTGTTCGACATTAACCTGTCCTTGCCCCGTGGCAGCCTGACGGTGCTGATGGGGCCATCGGGATCGGGCAAGACAACCTTGTTGACGTTGCTGGGCTGCTTGCGGACGGTTCAGGATGGATCGGTTCTGTTGGCCGGGACAGAATTGTTTGATGCATCGGAGGCCAAGCTGACAAAACTGCGCCAGCGACTTGGGTTCATATTTCAGTCCCATAATTTGCATGAAAGCCTGACCGCGTTGCAAAACGTCATGATGGGTGTTCAGGTTCACAACGGTGTGCCAGACGATCTTGCCAAGCGCGCGGGTGCGCGAGCCTTGGACCTCGTGGGGTTGTCGGATCGGTTGCACTATTTGCCGGGAAACCTTTCGGGGGGACAAAAACAGCGGGTGGCGGTCGCGCGCGCTCTTGTCGGAAATCCTGAAATGGTTTTGGCCGACGAACCGACGGCGGCGCTTGACAAGGACAGCGCGGCGGACGTCGTGGATCTTCTCAAACGGCTTGGGGCCGCACGGAACACGACGACTTTGCTGGTCACACATGACAACAGAATTCTGGATCGTGCCGACAGTATCCTTACGCTGGAAGACGGGCGTATCGTGTCAGTCTCCGGTGGTTGAAAACTTTCCCACCAGGTTAATGCACAAAGCCTCTGGAATGCAGCGGGGCGGGCCAAAGGGAATACGCGCAGGCCTTGTGGGTCATTCGGGCCGTGTTGAACGGTTGGTGTTCCGGCTATCTCACGGTTTGCGGGATGTCCTCAACCCGCGCGCCGTTGCCCAGCGCGATGGCTCCGTGCCAGATTGCAATGGCGCGCAACTTTGGGAGGTCCTGCACCGGTGTGCCGTCATGCAGGGTGACACCGGGGTTCCAAAGGGTCTCTGGCAGGTCGCGCCAGCAAACATTCAGATGCACCTGGGAATGGTGAAACAGATGCCGCAAGGCATGTGCGGGCAGGGTCGCTGCAAGGGCAATGGACGGCAGCGTTGCGGGGGGAACAAAGACTGTGCCCTTGGTCAACGCCTCGAGGGCGAGCGCCTCAAGCCGTGCGGCATAGCTGACACGGGCTACGACATGCGCCGGTGTTTCGGAACCGGTGTTCACCGGGGCAAAAAGCGCATCGTCGGCAAGCTCCGAAAGCTTGCGGGCGAAAAAGGCCGTTCCGCGTCTGGCCAGCAGAATGTCTTCTGCCGGGGCCGTCGGCGCGTCATAGCGGGCTCCGGCCCCTTGACGGGCCCGCAAAGCTGCCCGTGCCGTATCTATAGGCGTGCTGGTCATGTATCCCCGACCTGAGTACGCATAAAGCCCAGTCTTTCCATAATGGGCGCATCGGAAAAGCGGAACAGATCGAACTGTTCTTCTGCCTCAAGCGACCATGACACCCACGACGGCACCACGAAAAGATCGCCCTTGTCGAGCCTGTGCCGTTCGCCGTTCAAAACCACGGCTCCGGCACCTTCAAACACCTGAAAGACCGACGATCCGACCTCGCGCCGGTCAGGCGTTTGTGTGCCAGCGCGCAGGCGATGGAACTGACAACGGATCGTTGGCATGACGTCACCGCCGGTCGTCGGGTTTGTGTAGCGGATGGCGGCATGGCCCGGATCAACAGTGGCTGGCTGGCCCTCGTCCTCAAGAAGAAGCTGTTCGGTCAGAGCACGATCGGTAAACTCCCAACGATAGGCCCCGATTGGCGATGCAACGGTATCGTTCAGCTGTGAGACCGGACGTAGACCGGGATGACACCAAAGCCGTTCGCCGCGCGAAAAATTGGGGGTGGCATAGTCGGTCACGCTGTCTGATCCGAATTCAAAGAATCCCACATCCATTTGTTGGCTGAACGGGATATCCAGGCCATCGAGCCACGCCATCGGCGCATCACGGTCATTGTGGTGCCCATGAAAGCACCAACCCGGCGTCAGGAGCAGATCGCCCCGTGACATCCGCACCGGGTCACCGTTGACTACGGTCCACACGCCTTCGCCTTCGACCACAAAGCGAAAGGCATTTTGCGAATGACGATGCTCTGGCGCGGTTTCGCGAGGTCCAAGATACTGGATCGCCGCCCAGAGGGTCGGGCTGATATATGTATTGCCTCCCAATCCGGGATTGGCCAACCCGATAGCCCGTCGTTCCCCGCCGCGGCCAACCGGGACCAGCCGCCCCGACGCTTCTGCCAAGGGAAGCAAGGTAGACCATTTCCAGACATGCGGCACCGCCTGTGGCTTTGGGTGCATTGGCATCAGATCACCTGTCTGCGTCCAAAGAGGGTTCATGTGGTTGTCTTGAAAACTCTGATAAAGTGCGCGCAGTTCCGGGGTGTCTTCGGGCTGCATGCCGTGTTCGACCGTGTCGTGGTTTACATCGTCATTCTGCATTTTCTATGTCCTCCGGGCGAGTGGGTGCGCCGTGCCGCGCGGCTTTGGTATAGGGTCGGATCAATGGTTGGTTTGCAAGGTCGAGCTGTCTTCCAAGCCGGTAGACCCGTATATCCATGATAGTTGTTGATACCAATCTTGCGGACTCATGCCGCGCATGACCTGGTTGCGCACAGCGGCTTTGGCATCATCGGGATGGTAGATGTATTCGCCGATCAGGCGTGAATTCATTTGAACCCGTGCTGTACGTACGCGCCGCATGTCTTGATACGACTGAAGGGCTTTTTCAACATCGGGCCCATGATGTTCCATGCAATGAGCCAGAGCGACGGCATCCTCCATCGCCATGCAGGCCCCTTGGGCGAAATACTGCAACATGGGGTGCGCCGCATCCCCCAGAAGCGCTACGCGGTGGTCCACCCAATTGGATATTGGTTCGCGGTCGCAAAGAACCCACAGTTTCCAGTTGTCGCCGTGCTCGATGATCTGTCGGGCCTTGGGGTGAATATGTTCGAACCCTTCGGCGACTTCTGCCTTGGTCACAGGTCGTCCGGCGATCGCTTCTTGCACGTCACGATGATAGGTGACGACAAGGTTGAACACTTTCCACCCTTTCAGGGGATAGTGAACGATGTGGCATTTGGGTCCGGCCCAAAGCGTTGCCGCGTTCCAGCGCAGATCCTCAGGCATCTGTTCGGTGGGTATGACGGACCGATAGGTTGTGTGCCCCGAAATGCGCGGCTCTCCATCACCGATCATTTGTGCCCTGATCTGTGAGCGCAGTCCCTCGGCTCCGATCAAGGCTGCACCGCGGATCGGAGCGCGATCCCTGAGTCGCAAACTGACGGAGGTTGCATCCTGATCATAACCCTCGACAGTGTGACTTGTCCTTATGTCAACAAGAGGGCTGCTTTCACATGCCCTGAGCAAAGCCCCGTGCAAGTCGGCGCGATGAACCACGGCATAAGGGTTGCCCATATGTGCGCGAAAATCTTCGCCAAGCGGGATCGAGCAGATATCCTCGGCCGTCTTTGCATCCATCAGGCGCAGCGCATCAATATAGACGGCATTCGCACGGGCCTCGTCTCCGACACCCAGATAGTCGAACGCGTGAAAGGCGTTTGGACCGATCTGGATACCTGCTCCGATTTCGCCCAGCGATGAGGCCTGTTCCACAACAATGGAACGTCGCCCCTTGCGCGCAAGACCGCAAGCCGCTGCAAGGCCGCCAATACCACCACCGGCGATTAAGATAGGAAGATCGGTCATGGCGGCGCATCCTTTGTGTTGCTTCGGGGCGTGCGCAAAA
Source organism: Alphaproteobacteria bacterium (assembly GCA_030425395.1). GTDB lineage: Bacteria > Pseudomonadota > Alphaproteobacteria > Rhodobacterales > Rhodobacteraceae > JAUIAS01. Next base: position 16,370 of record JAUIAS010000018.1, read on the forward strand.
ATTATCGGCACGCATATAATAAGTATGCATCTATAATTTACAGGCGTAAAGCGCTGGATCTACTGGGGCATTCTTTCGGGACGGTTCCAATAGGGGCTTGGGGGTGATTGCCCCTTGCCGGGTCTGGCGCTAGCGTTGCGCAAAATTCGCAACAGGAGCCCCGCATGACATCGTCCCCCAAACTATTCGAACCTATGAAATTGCGTGAACTGACCACCAGAAATCGCGTCGTGATTTCCCCGATGTGCCAGTATTCCGCCCATGACGGACATATGGACGATTGGCATCTTGTGAATCTGGGCCGGTTCGCAATAGGCGGTGCGGGGATCATTTTCACCGAAGCAACAGCGGTTCAGAAATCGGGCCGTATCACCCATGGCTGCCCGGGTTTGTGGACCGATAGTCAGATTGCGGGTCATGCGCGTCTGACGCACTTTGCCCGGCGCAACGGGGCGATTCCGGCAATCCAGTTGGGGCATGCGGGCCGCAAGAGCGGGATGCAGCGCCCATGGTTTGGCAACGGGCCATTGAACGACGATGATTTCCGGCGCGGGGACATGCCGTGGACTCCGGTCGGTCCCTCTGAAATCCCGGTCGCCGAAGGATGGCCGGTGCCGCATGCCCTGACGGCCCAAGATATCGCAACCCTGATCGAGGATTTCAAATCGGCGGCACAACGCGCCCTTGTGGCCGGGTATCAGATCGCCGAGATTCACGGCGCGCATGGCTATCTGGTGCACAGTTTCCTGTCGCCATTGTCGAACAAGCGCACCGATGAATACGGAGGCGACTTGGCCGGGCGGATGCGGTTGGCTCTCCAGATCGCCAAGGCCGTCCGGGAGGTCTGGCCGGATAACCTGCCACTGTTCTTCCGCACATCGGCAGTGGATGGAACGCCAGAAGGTTGGACATTGGACGATACGGTGGTCTTGGCGGCTGAGTTGAAGGCGCTGGGCGTCGATGTAATGGATTGTTCCTCAAGCGGGATCGCCGGAGCGGCCACCGCCGGGCTCAAGCACAAGCGCCAGCCCGGGTTTCAGGTTGGCTATGCTGACAGGGTGCGCAAGGACGTAGGCATGGCAACCATGGCCGTTGGTTTGATCACGCACCCCCAGCAGGCCGAGGAAATTCTGCAAGAGGGCAGCGCCGATCTGATTGCCATCGGACGCGAAGCCTTGGTCAACCCGATGTGGGCATTGCATGCGGCGCATGCGCTGGGTCAGGATACCGGGTTTGACACGTGGCCAGAACAATCGGGCTGGTGGCTGGCCGGGCGGCAGGCTACCTCGGATTTCTATCAACCCGACACTGCGGAATAGCAACGAAAGACGCAGAAAGTATGCGCACCACCAAAACCATCCATGTCATTTCCGCGCATGCCGAAGGCGAGGTCGGCGACGTGATCGTGGGTGGTGTTGCGCCGCCCCCCGGCGATACACTTTGGGAACAAAGTCGGTGGATCGCGGAAGATGGCCGGTTGCGAAATTTTGTTCTGAACGAACCACGTGGCGGAGTTTTTCGCCACGTGAACCTTCTGGTTCCACCCCGCGATCCCAAGGCGGACGCGGCATTCATCATCATGGAGCCGGAAGACACGCCGCCGATGTCGGGATCAAATTCGATCTGTGTTGCGACGGTACTTCTGGATGCAGGCATCATCGAAATGTCCGAACCGATCACCGAATTCACGCTCGAAGCCCCCGGCGGGCTTGTCCGGGTTCGGGCAGAGTGTCGTGATGGCAAGGCCGAACGGATATTCGTGCAGAACCTGCCCAGTTTTGCCCAAACGCTCGATGCGGCACTGGAGGTAGCGGGTCTTGGCACGCTGCGCGTCGACACGGCCTTTGGTGGCGATAGTTTTGTCATTGTCGATGCTGCATCGCTGGGCCTGACTTTGACCGCGGATGAGGCACACGATATTGCCCGGATAGGGTCCGGAATTGCCAAAGCGGCAACAGAGGCTATCGGCTTTCACCATCCTACAAACCCCGACTGGAAACATATTTCCTTTTGTCTTTTTGCCGGTCCCTTGCACGATGACGGAACAGAACTCCGAGCTGGGGCCGCCGTGGCGATCCAGCCCGGCAAGGTTGACCGGTCGCCGACCGGGACCGCCCTTTCCGCGCGAATGGCAGTTTTGCACGCGCGGGGTCTGATGCAGATCGGCCAGCAACTGATCACAAGGTCGGTGATCGGATCGACATTCACAGGCCGAATTCTTGGGAAAACAATGGTCGGAGACATGCCTGCCATTGTGCCTGAAATCAGTGGGCGTGGGTGGATTACCGGCATTCACCAACACATGCTTGATCCGTCTGACCCTTGGCCCGAAGGATACAGACTGACCGATACATGGGGTGCGCGATGAATTCAGATTCTCAGTAGTCGCGTTCAAAGAACACGCCGATGCCGGTATTTCCGTCCGAGGCAACGCTGCCCTTGACCGTCAGCGAAGGGTTGAGATCAAGGTTCAATGTCACCTCGCCAGTATCGTTGCCTACGGTGAAATCGGTATAGACGTTCTGTGAGATATATTTCCCCGCGCGAACTGCGGTGCCGCCGTTTTCGTCGGTGACGACATCGAGATCGTCCAGATTCAAACCGCTGCGCAACCGCCCAACCAAATCACTGCTGTTGTTGCCCGCGAGGGTCGCCACGGCTGAGGCGAGCTGAAGCGTCTGAAAGGCAGACAGTTCTGACAGGCTGCGACCAAAGAAAAGCTGGGCCAAGACCTCGTCTTCAGGGGCTTCGGGGGTGGATTCAAAACTGACCTCCGGGGCCGAGGCCGATCCCTCGACAATGATGCTTGCCGTGCCTGCCGTGGTCGCGCTTGTCGCCACAAGCCGGATTGCCGGGTCAAGCCCCCCCTGAAACCCGGCGCTTCCCTCGGACAGGTCGAACCTCCTGCCCAGCAGGTCCAGCCGTCCGCGCACCAGATTGATGGACCCGGTGGAGGCCACGGCGTCTGATGTGCCGCCAATCCTGAGATTGCCTGCCATTTCAGCATCGAGGCCCCGCCCCCGCACAAACAGTCGGCCGGGAATGTTCAATGCGACATCCAACCGGTAGGGCCGGCCTGCCGAGGCTCGCCGCGTGCTGGCATCTAGGATCAGGCCCGCGCGGACCCTGTTTGCCCGCGATGCCGGTTTTTCGCCGATATGTTGAATGTTGGGCAGGCTTCCTGCCGTGCTCAGGGCCGAAGGTTGCACCAAAATAGTGGTTTCACCCAATGTGACCGTGCCCTTGATCAATGCACCCCCGGTTAGAGGGCCAGTAACGGAAAGAGCAGCACCGACAGTCGTCTGGTAGAGGCGCGGATCGCTGATAACCAGATCATCAATTGATATCGCCAGATCCCCAATGGCACTTGCATCAATCGTGACTGTGCCATCGGTTCGCAAAGAGCCACCAGATGCACCACGTGCTTGTGCGGATATGCGTGCGGTGCCGTTGGCCAGCCCGATACCCGCCTCGATATCCTCAAACACCAGGCCCGATCCCGGATCGACGAACCGGGCACCGGCCACGTCGATCTGGCCTGAAACGGCGGAAAGGTCGGTTCCGCCCCTCAGGGCCATGTCGAATTGAGCGGTGCCGATCACCGAACGAGGCTTTACAAACGGTTCGGACAAAGCCAGCGGCAAGCGGCCCGTCATGTTCAGATCAGGTGTGCCCTGATCATCAACTTTTCCCGTTATTCGTGCCACGATCCCCCCGGCACCAGACGTGTCAAGTTGAACCGACCAGCCTCCGTTTGCACGATCTGCACGGGCGGATACCTGCACCGGTCCCGACAAGTCAGGCACCAATGGCGAAATGTCGGGAAGAGATGCTTCAAGGGTTACTGCGGCATCGGAACCGGTCAGGGTCCCCAAAAGTTCGGCTGTGGTTCCATAGGGGGCATCAAACTTGCTTGCGGTGTTCCAGGCACCCGATGAATCGCGCGACAGTGTGCCGGACGCCGCCAACGCACCGGTATGATCCGGGATCAGACGCGCTACGTCGTTGATCCGCACAGCGTAATCCAACTGACTGTTGCGGCTTGCGACAGCACCTTGAACCTTGGCTGAGAATTCGGAGCTTGTCATTTCAAAGCGATCAATAAAGAGCCCCTCGGTCCCACGCCTCGCACGAACGGCGATTTCGCTGTTCCCCCGTGTCAGTGCGTCGATCTGATCTTGCCCGGTTGTCAGGTCCATGGCCTGACCGGTCAGCTTGATGTCAAAACTGCCATCAAGCGGTGTCGCGCGCCCGCTTGCACTCATATCCAGCGACCCGCCAAGGGGTTGGCCCGCGATGCCGGAAAATCGGTTCAGATCATCCGCCGCAAAGGAGACATCGAAGGCGACATCGACGTCTGTGTCGAACCCGGTCACTTTGGCATCCCCTCGCAGGGCATAGCCCGGACCCGCAAGCGTGAACTCCTGCAAAGACAGGCTTTCGCCCTGCCGCAGGTCAATCGACGTGGACAAGCGCGTCTGATCGCCAATGATCCCGTCAAGGTCCGAGGCACCCAGATCCAGTCCGCTCGCTCCGGCCGACAGCTTGCCGCGCATCCATGCCGCAGCGGTTTCCGGGCCTTGTTGGGGGTCCGAGATATTGCCATCAAAGCCGACTAGGATTCTTTCGGCGCTCATGTCTTCGCGTTGTAGCCCGGAAACGCTGGCGCGTGCCACAATGGCATCGCCTTGGGCGGCGTCGAAAGTCACAAGGAAATCGGCTGTGTCGATCCGGGTGTCGCTTCCTGGCAGGGGCAACAAGACGGGCTTACCGTTTGTGTCCGCATCCGCGATCCGTCCGCGAATATTCAGGCGCGTAGGCCAACCCGATGGGTTCAGGTCGATCCGACCGCCCAACGAAACTGCCCGCGCATCAAGGCGTAGTCTGGACAGCGACAGCGCCCCAGAGGCATCCCGCGTCCCGCTCGCCGACAGACCGACGTCTGGGCCAAAGAACGCGCTGTATTGCGGTGCAAACAAAGCCGTGACATCGCCGGACAAATTGGCGCTAAATCCGTGTCCGGCGTCTTGGGTGCCGGTCAGGATGACGGTGCCAGCCAAGCGGTCCTGATTATTGGTGCGCAACCGGATATCGGTGGTCAGATCGGCCAACGGACCCTCGCCTTGCACGGTCAGCGACAGCGAAGGCGCACCCGGGATATTCAGCAAGCGGGAAACCAGCCCGCCATCGGGTTCCTGAAAGGACAGATCAAGCGCGATGGACTGCGCCGCGTCGTCGTAATCAAGCGTCGCGTTGAACTGTCCGCCAGCGTCGAACCGCTGTAACGACAGTGCAACATTGGCACGCGTCTCATCCAGAAATGCACCACCTTCAAGGCCAAGGACGACAGCTTCGCCCAAAAGCGGTGTCCCCAACGTCATCCGGTCTATGGCCAGCGATCCGATCCGAATGGAGACCGGCAGGTCTGGAAATGTAAATGGCGTTGCCTCTGCCTGAGGCAGATCGAGACCCTCTTGAGGAATCGGGGCGCGCAAGATCTCCAGCCGGGCTGCGCGCAGTGTTTCGACCTCAAGCGCACCACGCAGCAGTGCGCTGCGTGTCCAGTCTAGCTGCGCATCCTCCAGAATGAGCCAGACGCCGTCCCGGTCCGAGATGGTCAATCGGTCGAGCTGGGCCGTGGATGACAATGCGCCGGAGAACCCTGACACCGAGACATCCCGGCCATCCCCTGAAAGAGAGCTTTCGATAAGCTGTTCAAGATAGGACCCCTCGTCCCCGGCATCTTGGGCCAAGGTCGTTGTCCCAAAAAGGATGCAGAATAAAAGAGCGACCGCACGCTGCACCATCAAAACGCCTGCCCTATTCCGATGTAAAGCTTGAACCCGTCATCGCCCGGCCCGGAAACTGGCAGGCCGACGTCGACGCGAAGCGGCCCGATGCTCGTGTCATAGCGTAACCCGACCCCGGCACCGCTGTGCCATGTGCCTGACCCGTCAGGGAACATTTCGGCCCCGATATACCCTGCATCGGCAAACAGGACCGAGCTTATGTCATCGGTAATCCCGATCCGCAGTTCCGCAGAAAGCCCGAGAAAGGACCGCCCGCCCACATATTGCCCTCCGCCAAGGTGAATGGAGTTGGACTGGAATGGTTGCCCCCGCACCGTGCCGCCGCCGCCGGAAAAGAACAGCAGATCAGCAGGTGACTGTGCAAGCGAAGGACCGGCAACCGACCCGATTTGAAACCGCCCCGCGATCGTTACGGGCCGGGTTGAGCCAAAGCTGTGATACGCTCGGAGGTCTGCGGTGGTGGCAGCGCCATTCGGAATTCCGCTGATCCCCACAAAAGGGGTCAATTCAACATTGGCGTACCAACCATTGGTCGCATTCAGAGGCGCGTCGCGGTAATCGAAAACCGCCGCCAGTGGCAACATCAGCATCGTGTAATCGCGCCGTCCGAAGGCATCAGTGGTGCGCGCCCGTCTGGCACCGATCCCCAGATCATATGTGCGGTTGGCCGAGGCATAGCGCCGAATGCCGGTCAGGACCGTCGCACTGGTTGAATCGAGCGTTGCATCGTTGCGGCGCTCGATTTCGATTTCGGCAAAGAAGTCTGTGTCTTCGTTGAAGGTCGCGGGCCGGTCGAAACGGATCGAGGCGTTGCCGTCCACGCCGCCGGTTTGGCCGCCTATTCCGGAAACCTCAGCATCAATACGCAGCCGTTCCGCCCCACCCAACAAGTTGCGATGCAACCAATACGCAGAGAGGGCGACGCCATCCAGAGATGACACCTCTGCCCCGGCACCCAACGATCGGGGAAGCCTGTCAGACACATCTGCGGTGATGGCAAGCGTGCCATCCTGCGCGATGGTGTCCGCTTCGGTCAGAATTGCAGCGCCAAAGGTTCCGGTGCGGCGCAGGCGCGTGGTTGAGGCCGCGATTTCATCTGGGTCGAACACGGTGCCTTCGGGCAGGCCAGCGATCTCGCGGATCCGGTCGGGGCGCACGCCCGTCGTGCCTGTGACCAAGAGTGGGTCAAAACGGACACGCGGACCCGGTGCAATCCGCGCGCTAACCGCAAGCTGACGGGTCGTGTGGTTGGCCGTGATCTGCTGCTGGGCAAGGCGCGCCTTGGCATGGCCCTGTTGCCGCCATCCTTCTATCGCGGCGTCAACCGCGGATCGTATTGACGCAAGCGAGGCAGGCTGCCCGGTGGCAAGGGCTGGCGACATAAGCGCGCCATTGGCCAAAGGTCCGATATTCGTTTTTCCAAACCGGAATGGCGGGCCTGTTTCGACATCAACCGCCACCGAGGCCACGGATACGGGCAGTTGGATCTGTGAAATGGTCGCGGCTTCTCTGCCGTCGATGCGGATTTTGACCGTTCCCGCAAAATACCCATTGGCATAGAGTGCCTCTGTGATCCCTCTGTAATCGGCCTGCGCGGCGGCGACGATCTCTTGCGGTGAGGGCTCCTGATCCTGTTGCTTGAGAAGGGTAAGGCTGGCGGCCCCTGCCAGAGAGTCGCGCAAGCCGCTGTCAGAAGCGTCGAAACGATATTCAAACGCATGCACTGGCGCGGCCAGCGCCATGGCAATCATCGTCCAGAAATATCGTGTCAGCCTGACCAAAACGCCCCCACAGGTTACTGCCCGCACCGTTCGGCACAGATCACACCGCCCCGTCTTCGCGTGGCCCGCCGCGAATGACCAGAGGCAAACGCAACTTTGGCAAGACCCCGCCGATTTAGGGCGTGTCAGAACCAGTCTGCGCGCATGTCATAGGCGGATTGGTCGTTTGCGGACAAGGTCCGGCACCAACCCTCGACGCGCGATAGTTCCCTGTGAAAGAAATAGCGCGCGGCCTGTGACTTGCCATTCAGAAATCCGCTGGAACCCTCTGTCTTGGCTTTGTTGTTGGCGGCATTGACGATCCGCAGCCACATCCACCCCATCACGACATGGCCAAGGCAATCCAGATAAAGCGTGGCATTGGCCAACGCCCTGTCGGGGTCAGCGGCCAAACCACTGACCAGCGTGCCGGTTGTGGCCTCCAGTTGCGACAGGGCCGTGTGCAAGGGGTCGCCGAACTCCGCTGGGGCCATGGCAATGTCATCGCGGATCGCCGTGGCAAGCGCTTTTAGCCCGGCACCGTTGGACATGGGCACCTTTCGCGCCAACAGATCGAGTCCCTGAATGCCATGGGTGCCTTCGTGGATCGGATTCAGGCGATTGTCGCGGTAATGGCGTTCCACGGGATAGTCGCGGGTATATCCGGCCCCACCCAGGATCTGGATCGCGTGCTTGTTGGCTTCTAGACAGAATTCCGAAGGCCAGCTTTTGGCAATCGGGGTGAGCATTTCAAGCAAAGCCATGGCGGTTTCATCGCCGGCCTTGTGCCGGTCAACCAGCGTCGCGCACAAAATGGCCAGCGCCAATGCCGGTTCAACGGCCGCCTTTTGCGCAACAAGCAGGCGGCGAATATCCGCATGTTCGATGATTGGAATCTGGGGGGCCTTGGCATCTTTGCGGGTCACCGGGCGGCCCTGCGGGCGGTCCAATGCATAAGCCAGCGATGCCTGATAGCCGGCTTGCCCCAGGGCTGTCGCCCCCATGCCGACGCCGATGCGGGCTTCGTTCATCATCTGGAACATATAGAACAGGCCCTTGTTGGGTTCTCCTACCAATTCGCCGACACAATCGCCACGCTCGCCAAAGTTGAGCGCGCAATTCGTGGTTCCGCGATATCCCATCTTGTGATTCAGTCCGGCAAGGGTCACGTCGTTCTGGGTTCCGTCCAATCGGATCTTTGGCACGATGAACAGTGAAATGCCTTTGACGCCTGCGGGCGCATCTGGAAGCCGCGCCAGAACCATGTGCACGATGTTTTCGCTGATGTCCTGTTCACCGCCTGAAATCCACATCTTGCGTCCGAACAAGCGATAGGTGCCGTCGTCGCCGGGTTCGGCGCGGGTTGTGATATCCGACAGCGATGATCCGGCTTGGGGTTCACTCAGGCACATTGTGCCGAACCACCGACCTTCGATCATGGGGGTCAGATAGTCGCGTTTCTGCGCCTCGGTGCCAAAGGATTGGATCAGCCGACCCGATCCTACGGTCAGCAAGCCGTAAGCCGATAGCGAAATGTTGGAGGCGGAAAAGATAAAGGCTGCTGCCTGATGAACGGTTTCGGGCAGGCCCATGCCGCCGAATTCCGCGTCAAATCCTGATGCGATAAACCCGGCTTTGACATATGCGTCCAACGCAGGTTTGACGACGTCGGGAAGGATTGCGCGCCCGTCTTCGAACCTGGGTTCCTGTTCGTCCAGAATTTTTCCATGGGGCAGGAAATGCTGGGTCGCGATCTGCTCTGCCGTGTCCAGTATCCCGGTCACTGCGGCCCGGTCCAGATCGTGCGCTTCGATCAACGGGTCGATGGCGGCCACATCGAAAAGCTGAAACTCCAGATCTTGTCTGTCATATGCGCGCATTGTTCCACCTCATTCCTTGCATGCGGCCAAGATAGGCCACTTGGCAAAGCCTTGCCCACTCTGACCCTGCGGCAGTTGAGTTCCAAGTCCAAAGCCCGTATTTGGGCTTAGGTATAATAAGGATCGGCGCGTGGCGAATTTCCTCTATCAGGGTGACCTACCCGACGGGCTCGACCTCGGGGCGTCGGTGGCTATAGATTGTGAAACTATGGGGTTGAACCCGCAGCGCGACAGGCTTTGCGTTGTGCAGCTTTCCGGTGGGGATGGGAACGCGCATATCGTCCAGATTGCCAAGGGGCAGCGCGACGCGCCCAACCTGTGCGCGCTATTGGTGAACCCGGACGTTCTCAAGCTTTTTCATTTTGGTCGCTTTGATATCGCGGCGATGTTTCACGCCTTTGGTGCGCTGGCGGCACCGGTCTATTGCACCAAGATTGCCAGCCGAATGGTGCGCACCTATACCGACCGGCACGGGCTGCGGAACCTGACCCATGAGTTGATCGGCGTGGATATTTCCAAGCAACAACAAATGAGCGATTGGGGCGCGCCAACCCTTACGGACGCGCAGCTCGAATATGCTGCGTCCGATGTGTTGCATCTGCATCGGCTTAAGGAGATGCTTGACGCACGGCTCGAACGGGAAGGGCGCACCGACATCGCCCAGGCCTGCTTTGACTTTCTCCCTACCCGCGCGCGGCTTGATCTGGCCGGGTGGCCGGATACAGACATTTTCGCACACTCATGAGCGGGCGTTTTCAAGATACCGCACGGCGGGTTATCGAGGTCGAGCGTGACGCGCTTTCCCTTCTGAGCGACGGTTTGGATGACAGCTTTGATCAGGCGGTCGAGGTTTTGTTGAACGCGACAGGCCGGGTCATCATTTCGGGCATGGGCAAATCGGGCCACATCGCGCGCAAGATAGCCGCAACGCTGGCCAGCACCGGAACGCCTGCGCATTTTGTGCACCCTGCCGAGGCCAGCCACGGCGATTTGGGCATGATGGCGCAGGGCGATGTTGTGCTTGTTCTGTCGAATTCGGGCGAAACGCCCGAGCTTGCCGATCTGATCGCCTATACCCGGCGGTTCGGGATTCCAATGATTGGCGTGGCCAGCCGGCCCCAAAGCACGTTGCTGCGGCAATCGGATGTTGCGCTGGTCCTGCCCGCAGCAGAAGAGGCGTGTGGCACTGGCGTTGTGCCAACATCGTCTACCACGATGACTCTGGCGCTGGGCGATGCGTTGGCCGTTGCGCTGATGGAGCATCGGCAATTTACCCCTGCCCATTTTCGTGAATTTCACCCCGGCGGCAAACTGGGCGCACGTCTGAGCAAGGTGCGCGACCTGATGCACAAGGGCGATGCGCTGCCTTTGGTGGCTGATGATGCGTCCATGGGCGATGTTTTGCTGGAGATCAGCCGCAAGGGATTTGGCGTCGCGGGTGTGCATGATGCATCCGGTCGCCTGATCGGGATTATCACCGACGGCGATTTGCGGCGACATATGGACGGGTTGTTGGATCATCGTGCCAGCGAAGTAATGACTCACAGCCCCTCAACGATCCTGCCGGATGCCTTGGCCGAAGAAGCCGTCGCCGCGATGAATAACCGCAAGATCACGTGCCTTTTCGTCGTTGCAGAAGGTGAAGCATCGGCGACGGGGCTGTTGCACATTCACGATTGCCTCAGGGTCGGTCTGGGCTGACGGGGCCGCAGATGGACGGATATTCGCGCCTTGTCAGCATTTTCAAAGTGGTCCTGCCGCTGGCGGCGCTGGGCCTGTTGTCAACTTTGTTCCTGCTATCAAGAGATACCGCTTCGGATGTTGTGTTGCCATTTTCCCAAACCGAAGTCGAAGGGCGGCTTCGCGATGAACAAATCACCGGCCCGTTCTTTTCGGGGATGACAGCAAATGGCGACGATGTCTTTGTGACGGCGGCCATTGCGCGCCCCGGCGATGGCGACAAGGGTCCCGAGCTTGAAGATATGAGTGGACGCATCCTGTTTGCCCGTGGAGGGGAGCTTTGGATGACTGCGCAAACCGGGACAGTGCAAAATCAGAACGAAACGGTTACCTTCGAAGGTGATGTGCATCTGACAACCGCAAACGGTTATGATTTGCGCACACAAACACTTGTTACTGCATTGAATCGCATTGCGGCGGATGCACCGGATCAGGTGATTGGCAAAGGCCCGATTGGTGATATTACGGCAGGTACCATGTCCTTGCGAACAAACCCTGAGGGCGAAAACGTCCATTTGCTTTTCAAGAATGGGGTGAAACTGGTATACGACCCCAAACAAAATGAAAGATAAGCCGTGTTTTTGCTTCGTATCCTGTCCGGTTTGGTTCTGAGTTTCGTTCTTTTCACTGCTGTTTCGGCGCAGGGAACGCAGGTTTCGTTTGGTGGGATCAAAGCCGATCCATCGCAACCCGTCGAAGTGACCGCCGACAATCTTGAGGTCGATCAGGCCACGGGCGAGGCCACTTTTTCCGGCAATGTTCTGGTTGTTCAGGGCGAAATGCGTCTGAGTGCGGACAACGTGCACGTGGTCTATGATCAGGAGGCGCGCACGATTGCGCGAATGGATGCCACCGGTAGCGTCCTGCTGGTCAGTGGGCCGGATGCGGCGGAATCACAAAAAGCGGAATACACCATCGATTCCGGGACCATCGTGATGACCGGCAACGTGCTTCTTAATCAAGGGCCGAGCACAATTTCCGGCGAACGAATGATCGTGAATCTGACCACGGGAAGCGCCCGGATATCGGGGCGTGTGCGCACGCTTCTCAATACTGGTGGGGACTGATGACCAACCGGGATTTGAAACTGACGGACTCTGAGCCCGGACTCCGCATCGAGCGTTTGCGCAAATCCTTTCGCAAACGCACGGTGATCCGCGACGTGTCGATGTCGTTGTCGCGGGGTGAGGTTGTCGCGCTTCTGGGGCCTAACGGTTCGGGCAAGACCACGACCTTTTATGCGATTGCCGGGTTGGTGTTTCCTGAGGCCGGGCGTGTGATACTGGAAGGTCAGGATGTCACCATGTTGCCGATGTATCGGCGCGCGCGGCTGGGGGTCGGATACCTGCCACAGGAGATGTCGATTTTTCGTGGCTTGAACGTAGAAGACAACATCAAGGCAATTCTGGATATCGCTGAACCGGACCGGCACAAACGCCGCGAACGGCTTGAGGAATTGTTGTCTGATTTTTCCATCGAACACCTGCGACGTGCGCCTTCGCTTGCTTTGTCAGGTGGGGAACGGCGGCGCGTGGAAATTGCGCGGTGCCTTGCCGCCGATCCAAAGTATCTGCTGCTGGATGAACCGTTTGCTGGGGTCGATCCGATCAGTGTCGGTGATATCAGGCATCTGGTTGCGGATCTCAAGAAACGCGGCATCGGCGTTCTGATTACAGACCATAACGTACGTGAAACGCTGGAAATTGTGGATCGCGCTTATATCCTGAACGATGGCCAGGTTCTGATGTCGGGCACGCCCTCGGATGTGGTTGAAAACGAAAACGTGCGCCGCGTTTATCTTGGAGACAACTTCCGTATTTCCTGACCTGTGCCGATGTGGCTTGATTAGCAAAATCACGCTCGGCGTGGCGGCTTTTGATTGACACAACCCACTCTCGTGGCCTCAAATGAGGTTATGGACACACTGCTCCCCAACGTGCTTTGGTTCGGACTTTTCCTGTTTGGAAGCAAAGTCTGCGTTGGGCGTTTTGCAGTATCCAAGACCGTTTCGTAAACCGGCAACACAACAGCGGGGTGTCCCCGCCGTGCCTGCACGCGAAACCAAAGTGAAGGAGAGCACATGCGCTACCAAATCAGCGGAAAACAGATTGATATCGGCGAAGCCCTTCAGACCCATGTAAAAATGGAGCTGGGACAGGTGGTGGATAAATATGCCGAACGACCGACCGACGCCAACATCGTTTTTTCCCGCTCCGCGCATGAATATGTCTGCGAAGCAACCGTACACTTGTCGACCGGGTTGACCGCGCAGGCCAAAGCACATGCAACTGAAATCTATGCGGCGTTCGACGCCTGCAATGAAAAAATGGAGAAGCAACTGCGTCGCTACAAGCGCCGCCTGAAAGACCATCATCGTAACCGGGTAGAACCGGTTGAACTCTTCGGCGCTTCTTCCTATATCCTCGCCTCTGAGGAATCGGCCGATAACGCCGAACCGGAAAGCCTGCAGCCGATGATCATCGCGGAGATGGAGACAAAAATCCCGTCTCTCAGCGTTGGTGAAGCGGTGATGCAAATGGAACTAAGGGGCGCCCCGGTATTGGTGTTCCAGAACGAAACAAAAAGTGGGTTGAACGTGGTTTACCGGCGCGAAGATGGAAACATCGGCTGGATCGATCCATAATCCGACCTATCCGGGTGCCACAACCAGTCTGAGGGAGTCCGACTTCATGCAGCTATCCACGATCCTCAATCCTGAGGCCGTAAAGGTTCTTTCCACCGTTTCCAGCAAGAAACGGCTGTTTCAGGATATCGGCGATCTTGCAGAAGCTGCGCACGGGCTTAATGGCGGGCCGGTTGTCGAGGCACTTTTGGAACGCGAAAGCCTTGGCCCCACGGGTGTGGGCCATGGCGTCGCGCTGCCACATGCGCGGATCAACGGTATTTCATCCGTGATCGGTGCGTTTGTCGTCTTGGAAAAACCGATTGATTTTGGTGCCGTGGATCGGCAGCCAGTCGATATCGCTTTCGCTCTTTTTGCACCGGAAGACGCTGGCGTGGAACACCTCAAGGCACTGGCGTTGGTTTCGCGCACGCTCAGGCAGGGTTCCATCTGTGCCAAGCTGCGCGCGAACCGTGATCCGGGAACCCTTTATACAATCTTGACGGAATCCACCACCGTTCAGGCAGCCTGATCGCCCCAGGGGCCAAAGCCGAAGATTGCATAATCCTTGGCATAGGCGTCTTGCGCAACGGCCTCTAACCCATCGTCATAAATTTCGGATAGCGCGAATGGCCCCGGACCGGTTGCGGGCTTGAAGGGCGTGTGCGGTTCAAGACCCAAACGTTCGGCGATATGGGCCAGTTCTTCTGCGGCGTCGTTTTCGCGCAGAACGTAATCGGGCGACAGATGGTCTGCAAAGCCTTGCAGAACCTGCCCCTGCGATGACCACGAGGCGTCAATTCGCAAATTCGTCTGACCGGCAAGATTGGCCTTGATGAATTTGACGAACCCTTCAAACGCGGCCTTGTGTGTATCGCGATCATAGTCCTTGTCAGGACCGTGGCGCGGTATCGGCAATCCGTGACGGTTGATCAGTTTGCGTCGAATCTGAGTGAACGCGTCTGGTGTGTCCGGCAGAATGCGCGTGCAGAACACATGATGCGCACGCGCCAAGGGATGGCGCAGCACGGTAAAGCTTCGGTGGCCGGGATGATCGGCGAACCATTGTTTGAGATGCTTTTGATTCATCCGGCGTGGCAGATCATTCGGAGACACGCCGTCCAATCCGGCCAGCCACGCGCTCACTTCGGGCTCCGGGCCACCACGGATTGGCAGATATAGAAGAGGGGCTTTCCAGCCACCCACCCATGTGGGCACTCCCGGTCCACGGCGGGGTTCGAAATTGGGGGTCCGCGATAGGTTGAAACGATCAATATCCGACAAGGCCCGCTGCATTTCGTCGGGATTGTTGACTTTGTTCGTTATGGGCTCGGGGTTCTGGCGTTTAAGGCTTTGATCCAACTCCTCAAGCCGGTCTTGAACGCCCAGCCATTGCGCGAGCCCATTCATCACCTGCACATCCTGCAAGTCCTCATAGGCGACGTAAAACGCGGTTTGACCGGACGTTTGCAGCCTGTTTAGCAAGAGGATCTGAAATTCTTGCAGAGCCTCGACATGGCGGGAAAATTCCGGCGCATCAAACGTGATCCGTGCGTCTTTGCGTTTGGACACGTTGGTCAGCTTCCACTGTCCGGTTTGTTGCGCAATCTTCCACGACACAAAACTGTCGAGTGGGTTGCGGGTCAGGATGATTTTTGCGCAACGCCGATCTGCCAAAAGGTCATCAAGGATGCGGGGATCGTGGTCGTGAAAGTAACGAAATCCGCCCAGTGTCCCCGGATGTTCGCGGATTCGCCCCACCAGTGACTCGGGGTCACTGTCTCGCTGTTCCTGTGTGATCCCAAGGATTTCTGTCGAATTGGGATAGCCGATAAAATGGGGATTGAACGCCTCGCCATAGCAAGTGATCCCCGCAAATGCATTCAGATTCGTTTCCAGAAAGTTTGAGCCGGTGCGCATCTCCGCGAACACAACAAAGGAATCAAAAGGCCGGTCCATTAGATCATTTCTTTATGAGGTAGGGGCGACGTGGCGGCTCTGGCGTATCCGAGGAGCGAGTGGCTTCTACCGGAAAATCTCCCATGAGATAGGGGTGCATCCCCTGGTTCTTCAGGTTTTGCAGAAACTGGCCAAACCCCTCCAGATTCACCATCCGCGGGGCCTCGGTGAGGCGTTTGCCCTTTGTCTGTCCGATCTCGTCCACGATCGTCTGAAGAGGTTCCATCGGGCTTTCGACGAAATCGGCCATCGTCCATATGCGGATGCGCGCTTTGGAATAGATTGAGCGCAAGACATCGAGATGCTTGGATTCGATCCGCTGAAGCCGCGCGGCTTCGGCCCGGACATCGGCGAATTTGATTTGTGAACGCGATAGCTTTACCGCCCAAGCACCGGAGATAACAGAAATCTGGGCATTGGGATCCTTGGCGATCATCCAGCTGATTTTCTGATTGTCTTCAGGTCCGAATTGAAAACACTGCCGCTCACCACGCGTGTTCCAGATCATGTTGGACAGGAACATACGGGGTTCATAGTCGCGGGTCGCGGCACTGTCGCTGATACAGCCATTGATCATGCTTTGACCGCCCGCGAAATGGGCGCGATCCGGGGCATAGAGGTGACCATGCACGCGGGTTCCCGTCGTCTTGGCAAGCCAGCCTTCAAAGTCCTCGAACAGTTCGGCAAAACCTTGGAAGACGGAATAGGGCCCGCACGTTATGCCGTTTTCCCAATCTTCATTCGGAAACCGGCTTTGCATATACAACCCAGCCCGCCCGCGTGTGCGCCGCTCGACGGCTTTGGCAAAGATTCGGTCGATCTTGCCGGGGTTCGGTTCAGTTCTCTTGGCTTCAACCGGATCGCGCGACAGGAACGCGTCATAAAGCCTGTTCGCCTTCGCCCAGATCTTGCGCGCGACAAAGCAATCCGAGCGTCGCAAGAGCTGAAGGTGGTCGTCATAAAAGATATGCGGTTTGCCCTGAAAATCGAACTTGGACAGGGTCAGAGAACGACTTTCGATATCGCTGGAATAGACGCGGGCCAATGTCTGGAAATATGCCTCGTCCGGGATCCAAACGCGGCGAAAATACCGATCATGCATTTCCCGATCCGGGCTGTTCAGGATCGCGGAGAGCGTTTCGCGCGTGAGGCACCACCACTGGCTTCCCATGTGGGGAACGATGCCGGGGGGAATGCGGCGTTTGAATCCAATCTTGCGTTGGAAAGAAACATACATGTCAAAGAGCTTGCGGTGCGTCTTCCATGAAAAGGGGAAGCGCATGGTAAAGCGTTCCTGGTCCAGTCCGCCAACCGGCCATGGCACATCTGCGGTGGTCGCGGATTCAATGAAATCCGTGCGCGGATGTGCGTTCAGGTATGCCTTGAGTTCCGAAACCGGTCGCAGAGGCAGGCATGATCCTGAGGCAAGGTAGACGTGGCTGACCTGAGGAAATGTTGCAAGCATCATGTCGCCTGCGGCCTGTGTGGCGGCAACTATGCCCCACGTTCCCCATTCGCAGAAATGACGCGGGCAAAACCGCACCAACGTGTTGTCTGAGAGGGATTTTTCAAACCTGCGATAGACGCTGCGTTGCACCTTGCGATCCACATGGATCACCACCGGGCAGCCGCTTGCCGTCCAGTGCCGCGCGACCTGTTCGGCGCGATCCAGAGCGGTATGCACAAGCATGAGAATGCCGACAGTCACGCCCAGTTCCCCTTGGACATGAGCCCCAAAATCTCAAGCTGGCGCCAATTGATGTATTTCTCGGACCACCGGCACCACAACTCCGGGTTCTGGGTCAGGCTTTCGGCATAGGCGCGATATTCAACAGAGGCCGAATAGTGCTGCTTGCGATCAAGCTCCTCACGCGCCTTTTCCGAAAACGTATCGAGGAACTTGGCATGCAACAAAATGCCTGAGGCCTTTTCGCCCCCCCATTCGTCGTAAACAAGGTTCAGCCCACGTGGCAAAAGCATATGGGTCGAGCTGACATAGGCATAGCGCCGGTTCCACTTAACCAGAGGAACCTTGTTCAGCGCAGGGGCAAGTTCGGGTTTGTCGGCAAAGAACATTCGGCGCCGGGGACCACCCTGGATCCAAAGATTGCCAAACCGTTTGTTGCGTTTGATAGAGTAGTTCCCGCTATCGAACCAATTCGCGATCTCGAACGGGTCCTGCCCTTCCTTATAGGGTTGATCATCCAGACGCCCCTTGGGGTAGGTATCCAGAAGCATAGCGGAAAATGATTTGATCGAGGACGCGTCCAACCAATCCGTCAGCGCCCGCAGGGGCCGCGTATCGCAAAACGGATAAACAAGGAATTCATCCGGGTCGACAGTTAGGCACCAGTGGTTGCAGCCGTATTTGCGCGCCAGCCAGTTCAGCCAATCGGCACCAAAGCGCGACCGCTTGTAGCTGGCCTTGGTGTGCCAGACCGACACGTCGGGTTGCCGCGCAAGGTATTCAAGCGATCCGTCGGTGCTGTCGTTGTCCACAATCAGGAAGTGATTGACCCCCATCCTGCGATAGTAGTCCAGGAAATAGGGTAGACGCACCTTTTCGTTGCGTTGTGTGCAGAACAACAAGAGATCGTCGTCTCCTATGTTGTCCGTGCGCAGGGAATGAGGTTTCAGTTCGCGGCGTTTGCGAAACGCGCGGATAAGCCAGCGCTTGCGCTGGAGTCGGAGGCGATAGGTGCTGAGAAATCCCAACGCGGTGCCCTTCTTGCCTCAAGTTGCAGTCAACCCTGACGGATTTATTCGCCGGAGCTTAAGACTGCGTTGAAATGATCATCCCACTCGGGTGGGACAAATTCATCTGCATTCTTCCGGGCGGATGTCGCCCTGTCATCTGCTTCGAGATGTTCAACGATTGATTGCCATAAATAACGGTCGTCGCTTTCGGCGTAAACGGGAATGTTCCCCAAGATTTCACGATATATCGAAAGATCTCGGCAAACCACCGGGCAACCCAACGCAGCGGCCTCGATCGGGGGGAGTCCAAACCCTTCGGCGTGGCTTGGAAACAGCAAGCCCAGACTGCCTGATAGCAAATCGGCAATCGTGGCATCGTCCAGATCTGGCAGTTCTTTCACAGGTGCGCCCGCAGGCATTGCATCCAGCCGTTTGAAGACAGCTTCATTGTTCCACCCGCGTGCACCGCAGATCAACAGAAGCGGCACATTTTCCGGGCCTCTGTCGGAGGTCATCGCGTCCCAGACATCCAAAAGAAGGCCATGCGCCTTGCGTGGCTCTATCGTGCCAAGCGTGATGAAATAGGGGCGATCCGGGCGCGGCAGAGAGCTTGCCCCGGCAGCCTTGGGCAGTGTGACCCCCAGATGCGCCACGACGCACGGCGGAACCGTGCCGGATTGAGCGAGAATGGCTTCGGTTCGGTTTCGCGTGTCGGTGGAATTAAACACCAGCCTTGTGGCGTGGCGCTGGGCCATGAGCAGACGTTTTCGAAATGTCTTGACGGTGCCCGGCCTCTGGAATTGGGGAAACTCCAGTGGGATAACGTCATGAATCAGTACGTTGATGTCTACGCCTGCCCGTTTGATGGCGGGCAGGCTCAGTCGCCCAAGATTGCTGTGCCCGACGTTGTAATACGCGGCCCGATCCGGCAAATGCGCGCGCAGCATCTTCGCCAGTCCCAATGGTATCGTGCGTGCGGTGCAGAGCCTGCGCAGATCGCTCTCGGCTTGTTTGATCTCGGGCGTGGTGCGCGAAAATATCCGTGATGTCCGATCTATTGCGCCCCAGGGAACCTGGCCATCCAACCGCCGCTGCAGCGCATTACCGCCGTCACGGTCGAGCAGCACAAAACCAAGTGACGTGCGGCACAGGAAAAACACCGGACAACTGCGCGACAGAAAGTGTTCGAAATAAGCACGTTCGACGCGGTCCACGCCCGTCGCCGCCCGGCCCACGCGCCGGATCATACGCGTGATATCGAGTATCAGCGCCTGTTGTGGCCTATTTGGTATAGTGCCCAGTTTGGTGCCATCTCCAAGCATCAGCGATCATCTGTGTCATGTCCGAGCGTTCTGGCATCCAGCCAAGTTCGTCCCGCGCCCGCACCGAACCGGAGACGAGGCGCGTGCAGTCGCCCGCCCGGCGTTCACCAATTTCGTGGGGGACAGGGCATCCCATCACGCCCTCGGCCGCGTTGATCACATCCATGACCGAAAACCCGGACCCTGTGCCCAGATTGAATACCCGCGATCCCTTGCCGTCGCGCAGCCAGTTCAGGCCCAAAACATGTGCATCGACCAGATCGCATACATGCACATAGTCACGGATACAGGTTCCATCCGGTGTGTCATAATCTGTTCCGAAAACGGTTAGTGCGCCGCGTTTGCCTTCTGCGGCCTGAATGACCAGCGGAACCAGGTGTGTTTCGGGAATATGAAACTCACCAACCTCTGCCGCAGGGTCGGCGCCGGCCACGTTGAAATACCGGAAGATCACGTGCCGCAGACCATGCGCAGCACCGAAATCGTTCAGAATATCCTCAACCGCCCGCTTCGACCCGCCATAGGCGTTCAGCGGGTGTTGCGGTGTGTTTTCGTCCAGAACCACGTTGTCGTGTTCACCGTATGTCGCGCAGGTCGAGGAAAAGACGAAATCCTTGCACCCTGCATCCACGGCGGCTTGGGCCAGCGTCAGGCTGCCCAGAACATTGTTGTTCCAATAGAGTTCGGGTTTCTGCATCGCCTCGCCGACCTGGCTGAGGGCTGCGAAATGCATCACGGCTTGGGGTTGGTGCTCCGCAAAAGCTCGATCGAGCGCATCGCGATCACGCAGGTCTCCATTGATGAACGGGCCGAATTTCACAGCCTCTTCCCAGCCAGTAACCAGATTATCGAAGGTAACCGGAAGCCAACCCGCATCGCGCAGCGCCTTGCACGCATGCGAACCTATGTATCCGGCACCGCCAGTTACGAGTATTTTGCGCATGGTATCGCCTTATTGCGCCGCTTGATCTATTTCGACAACTTCCTGAAGATACCGATAGAGATCGTCGCGAAGATCCGCGCGTGAGAGGGCGAAGGAAACAGTGGCCTGAAGGAAACCGGCCTTGGAGCCGCAATCGAACCGTTGCCCCCGGAACCGGTAGCCAAACACGCCCTGCCCGTCGGGGTTGTTGATTTCCTGGGCGATGGCATCGGTCAGTTGGATTTCACCACCGGCACCGGACTTCATCTTGTTGAGGTTTTGCAGGATCGACGGCGACAGAATATAGCGACCGATCACGGCAAGGTTGGACGGGGCCTGATCTGCAGGGGGTTTTTCAACCATCCCCTTGACCGAAACAATTGATCCCTTGTCCTCTTTGACATCGAGAACCCCATAGGATGAAATCTTTTCTGGCGGCACTTCCATCGCGGCCACCATGTTGCCTCCGGTTTCCTGATACGCTTCGACCATTTGTTGAAGGCAGGGTTTTTCCGCCGCGATCACATCATCGGGAAGGATGACAGCAAATGGTTCGTTGCCGATCAGACGTCGCGCGCACCAGACGGCATGCCCAAGGCCAAGCGCCTTGTGCTGGCGGATATAGGCGATTTCGCCGCTGTCCATGTTGGTATTCTTGAGAATGGCCAGAAGATCATCCTTGCCCTTCTTGCGCAGCTCCTGCTCCAAGATCGGACTGTGGTCAAAATAGTCTTCGAGCGCACCTTTCCCGCGAGAGGTCACGAATATGAATTCCTTGATCCCCGCGGCGCGCGCCTCGTCGATGGCGTATTGCACCAGCGGGCGATCCACCAGCGTCATGATTTCCTTTGGAACAGATTTCGTGGCTGGCAAGAAACGTGTGCCCAGCCCTGCAACCGGAAAAATCGCTTTTGTAACTTTTTTTGGCATCTCGTCTCCTACCCGCTCTTTAATCCGTGCCTAAGTTTTTCCGTTACCTTACAGTCAGCGCCGTTGAAATAACATGACAATCGACAAGCGAAATTGTCGCGATGTTCCCAAAATACACCGATTTCCCAGCCAGTCCTAATTTTTCATCTGATGGCGGGGTGCGGCAAGAGCCCATTCACGCCTAACCCGGTCGCCAAATCGCCAAAAGCGCCAGATCGGATCGGTCCGCAGGCTCTTGCCGAACAGGCCGCCGGTCTGTTCCCATATGCCAAAGTCAGAAAATCGCACCCGGTGAAACAGTGTGGTGGGGGAAAACACCATAACCGTTGCCACCTTGCCTGCAGCAACCTTTGCGCGGGCGCGATCGGTAAGGGTGCCACGGTTCCACGGGCGGCCCTCAAGGCGTTCGGATGCCATTGAGACGGGTGCGGCAAGCGGTTGGAAATCTACGTTCGGTCCGCGAAGTGGTGGGGCTTGCTGAACGATGGTGCGGCGCGATCCTTCCGCATACCCGTTTTCGAGAGTTTTCAGAATGCCGGATACATCCCAAAGGTCCACGCGCCCATCCCTCATATAGGCGATCAGACGTTTGCGTTCGGTCTGTCGGATGTCGTGCCAACGCGCTCCGATCTGGTCTTTGGGGCAGTGTTTGGCAAGGAACACCGCCCAGCTGGCGCCGATCTGAAACAGGTCACGCGGTGCGCGATTTGGCTGGCGGGTTTCGTTTTCGGCAAACCCGTGATGAACCACGGCCTGAGGCGCGATGGCTGCGACCAACCCGAATGATGCGAGCCTGAGGTTCAGATCAGTTTCATCCAAAAAATACTGAAACGCTGGATCAAACCCACCGCAATTGCGAAGGGCACCGGCACGAACCGCCATATTGGTGCCTTCGGTCTTGAGGGCGTGGCCGGGTTCTTGCGCCACGCGTAGCGGTTCAGACCCTTTGGTTGTGATCTCGTGTGTGTGGCCCCAAGCGTCTACACTGCGGCCCTGCCATTGCCACGAAATCCCGTTTCGGCCTTTGACAAAACCGCCCACGATGGCGACTGCTGGATCTGAAAACGGAGCCACCAGATGATTGAGCCATGATGGTTCAGGCACTGCATCGTCATCTATGAAGGCAATGATTTGACCCGAGGCCGCCGCGATGCCGGCGTTTCGTGCCCGCGCGATGTTCGCCTCTTCGAACCGAACCTGTTTGACGCTTGCCCCTGTCGGCAGATCGGACACCCGTGCGATGCCGTCGCGATCGGCGACCACGATCACCTCAAGGGGGCGATACCATAGCTGCATGACGGCGGTGACACAGCGCGCAAGTGCAGCAGGACGCCCCCGGCTGACGATTATCAGGCTGACCGGGGGCGGCGTCATTCCAATCCCATCGTTTTCATCATCGTTTCGATCTTGGGCACATCTTCGGGATTGTTGAGTTCCCAGAACTGCCTGCCGTTGGCTTGGACCTCGACGCAGAGCACCTGCCGCCCGTTTTCCAGAAACCGCAACTGTTCCAACCCTTCAAGCGTTTCAAGTGGGCCGATATCCCATGACGGATAATCGGCCAGTGTGTCGGCCCGGTAGGCATAAACGCCGACATGATGGAAAACTGGTGTGTCGGCCTGCTCGGCATAAGTTGCGGAGGTGAAGGGTATCACTTCCTTAGAGAAATACAGCGCATGACGATCAGTGCCGAATACCGCCGTTGTGCCGCCGACACGCCCCGCCTTGCGGTCAGCAAGCAGGTTGTTGAGAGTTTCGCCATCGCAGCGCAGGACCGGCGTTGCCAGTTCCGCGTTTGGAGCCGCACGCAGGCCTGATACCAGATCTTCGATGAACCAAGCCGGCGTCAGCGGTGCGTCGCCCTGAAGGTTGACCACGATGTCATAACCCTTGCCCAGTTTTTCGTGTGCCTCGGCGCAGCGTTCCGTGCCGTTGCCGCATTCGACTGACGTCATGACAACCTCGGCTCCGAAGGCCGTGCAGGCCGTCGCGATACGGTCGTCATCAGTGGCTACAACCACGCGGTCCACACCCTGAACGGCCTGTGCCGCGCGCCAAGAACGTTCGATCAGAGTGCTGGATATTCCGGTGGCACCCCGGAGCGGCACAAGCGGTTTGCCGGGATAACGGCTTGAGGCATAGCGGGCAGGAACAACAACAAGAACGGACATCAGTTTGCCTTTAGTGTGACACCGGGCGCATAAGCGATGAAGAACGGGTTTTCAAAACCATCCTTGCCATACGTCAACGGGGTGTGATCGTCAAAACGGACAACCGCACCGCCGGCACCGGCAAGAACCGCATGACCGGCGGCGGTGTCCCATTCCATGGTCCGGCCAAGACGCGGATACAGCTCCGCCTCACCAGAAGCGACAAGGCAGAACTTGAGGCTCGATCCTGCGCTCGTCATGTCGCGCACTGCGTATTTCGCGATATAATCATCTGTGGCCTGGTCGCGGTGGGATTTCGAGGCCACCACCATAAGCGCCCCGTCATCCGGGGCTGCGACGGCCAGTGGTATTTGTTCGCCAGTGGTGTTCGCATGGAATGGGCCGGTTTCTTCGACGGTGCGACCATCGGCAAGTGTGTAGAACATGCGCTGTTTGGCGGGTGCATAGACGACGCCACGGGTCGGAACGCCATTCTCAACCAGAGCAATATTGACGGTGAAATCACCCCGGCGGTTGATGAATTCTTTGGTGCCGTCCAGCGGGTCAACGATCAAGAACGTGTTCCCTTTAACCATGTGTGAGGCGGCCTGTTCCTCGGTAACGAGAGGCACATCCGGAAATTCGGCGCGCAGACCGGCTGAAATCAACGCATCCGCCGCCTCATCCGCTGCGGTCACGGGGCTTTCATCGGATTTGGATTTGATCTCAAAATCGTCGGACTCATAGATTTCCATGATTTTTTCGCCTGCTTCCAGCGCAAGTGCCCTGAAAACCGCGACAAGACGGTCGTTATCCATAATAATGCCTTGTTCTGAGGTTAATTGAATTTTCAGTCGGGTTCCCTTATGCTCTGACACCATCGGAACAACAAGAAGTCCGTCCAAGTCCGCAGCAGTGTCACAGGACCAAAACCGCAATGTTCGATCAAGTAAGGCGCAGGACAAGGCTGAGTGTCGCTATCGGCATGATGGAAGTCATCTTCCATTCGGTTGTCCGCGATGTCAGAAAGCAGCACGGCAACGCCTTTTTGGCGTTGGGTGTGAACATGTTGCAGATGGTGATTTTCGTCGCTGCATTCTACGTGATGTTTTCGATGCTGGGCCTGCGGGGTCCAGGCGCGATCAGGGGAGATTTTATGCTCTACCTGATGACGGGCATTTTCCTCTACATGACCAACGTCAAGGCATTGGGGTCGGTTATGGGTGCCGAAGGCCCTACTAGCGCGATGATGCAACACGCGCCGATGAATACCATAGTGGCGATCAGTGCCGCGGCCCTTGGGGCGCTTTATATTCAGGTCATGTCCCTGTTTCTGATCCTTTACGGGTATCATGTCGCGATCAATCCGCTGGAATTTCAGGATGCCGTGGGCACGTTCTTGATGTTCATCCTGGCGTGGTTCGTTGGCGTGTCGCTGGGATTGGTTCTGCTGTCTCTCAAGCCATGGTTTCCGACGTTCGTTTCGGTGGTTGCCACGATTTACAAACGCGCGAACATGATCGCATCGGGCAAGATGTTCGTGGCGAACACCTTGCCGGGTTTCATGATCGCGATGTTTGACTGGAACCCGCTGTTCCATATCATCGACCAGTCGCGTGGATATGCCTTTGTCAATTACGAACCGCGCAACAGTAACTGGGAATATGCGCTTACTGTGGCGCTGGTATTTATCGTGATTGGGCTGATGGCCGAATTCTACACGCGTCGCTCTGCATCGCTGAGTTGGTATGCGCGTCGCTAATCCACAACGCGCATGGTCAGGTTGACGCGCCCGCCTTTGGGGAACAGGCGCGACGATCCGAACCTGAGCCGGTCAATCCCATGATAGGCAAGGCGCGCGTCGCCGCCCATCACCACTACATCCCCTGATGAAAGCCAGACCGATTCCGTACCGCCGCCGCGTGCGGGTCCGCCCATGCGAAACAAGGCGTCATCGCCCAGCGACACGGACAAAACCGGCCATGAAAAATCGGCTTCGTCCTTGTCTTGATGCAGACCCATGCGCGTGCCTTCCCCGTAGTAGTTGATCAAACAGCAATCCGGCAGTCTTTCCCGCTCGACATGGCGGTGCCAGATATCAAGGATGCTATTGGGGATTTCTGGCCAAGGCGCTCCTGACGGATGCTGCGGATCATAGCGGTAGCCGTTTTTCTTGTCTGATACCCACCCGTATTTCCCTGCGGATGTCATACGCACGCTCATCGGTTTGCCAGAAGGCGTTACCGGACGAAACAGCGGTGCGGCCCGCAGCACGTGGCGCAGTGCATCGACGATGGCTGCCTGATCCTTGGGGGACAGATCATCCTTGAAAATTCGGAAGCCGCGAACGTCTAGGCGGGTCATGGTTTGGCGCTCCGTTGGGCATGGGGTGGAACAAAAAGCATCAGGATTTCGAAAAACTACGTGTTCGGGGAGGTTGCAGGCTTCTGACTGCGCCACTATATACGCCGAGATGCGCGACGGGCCATGCGGTCCGCGCCAAAAAAGCGGAGCCGGGATGCCAAAACGGGTCTTGGTTTCGGGACATCGCCTTGAAGTAAAGAAGGGATCGAAGAATGGCCAAAGTGATTGGTATCGACCTTGGTACGACCAACAGCTGTATTGCGATCATGGACGGATCGCAGCCACGCGTAATTGAAAACTCCGAAGGGGCACGCACCACCCCATCCATCGTCGGGTTCTCGGAAAATGAACGTCTTGTCGGGCAACCTGCCAAGCGTCAGGCCGTGACAAACCCTGACAACACGATTTTCGGCGTCAAGCGCCTGATCGGTCGGCGGTTCGATGATGCGGACCTTGCCAAAGACAAGAAGAACCTCCCCTTCACCCTGGTGGACGGCGGCAACGGCGACGCATGGGTCGAGGCGCGCGGCGAGACGTATTCGCCTTCGCAAATCTCCGCGTTCATCCTGCAGAAAATGAAGGAAACCGCCGAAAGCTATCTCGGCGAGGACGTAACGCAGGCCGTTATCACAGTGCCCGCGTACTTTAACGACGCCCAGCGTCAGGCAACCAAGGACGCGGGCAAGATTGCCGGTCTTGAGGTGCTTCGGATCATCAACGAACCCACCGCTGCGGCGCTGGCCTATGGTCTGGACAAGAAAGAAACCAAGACGATCGCGGTCTACGACCTTGGCGGCGGTACGTTCGACGTAACCGTTCTGGAAATCGACGACGGCCTGTTCGAAGTGAAGGCAACCAACGGGGACACGTTCCTTGGTGGTGAAGACTTCGACATGCGGATCGTGAATTACCTGGCCGAAGAGTTCAAAAAAGAAAATGGCGTCGATCTGACGAACGACAAGATGGCGCTTCAGCGTCTCAAGGAAGCGGCGGAAAAGGCCAAGATCGAATTGTCCTCTTCTTCGCAGACCGAAATCAACCAGCCGTTCATTTCCATGGGCGCAAATGGCCAACCGCTTCACATGGTGATGAAGCTGACCCGCGCCAAACTGGAAAGCCTTGTCGGTGATCTGATCAAAGGGTCGATGAAGCCATGTGCGGCGGCTCTCAAGGATGCGGGACTGTCTACCTCGGATATCGACGAAGTCGTTCTTGTCGGTGGTATGACCCGTATGCCGAAGGTGATCGAAGAGGTGACCAAGTTCTTTGGCAAGGAACCCCACAAGGGTGTGAACCCGGATGAGGTTGTCGCCATGGGTGCGGCCATTCAGGCCGGTGTTCTTCAGGGTGACGTCAAGGACGTTGTGCTTCTCGATGTGACGCCTCTGTCGCTTGGGATCGAAACGCTGGGTGGTGTCTTTACCCGACTGATCGACCGCAACACGACGATCCCGACCAAGAAAAGCCAGGTCTTCTCGACCGCCGAGGATAACCAGAACGCTGTGACGATCCGGGTGTTCCAGGGTGAACGCGAAATGGCGTCTGACAACAAGATGTTGGGCCAGTTCAACCTTGAAAACATCCCGCCTGCCCCGCGTGGCATGCCCCAGATTGAAGTTACCTTCGACATCGACGCCAACGGTATCGTTTCGGTCAGCGCCAAGGACAAAGGCACCGGCAAGGAACAGAAGATTACCATTCAGGCATCTGGTGGTCTGTCGGACGAGGATATCGACCAGATGGTGCGGGACGCCGAGGAGAATGCCGAGGCGGACAAGCAGCGCAAGGAACTGGTCGAGGCCAAGAACCAAGCCGAGAGCCTTATCCATTCCACCGAAAAGTCGATGGAAGAGCATGGCGACAAGGTTGATCCGACTACGATCGAAGCGATTGAGCTGGCCATTGCCGCGCTCAAGGACGAGCTGGAAACCGAGAATTCGGATAAGATCCGTTCCGGCATCCAGAACGTGACCGAAGCGGCAATGAAGCTGGGCGAGGCCATCTACAAGGCCAGTCAGGAATCGGAAGAAGAACCGGCAGCGGCAGATGCGCCCCAGGGTGCCGACGATGACATCGTCGATGCCGAGTTCGAAGACCTTGATGACAACAAGCGTGCCTGAGGCATGACATAGTGGCACGAGCGGGCCGGTCCGGCATCCGGCCGGCCCGTTGCGTTCCGCCTGAGGAGAATTCCTATGGCAAAGCGTGACTATTATGACGTCCTCGGCGTGTCGAAAGGCGCGTCAGCGGACGAGATCAAGAAAGCCTACCGCACCAAGGCCAAAGAACTTCATCCTGACCGCAACAAGGACAGCCCTGAATCCGAAGCTCTCTTCAAGGAGGCGAACGAGGCCTACGAGGTTCTCAAGGATGCTGACAAGAAGGCAGCGTATGACCGGTTTGGTCACGCGGCATTTGAAAACGGCATGGGCTCGGGTGGCCAACATCCTGGTGGGGCTGGCGGTGCCGGCTTTGGCGGCGGTGATTTCTCATCCGCGTTCTCGGATGTTTTTGATGATCTGTTCGGAGATTTCATGGGCGGGGGTCGTGGTGGCGGCCGTCGTGCGGCACGCGGTTCTGACCTTCGATACAATCTGCGCGTCTCGCTTGATGATGCGTTTTCCGGCGTTCAGAAAACGATCAATGTGCCCACTGCGGTGCATTGTTCCTCTTGTAGCGGCAGCGGCTCTGAGAGCGGTAGCGAACCGACATCTTGCCCGACCTGTTCGGGAATGGGCAAAGTCCGGGCTCAACAAGGGTTCTTTACGGTCGAACGCACTTGTCCGACCTGTTCGGGAATGGGCCAGATCATCAAGAACCCCTGCAAGGCCTGTGGCGGTGCCGGACGGATTGAAAAGGAACGCTCGCTCAGCGTGAACATACCTGCGGGCGTAGAAACCGGCACACGTATCCGGCTGGCTGGAGAGGGCGAAGCCGGAATGCGCGGCGGACCTCCGGGTGATCTCTATATCTTTGTAGAGGTGGCCGACCACGATCTGTTTGAGCGTGATGGGGTCAACCTGTTCTGTCGGGTGCCTGTCAGCATCGCCAAGGCAGCGCTGGGCGGATCCATCGAAGTGCCCACCATCGACGGTGGTCGCGGCCGCATCCAGATCCCTGCGGGCAGCCAATCGGGGCGTCAGATGCGTCTGCGCGGCAAGGGGATGCCAGCTTTGCGAGGAGGTGGCACCGGTGACATGTTCATCGAACTTGCGGTGGAAACGCCCGTCAACCTGACCTCTCGGCAGAAGGAACTGCTGGAAGAGTTCGACCGCCTTAGTGAGGATAACAATCCCGAGGCAAAGTCATTCTTTTCTTCCGTCAAGTCCTTTTGGGACGGGATGAAAGGTTAAGCTCAAGGGGCGCGTTCAGCGCCCCTTTTCATGTCTGTATATTGTGCTGGGTTTCAGGCCTTGGGATCGGTCACGGAGCGGGTCTTGTCACGCTCCATCCCAAGTTGGCGTTCCCGCCAAATAACCAGCACGCCCCCTGCAATCACAAGGCTGGCCCCGCTCAGCATGATCAGCGTCGGCAATTCGCCAAACCATAGATATCCAACCAGAATCGCAAACAGCATTGACGAGTAGTCATAAGGAGCCAGCATCGCCGCCCCAGCGAAGCGGTAGGAGGATGTGATCAGGATTTGCGCGAGCCCACCCAGACACCCGGCTCCGATCAGCATTCCGACCATCTGGTTACTGGGCATGACCCATTCAAAAGCGGGAATGGCCCAACCAAGGGGCACCGTCAGCAAGGCGACGACGGAAGCCGTTACCGAAAAGTAAAAGACGATTGCGGCCGTGTGTTCTGTTGCCACCATCTGCCGAACGTGAATCTGGATGACGGACCTGAGGAACGTCGCCCCGAGTAGAAGCAATGCGCCAAGCGTGGCCCCATCTCCGAGGTTGTTTACGCCGGTCAGGCGCGGCCAGAGCATGATGATCACGCCACATAGCCCGATCAGAACGGCAGACACGCGAATGAGCCTGATCCGTTCTCCCAGAACAATCGCTGCAAGTATCACGGTAAAGATCGGTGCGGCAAAACCGATGGCTGTCACCTCGGGCAGGGGCAGCAACCCCAGACCAGTAAAGGTAAGCGCCATGGTGGTGGTGCCAATTACACCGCGCACCACATGCAAGGTGGGCTTTTGCGTGATCAGTCCCTGGCGCAGTTCCCCACGCGCGGCCAGCCAAGTAAGGATAACCGGGATCGCAAAGAAGGATCGGAAAAATACCGCCTGTCCCGGTGGCACCTCCTGAGAGCTGGCCTTGATGATCCCGGACATGATGACAAACAGGAAAATTGCGCCGAGTTTCAGCGCGACGGCCAAGCCGGGTCGATGCGATGTTAACGAAATAGACACAGCCGGACCCTGCGCCTGTTGCTTGGAAAGATCAATGCGCTTTGTTACGCGATGCCATTACAAACCCCAAGCAGCAGAGGCAAAATGCCCAAGGCTGGCACTCATCGACGCCCGAAATCAATCTCGCGCAGATCGCAGCAAAGATCCCTTAGTTGTCCTCAGACCGGATTAGCCAATATGACCACGGTTCGCACCAATCTGGCCGCGATGCAGCAACAGATGATCGAGGATGACGCAAGCCATCATCGCCTCCCCAACCGGAACGGCGCGAATGCCTACGCAGGGGTCGTGGCGACCCTTGGTGATGATTTCCGCGGCCTCGCCTGTCTTGGTGATTGTCTTGCGGGGGGTCAGGATCGACGATGTTGGCTTTACAGCAAAGCGGACAACGACATCCTGTCCTGTGCTGATCCCGCCAAGGATGCCGCCTGCGTGGTTCGATGAATAGACAGGCTTCCCATCGTTCCCCATAAAAATTTCGTCGGCGTTGGCGTCCCCGGTCAAGGATGCAGCGGCCATGCCTTCGCCGATTTCGACACCCTTGACAGCGTTGATTGACATCATCGCCGCCGCAAGGTCGGTATCAAGCTTGCCATAGATTGGCGCGCCCAGACCGGCCGGAACATTTCGTGCGACGATTTCAACGACGGCACCGACAGAGTTGCCAGATTTACGCATCCCATCGAGATAAGCGGCCCAGTCTTCTGCGGCCTTGGCGTCAGGGGTCCAGAACGGGTTGTTTTCAATTTCGTCCCAGTCGAACCTTGTGCGATCAATGCTGTGCTCGCCGATTTGAACCATATAACCGGTAATCTGGATATCAGGTGCCATGGCTTTGATCGCTTCGCGGGCCAGCCCACCCGCAGCCACCCGCGACGCGGTTTCGCGTGCCGACGACCGGCCTCCGCCTCGATAATCCCGGATGCCGTATTTCTGGAAATAGGTGATATCTGCGTGTCCTGGTCGGAACTTGTCCATGATCTCGGAGTAGTCCTTGGACCGTTGATCGGTGTTCCGTATCATCAGTTGTACGGGTGTTCCCGTGGTCTGGCCTTCAAACACGCCGGACATGATTTCCACTTGGTCAGGTTCACGCCGCTGCGTGGTAAAGCGGTTCTGGCCGGGTTTGCGGCGGTCAAGCCAGTGCTGAATCATCGCCTCGTCGATGGGTACGCCCGGTGGCACACCATCCACGGTCGCCCCAAGGGCAGGCCCGTGGCTTTCGCCCCAGGTGGTGACCCGGAAGAGATGGCCGAAACTGTTTACCGACATCTGCGGTCTCCTCTGCGCTTGCGTGGTCCATACTCTTGCCGAAGCGGTGCCTCAAGCGGAATTGCCTTGCGGAGCCCATTGCGTCGCACTAGATAAACCCTGCCTCGGGGTGCCTTAAATGGCTGAGATGCGCAAGCGAACCCGTTGAACCTGAACCGGCTAACACCGGCGTAGGGAAGGTTCTGGACATGCCTCCACCCTTGCCCTTTCGCCGCAACAGGAGGATGCCAATGAAGTATCTTGCATTTGCTGCGGGTATGATGACTGCCACGATCGCTGTGGCGGAAACACCCGTTTTGACTGTCTATACCTATGACAGTTTTGTCTCCGACTGGGGGCCCGGGCCCGCCGTTGAAGAGGCTTTCGAAGCCACGTGCGGTTGCGATCTGAAATTCGTGGGCGCGGGCGATGGGGCTGCCCTTCTGGCCCGCTTGCGGCTTGAGGGTGCGCGCAGCGACGCCGATGTCGTTCTGGGCCTTGATACAAATCTGATGGCCGCCGCGCGCGATAGCGGCCTGTTTGCGACCCATTCGGTCACGGCCGATTACGATTTGCCGATTGACTGGACGGATGACACGTTTGTTCCGTTCGACTGGGGCTATTTTGCCTTTGTCCATGAGGCGGGCAAAGACGTGCCGTCGAATTTCCGTGCGCTTGCCGACAGCGATACCAAGATCATCATTCAGGATCCCCGATCCTCAACACCGGGTCTTGGGCTATTGCTGTGGGTCAAGGAGGCCTACGGGGATCAGGCCCCCGCGATTTGGTCAGGGTTGTCAGATAACATCGTTACGGTAACCAAGGGTTGGTCCGAGGCCTATGGTCTGTTCCTTGAAGGCGAGGCGGACATGGTCCTGTCTTACACGACCTCGCCCGCTTATCACTTGATTGCCGAAGAGGATGCGTCAAAGGCAGCAGCCGTTTTTGACGAAGGCCACTACATGCAGATCGAGGTTGCAGGCACTTTGTCTGCGACAGACCAGCCTGAGCTTGTCGCTCGGTTCCTTGATTTCATGGTTTCCGACGCGTTCCAGTCAATCATTCCGACGACAAACTGGATGTATCCGGCGGTTACGCCCGAGGACGGGTTGCCCAAAGGGTTCGAAACACTGGCGAAACCACCGCGCGCGCTGATGGTGCCAGTCGATCAGGCCGCATCCGTACGTGATGCCGCATTGGCCGAATGGCTGACCGCGCTCAGCCGCTAAGCGGCAGATCCGGCACAGTCATCGCGATAGCTCTGGCTGTCGCGGTGGCCGTGACGTTTGCGGCTGTGGCTGGTCGCGCCGAAGCCACGGTTGGCCTTTCTGCTGCTGATTGGGCTGCGATCCGGTTCACCCTTATGCAGGCTCTGGCCTCTGCCTTTATCAGCACCGCCCTCGCCATCCCTGTCGCGCGCGCGCTGGCGCGGCGGTCTTTTGTGGGGCGCAATGCTATAATCACGTTGTTGGGCGCACCGTTTATTTTGCCCGTTGTGGTGGCGGTGATGGCGTTATTGTCGGTGTTCGGGCGCAATGGCGGGTTCAATCACGCGATGGTTTGGGCGGGGTTCGAACCTTTCCAGATCTATGGCGCGCATGGCGTGGTCATCGCGCATGTCTTCTTTAACTTGCCACTTGCGACACGTCTTTTGCTGCAAGGGTGGTTTTCCATCCCATCAGAACGGTTCCGTTTGGCTGCACAGCTTGGCTTTGGTCCTGCCGAGATTTGGCGGGTGATTGAATTCCCGATGTTGGCGCGTTTTGCACCGGGTGCATTTGCGGTGATCCTGTCGATCTGTGTCACCAGCTTTGCGGTTGCGCTGACCCTTGGGGGTGGCCCACGGGCCACGACCATTGAATTGGCCATCTACCAAGCCTTCCGTTTTGATTTCGATTTAGGCCGCGCCGCTCTTTTGGGGCTGATTCAAATCACCATGACACTGGCCATCGTCATTGCGGCGCTTGGGTTGTCGCGTCAGGATGGGTTCGGTGGCGGTCTTGATCGGCCTTTGACGATCTGGGGTGTCAACGGGGTCGGACCGCGCGTTTTGGACGGGGTGGCCATCACCTCTGTGGTTCTTGGTCTGCTCGTGCCACTGGCGTCCTACTTTGGTCATGCATTGCCAGGTGTTCTGAGGTTGCCCGAAGCGGTCTGGTGGGCGGCGGCGGCCTCTGTATCCGTGGCGTTGGCAAGCACTGCATTGACCATTTCCCTTGCCCTGCCGATCGCTGTGCGGGCTGCACTTGGACGGGGAACCGCGGTGGAGCTTGCCGGGCTTGTTGGCTTGGTCGCGTCGCCGCTGGTAATCGGCACAGGCCTGTTCATCATGATCAATCCATGGATTGATCCGGCGACGCTGGCCTTGCCGGTTACTGTCGTGGTGAATGCGTTGATGGCGCTGCCGTTCGCGGCGCGGGTTCTGATTCCCGCAGTGCGTGATTGTTTGGCCAGCTATGGCAGGCTGGGAGTGTCGCTGGGTTTGACGGGGATGGCGTTTGTGCGGGTAGTGCTGCTGCCCCGGCTTGCTGGGCGCTTAGGGTTTTGCGCGGGGTTGGCCGCGGCACTGTCGATGGGGGATCTGGGGGTGGTTGTCTTGTTCGCGGATCCGGAGACGGCAACGCTGCCACTGCAGATGGCACGCCTGATGGGGGCGTACCGTATGGAAGACGCGGCGAGCGCGGGCTTGCTTTTGACGTTTTTGTCTTTTGGAGCCTTCGCATTGTTTGATGGACTGGGGCGGCGCTATGCTGGTGATTGATGATCTTCGGATAAGGCAAGGCGCATTCTGGTTGAACGCAGATGCGAGCATTCCGGCGGGTCGCCGGGTCGTGATCATGGGGCCATCCGGTGCCGGGAAATCCACGTTGGTAGCGGCCTTGGCCGGGTTTGTGACGCCGGATTCGGGCCGCATGACATGGCAGGGGCAAGCATTGGATGGCATGCCACCGGCCACCCGCCCGATCGCCATGTTGTTTCAGGATGGCAATCTGTTCCCACACCTGAACGTGGCGCAGAACATTGCGCTTGGGTTCGGGCGGGGTGCGAAACCCTCGCCGCAAAACCAGGATCAGATCGGTGCGGCGTTGGCGCAGGTCGGGTTGACCGGATTTGAAAACCGCAAGCCTGCGTCCCTGTCCGGGGGAGAGCAAAGCCGCGTTGCCGTGGCGCGGGTTTTGGTGATGGAACGCCCGATCCTTGTGCTGGATGAGCCCTTTGCCGCCCTTGGGCCTGCTATGCGTATAGAGATGCTGGCTCTTGTGCGGAAAATCCTGGATCAGACCGGAGCGACGCTTTTGATGGTGTCGCATGATCCGGCGGATGCCCATGCCATTGCCGAAGATCTCATTCTTGTCGCCGATGGTCGCGCGGTATTGTTGCCCGATGCGCAGGCCGTGCTTGCTGACCCACCACCGGCGCTGGCTACCTATCTGGGGTAGATACCTGGACGCTTGCAGGAATGTTTTCCGCGGCCTAACGTTCCGGCAACTCACAGGGGAAAAACCAATGAAGCTCTACTACAGTCCGACTTCGCCTTATGTGCGCAAAGTCATGATGGTGCTGCATCATACCGGTCAGATTGATCGCGTCGCGCTTGTCGATACAGCTGGGACGCCTCTTGCGCCGGCGTCCAACCTGCTGGCCAAGAACCCGTTGACCAAGGTGCCCGCACTGGAACGTCCGGATGGCCCGACCTTGTTCGACAGCCGTGTGATTTGCGCTTATCTTGATGCGGCCGGGGAGGGTGGGCTTTACCCGCAGGGGGATAGCCGCTGGGATGTCCTGACGCTTGAGGCTTTGGCAGACGGAATTCTGGATGCTGCCCTTGCGATGACGTATGAAGCCCGCCTGCGCCCCGAAGACAAGCAGTGGCCTGAATGGGTCGACGGCCAGTGGGACAAGATCGCCCGCGCTTGCACCGCCGTCAACGAACGTTGGATGAGCCATCTTGCCGGGCCATTGGACATGGGGCAGATCGCGCTGGCCTGCGCGCTGGGCTATGTTGATTTTCGACACGGCGCGCGAAACTGGCGCGCGGGGAACGAGGCGCTGGCCGATTGGTATACTGGTTTCGAATCGCGGGCAGACTTTGCCGCGACGGCTCCGCCCGCCGGCTAGCCCGATTTGGGGGCTGGCGGTGCTTTAGTCGGCTGCAAAAACGGGTTCTGACAAGAAAAGAGATCGCCCCTGCGACTACTTGCGCGGCCAAGATGGCTGGACGCGCCTGAAACACCTCGCTAAATACGCGCCGGAGGTAGGCGCGTGCACGCGCCCTATACGCAATTGCATTGGCCTTTGCCGGCCCAGAAATGGAGAAAACCTCGTGTCGCACGCAGAAGATCACGAAGGCACCCGGAGGGACTTCCTCTACTACGCCACGGCTGGCGCAGGTGCTGTTACCGCAGGGGCCGCCGTTTGGCCGCTGGTCAACCAGATGAACCCGTCCGCAGATGTTCAGGCGCTTTCGTCCATCCGCGTTGATGTGAGCGGTGTCGAAGTAGGCACCCAGATCAGCGTCAAATTCCTGGGAAAGCCGGTGTTCATCCGCCGCCGCACGCAGGAAGAGATTGACGAAGCCCGCGCTGTCGAACTCAGCGCGCTGATTGATCCTGCCTCTGAAAACCCCAACAAACCCGGAACTGACGCCGCCGACCAGAACCGTTCGCTCGACGAAGCAGGCGAATGGCTGGTGATGATGGGCGTGTGTACCCACCTTGGTTGTGTGCCGCTGGGCGATGGCGCGGGTGAGTTCAACGGCTGGTTCTGCCCGTGCCACGGGTCGCACTACGACACCGCCGGACGTATCCGCAAAGGCCCCGCGCCTGAGAACCTTCACATTCCCGTCGCCGAGTTCGTCGACGAGACCACGATCAAACTGGGATAAGGAAACGCGCTGATGTCCGGAATTCCGCACGATCATTACGAGCCGACAACGAACGGAGAGAAGTGGCTTCACAAGCGCCTTCCCATCGTTGGTCTGCTGTATGACACGATCATGATCCCCACGCCCAAGAACCTGAACTGGATGTGGATCTGGGGTATCATTCTCACCTTCTGTCTTGCCCTGCAGATCGCCACAGGCGTTGTGCTGGTGATGCATTACACGCCGCATGTCGATTTGGCGTTTTCCAGCGTTGAACACATCATGCGCAACGTGAACGGCGGGCACATGATCCGCTATCTTCACATGAATGGCGCATCATTGTTCTTTGTCGCTGTTTATGCCCACATTTTCCGTGGTCTCTACTATGGGTCCTACAAGGCCCCGCGTGAGATCACATGGATTATCGGCATGCTCATCTATCTGCTGATGATGGGAACGGCGTTCATGGGGTATGTGTTGCCCTGGGGTCAGATGTCCTTCTGGGGCGCGACCGTGATCACCGGCCTGTTTGGCGCAATTCCGTTCATCGGTGAGGCGATCCAGACGTGGCTGTTGGGCGGACCTGCAGTGGATAATGCCACGCTGAACCGCTTCTTCTCGCTGCACTATCTGCTGCCCTTCGTTATTGCGGGCCTTGTGATCGTGCATATCTGGGCGTTCCACACCACTGGCAACAACAACCCCACCGGTGTTGATGTTCGTCGTGGGTCCAAGGAAGAGGCGGCCAAGGACACCGTTCCGTTCTGGCCCTACTTCGTGATCAAGGACCTGTTCGCGCTGGCCGTCATTCTGGCCGTATTCTGGGCGATCGTCGGCTTCATGCCGAACTACTTGGGTCACCCCGACAACTATATCGAAGCGAACCCGCTGGTGACGCCTGCGCATATCGTGCCCGAATGGTACTTCCTGCCGTTCTACGCGATCCTGCGCGCCTTTACCTCGGAAGTCTGGGTTGTGCAGTTTGCATCGTTCATCACCGGTGGCATTGTTGACGCAAAGTTCTTTGGTGTCATCGCAATGTTCGGTGCCATCATCGCAATGGCTCTGGCTCCGTGGCTGGATACGTCATCGGTGCGTTCGGGCCGGTATCGCCCCATGTTCAAGTGGTGGTTCTGGCTTCTGGTCATCGACTTCTTTGCGCTGATGTGGCTGGGTGCCATGCCTGCTGAAGAACCCTACGCCAGCTTCTCGCTTATCGCGTCGGCTTACTGGTTCGCATATTTCCTTGTGATCCTGCCGCTGCTCGGCGTGATCGAAAAACCGCTGCCGCAGCCTGCGACCATCGAAGAAGACTTCGATGCGCATTATGGCAAAGCGTCTCAGTCGACGCCCGCTGAATAAGAAAAGGACTGACAATCATGTTCAAGAAACTTCTCGTCAGCGCCATTGCCGCGATTGCGATTGCACCGGGTGCCGCCATGGCAGCCGGTGGGGCCGGCCATGTTGAGGACTTTGAATTCTCATTCGAAGGACCATTTGGCAGCTTTGACCAGAACCAGCTTCAGCGCGGCCTGCAGATCTATACTGAGGTTTGTGCGGCGTGCCATGGGCTCAAGCAGGTTCCAATCCGCACACTCGCCGATGAAGGTGGCCCGAACCTGCCTGCTGATCAGGTACGTGCTTATGCCGAATTCTACGAAGTGTACGACCCCGAGCTGGATGACCTCCGCCCGGCCAAGCCGACCGACCACTTCCCCGGCTCCGGGCTGGAGACGGCACCGGATCTCAGCATGATGGCTAAGGCCCGTGCCGGTTTCCATGGCCCCTATGGTCTGGGCTTGAACCAGCTTTTCAAAGGCATGGGTGGCGCAGAATACATCGCCTCCTTGCTGTCGGGGTATACCGGCGAGGAAAAGGAAGAAGCAGGTACCATCTTCTACGAGAACACTGCGTTCCCGGGAGGATGGATTGCGATGGCGCCGCCGTTGTCCGATGAACTGGTGGAATTTGCCGATGGCCACGCCAACGACGTGCACCATCTGGCTGCCGATGTTTCCGCATTCCTGATGTGGACGGCCGAACCCAAGATGATGGCGCGCAAGCAGGCCGGTTTTGTCGGCGTGCTTTTCCTGACACTTCTTTCGGTCCTGCTTTATCTGACCAACAAGCGGATCTGGGCGCCTCTCAAGGGTAAAAAGACAAGCTAAGCCGTTCCGGCGAATTGTTTGAAAGTAATGAACCGCGGCCCTGGGGCCGCGGTTTTTTTCGTGATGGCCTGAAAAGTGAAGCTGAAATAAATAACCCCCGCGTTCCGGAAGAAACGCGGGGGCTTTAAAAATCTGCCGGACTAGGGGGCCGACAGTAGGGGCATCCGGTCTGGTCGAACCACGGAACTAATCCGACCTTTGATAACCGATATGACCCAATCGTTTAAAATTGCCTTGTTCGGCTCCGCTTAAAAATTCTGGTTCTCTTCGCGATCACCGATAATGAACTCACATTAGAACGAATCGCATGACACGTATGTGAACGGCTTCACACTAGGCAGATTTTTTTGCGTCTATTCCGGCCATCATTTCCAAGGCTTCGCTTTCTTCGACCCGCAGGCGCCCGCGTGACAGGGAAACGATTCCCGCCTTGCGCCACGTCGACAGGGTCTTGGACACGGCTTCTCGGGTGCTGCCCACGAAATCGGCCAATTCTCCCTGAGAAAAGGCAAGGCTTTGCCCCTCAGGGACGCCATTCATCAGATAGATGATCTTGCGTGCCAGCCTCGCTGGAAGTGGGAGGAACACCTGTTCGCTCAGTTGCTGATTCATCCAGCGCATCCGCTGGCCCGCCAGCCGCACCAGATCCAAGGCCAGAAGCGGTTGGCGCTCCACTGCATCAAGAACATCGCCCGCCTTGACCATCAACAATGTGCTGGGTTCAAGCGCGGTGATCGTCGCGGTGCGGGGCCCCTGATCGAACAGCGCGATTTCGCCCAGAACGGAACCGGATTTCATGACATCCAGAGACAGCTTGCGTCCGTCGCTGGACAGCACCGAAATTTCCAACGCACCGCTTGTGACTGCAAACAGGGCTTCACCCTTGTCACCTTCGTGGAACAGGATTTCACCATCGGCGATGCTGATCGGTTTGGCCAACGTTCCAAACAAAGCATGCAATTCATCAGAGGCAAGGGCCAGAAAACCCGCGCGTGGCAGATCAGAGGAGGTTCGGGGCGCTATGCGTGTCATGCACGACAGTTTGCCGCGCTATGTGCTTTATGGCAATTGTTATGCTGTGTCAGGCTAGCAGGACACCATTGCCAACGCCAGTTATTCGGGTCTGGACGATTTGACCTTCGGTTTGATCCTTGGCAAAGCGGACTTCGGTAAATTGTTCGGTCCGGCCCATGCGGGCATTCTCCATCAGAACGCTGTGATCCCGTCCGACCTGATCGTTCAGATGCCGCGTGACCTGCGATACCCCTGCGGCCCGTAATCGCGCGGCGCGTTCCTTGATCTGATTGCCATCCACCTGCGGCATCCGCGCGGCAGGTGTTCCCGGCCGTGGGGAATAGGGGAAAACGTGCAGCCATGTCAGATCGCATTCCTCGACCAGCTTCAGAGAGTTTTCGAACATCTCTTCGCTTTCGGTAGGAAAGCCGGCGATGATATCCGCACCGAATGTCATTTCGGGACGCAGGCGACGGGCCTCTTGGGCAAAGGCAATAGCGTCATCGCGAAGATGGCGACGTTTCATCCGCTTGAGGATCATGTCATCGCCGTGTTGCAACGACAGGTGCAAGTGCGGCATCAACCGTTGTTCTGTCGCGATTGCCTCCATCAAAGCCGGATCAACCTCAATCGAATCGATAGATGAAATTCTCATCCGGGGTAAATCGGGCACCAGTTTCAGAATCCGCATCACCAGATCGCCAAGGCGCGGTGTGGACGGCAGATCGGCACCCCAGCTGGTCAGGTCCACCCCGGTCAGGACGACTTCGTTGTAGCCGCGCTGCACCAGTCTCTTGATCTGGTCAACAACGACGCCCGCCGGAACAGACCGAGAATTGCCGCGCCCGAAAGGGATGATGCAAAACGTGCATCGGTGGTCACACCCGTTCTGAACCTGAACATAGGCGCGGCTGCGGGTGCCGAAACCGTCAATCAGGTGTCCCGCTGTTTCTTCGAGCGACATGATGTCGTCGACCAAGACAGCTTCGGTTTTCCCAACGAAGTCCGGAGACAGGGCGGCCCATGTCTGTGGTTGCATCTTTTCGGTGTTTCCGATGACCGCGTCGACTTCGTCCATCTTGGCAAAGCTCTCGGGGTCAATCTGTGCCGCGCAGCCGGTGACGATCAGCTTGGCCTCGGGGTGGGTGCGGCGCAATTTACGAATCTCTTGTCGGGCCTTGCGCACCGCTTCTGCGGTTACCGCGCAGGTGTTCACGACAACCGCGTCAGAGATTCCGGCCTGCTCGGCCAGTTCCTTCATGGCTTCGGTCTCAT
This sequence comes from Alphaproteobacteria bacterium, assembly GCA_030425395.1. Taxonomy (GTDB): domain Bacteria; phylum Pseudomonadota; class Alphaproteobacteria; order Rhodobacterales; family Rhodobacteraceae; genus JAUIAS01. Next base: position 57,465 of record JAUIAS010000018.1, read on the forward strand.
AGGCATTCAAGCGGCAGCCCAGCGTGGAAAAAACCGGCGGTTTCATGAAACGGCGGCCTGAAGGAAATCTGATGTGAAGCTGCCGGAAAAGACATGGGTTGTGCCCCCGGTCATCCAAACGCCGTCTTCGGCCCAATCAATGTCCAGGCTGCCGCCATCAAGGTCGATGGTCACGCGCCGCCCCGTCAACCCGCGGCGCGCCGCCGCGACCGCCACCGCACAGGATGACGACCCGGATGCCAAGGTGATGCCAACACCGCGCTCCCAGACTCGCATGCGCAATCTGTCCGGCCCGGTGATCTGGGCAACCTGCACGTTGGTGCGTTCCGGGTAGAGAGGATGGTGTTCATAACGCGCGCCGAATTCGGCGAGGGGAACAGCCTCGGCGTCAGGGACGAAAAAGGTGCAGTGAGGGTTGCCCATGCCCGTGGCTACGGGGCTGCCTTCGATTGGCAATTCCAATGTATCCACCTCTTCGGCAAGGGGAATGGACTGCCAATCCAGTTGTGGCGGCCCCATGTTGACCGAAGTGAGACCGCGGCCTCGGTCGACGGCATGGAGCATCCCCCGCCGCGTGCGCAAGCGAAGCGACTCCTTGCCGGTTTCATCCATGATATGACGCGCAATGCAGCGTGTGGCATTCCCACAGGCTGCCGATTCCGATCCGTCTGAGTTGTAGAACTCCAAGAAGGCATCGGCATCATCGCCGGTTGCGATGACGGCCAGTTGATCAAATCCTACGCCCCGATGCCGATCAGCGATAGCTTTTATCAGATGAGACGGGATGTCATAATGTCCGGCACGCCCGTCCAAAACGACAAAGTCGTTTCCAAGGCCGTGCATCTTCATAAATGGCAAGGTCAGAGCGCGCGTTTGTGTCATGCCGGGCCGTATATCGGGGAGCTTGAAATGAATCCAGCATCATGCGCATTTTTCGGCCTTTTTTGGCTTGACCCCCGATGCACCTTCTCATACTTACGCCGCCGTGGTGACCGGCATTTGCCGATGATCCCAGGAGTGGGCCGTTAGCTCAGTTGGTAGAGCAACTGACTTTTAATCAGTGGGTCGCAGGTTCGAATCCTGCACGGCTCACCACTTCCTCGAATTGAAGAATAAATTTTAAATGCCTGCCCAAAGCTGGTCTTGAATTCTGTTTTGGGGCCGAACTGGCTTCGGCAGAAGGGGGCGATTGTGAAGGTGCCGCCCTGCACCGGGCGAGGCGGCAGATTCCTGGCTCAATCCCGCAACATCGCTTCTACCAGTTTTTGAACGCGCAGCGCTTCTTCTGGCGTGGCGAGACGGTTCGGTTTTCCTGCCATACACAAGAGCATGTCATCCAATTGCGCCTTGAGGCTAACGGCTCTGGGGTCTTGGGGGCGCGTGCCGATCTCAGAAAATTCGCTGCCATCTGAAACAGCATCCACATAGAATTCGGTTATGCGGCGACTTTTTGCGCTGCCCTTTATCGTCAATTCCTGGCGGTCGGGTTGCGCGCCGCCGACGCTGGCCATGATACTAACGGCGCAGCCGTCTTGTGTCTCAAGCCGCGCCAGAAGATGGGTTTCACACAGCGCGGTATCTTCGGGATACGATGGGCGCGCCCAAACCACGGATAATGGCCCGAGAATTCGTTCGGAAAAGAAAAGGAAATGCGAGATCACTTCGCGGGTCATGCCCCCTTCTGCGCGGAACCGAAGCCAATCGGCTGCTTGCTGCCACGCACGTGGCCACGCGCTGTAGGTTACCACGATATCGGCACCGATCAGGTCACCCAATGCTCCTGTTTTTGCAGCGTGTGACACATCGGTCAGGGCGGCACCGGCGGCTTGGGTGAAATTAACGGCTGCGGGCACGCCAGAGGCCGCCAGCTCTGCGACCAGATTTTCGCTTTCCGCGATATCAACACCCAACGGTTTTTCCAAAAAAACTGCCTTGCCGGCGGCAGCGGCGGCAAGGGCATAGGCCTTGCGCGGGGCAGGGGGGCAGGACAGGTAAACCAGATCTGCGGCGGCCATGGCCGCTTCAGCGCTGTGTTCAACAAGGGCACCGGGTGCTATTTGACGTGCCAGCGCGCAGGCTTGGGGATCAGGATCCCAAAGCGATACCGGCGCATAGCCATCGTGACGAACCATATGCTCCAGCATGCGCCGCCCCATGATCCCCAACCCCACGATCGCGGTCTTTACGGGTGTGTTGGCCTCAGTCATCCGATTTTCCTATTCAGCAATTTAGTCTCCATCATCATGTGTATGCCTTTGTTGCCGTTGACGGTTTGCGTCACTCGCAGGTCGCCAGCGAGGGAACACAGCATATAGGCGTCTTCCGGTGCCAATCCGGTGCGCGCCACGATCCATGCGATCATATCCCGCAGCGCCATTTCTGCGCAGCGATCCAGATCTTCGTGCATACCCATGGTGATCAGGTGAGTGGGCGTTTGAGCCCGGGGATAGGCAAAGCCCAGATCCTTTCTCACAGTCAAACGGAAGGTTCCTTCGAGAGCGGTTTCAATCGCGGTGACGCAAACTTCGCCATCGCCTTGCGCGGCGTGTCCGTCGCCACAAGAAAACAGTGCCCCGTGAGTAAAGACCGGCAGGAAAAGCTTGGTCCCTGCGATCAATTCCTTGTTGTCGATATTGCCGCCGTGAGCCCGTGGCTGGATGGTTGATATGCGCCCCCAGTTCGGTGGCGGTGCCACGCCCATCACCCCGAAAAATGGATTGAGCGGTAGTGTAAGGCCCCACGACAGACGCGCTGTCATCGCATTGCGATCCAGAGGAATGGTAACGATGCGTCCGTTTGGGAAATCCTCGGGCAGGGTTCCGGCAAGCGGGCGGATCATGTTCCAGCCCCAGTTCTGGCGCAGTTGGATATCCAGAATATCCACCTCAAGAACATCGCCGGGCTGTGCGCCCGCGACGGCGACCGGACCGGTCAGAATATGACCCGGCAACTGACGCTCTGACCGGGCATGAATGTCAAAAAGCTCCGGTGGGAAGTCATATCCGGAATCCCGTGCCGGGATTTGTTCCGGTCCACCCGACACCGTTTCGATACGGACGACCTCGCCGCTCTGTATTTCAAGCGCCGGTTCAAGCGTGGCGTCGAAATATCCCCATGCACATGTTTCCGGGCTGGCCTTTAGATGGTGGGTCATTTCCTGTTCCTTTCGGGGCAAGGTGGCGCGTCAGAAACCGACCGCTGCACCATCTTTGCGTGGATCGGATCCCCCCGCATAGCCACCGCCGGGCAGGCGCTGGATCAACTGGGCGCCGCCAAAGCCAAAGGCGGTATCGGGTTCCTCCATGGCCAGAACATGACCCATCCCGGCCAACGCTTCCAGTGTTTGCGGCGGCAGGGTGGTTTCGCACGCCACGCCTAACCCTTGGGTCACGCGCCATCTTGGGGCATCTGCGGCCATCTGTGGATCCTGTTTCCACAATTGGGTGCGCAACAGCATCTGAACATGGCCTTGCGCCTGCATCGGACCGCCCATCACGCCAAAGCTCAGGATCGGGTCGTGTGTGCCCATGACAAAGCCGGGAATGATTGTATGGAATGGCCGTTTGCCCGGCCCCACGACATTCTGGCTTTGGGGATCAAGCGAAAATCCGGCACCGCGATTTTGCAGGTGAATTCCGGTTCCCGGCACGGCCACACCCGACCCGAACCCGGCATAGTTCGACTGAATATAGGACACCATCATGCCGGACGCATCAGCGGCGCTCAGGTAGACGGTGCCGCCCCGTTTTGGCGCACCAGCCCCAAAATCCTTTGCATGGTCGGGATCAATAAGGGCCGCCCTTTGTGCAAGATACGCATCGTTGAGCATGTCGCCCGGCCTGACCTCGGACATATGCGCGATATCAGCGACATAGGTTTCGGTGTCAGCAAGGGCGAGCTTCATTGCTTCGATCTGGAGGTGCATTGCGCGGGGGTCGTCTGCGTCCATATCCGCAATAGCGGTGTGCTTGAGAATCCCCAATCCAATCAGGGCTGCAATCCCCTGACCGTTTGGTGGGATCTCGTGCAAGCTGACATCGCCAAAATCCTGAGAGATCGTGCCGCACCAGTCAGCACGATGGGTTGCCAGATCCTCCATGGTCATTGTGCCGCCACAGGTGTCAGAAAAAGCGATCATGGCATCGGCCAGTTCACCGGTGTAGAACGCCCGCCCTTTCGTTTCGGCGATCAGACGCAGAGTTCTTGCCAGGGCCGGGTTCTTGAAAATTTCTCCTGCGGCAGGGGCGCGGCCATCGGGCAGAAAGGTTTCTGCGAAGCCAGGCTGATCCCCCAGCAACGCGCCGCCGCGCGCCCATAGTTGCGCAATTTTGGGGGAAACTGGAAAACCGTTTTCTGCATAACGCACGGCGGGTTCGAACAGCGTTTCGAACGGTAAAGCACCGAAGCGTTCAGAAATTTCAACCCACGCCGAAACCGCGCCGGGCACAGTGACGCTGTCCCAGCCCAGCATGGGCATGGCGTCGCGTCCTGCGAATTTTTCCCGCGACCATGCAGCCGGTGCGCGTCCTGACGCGTTCAAACCATGCAGTTCCTTGCCATCCCACAGGATTGCAAACGCATCCGACCCCACGCCGTTACCGGTGGGTTCAACCACTGTCAGGGTAATCGCCGTTGCGATCGCTGCATCGGCAGCATTGCCGCCTCGCGCGATCATCCCAAGCCCTGCCTGCGCAGCCAGCGGTTGCGAGGTTGTGACCATGTTGCGTGCCAGCACGGCAGAACGTCGTGACGGGTAGTGGTGCGAAGCGGATAGTTGCATCCCTGCTCATCTTTCCGGAGTTTGTCTGGTTCTATTGACGAGACGCCATGCGCCGACCTTACGGTTTTGGCGATCAAGTGCAACGAGATCGGCTTTGCCCTTCGTTCCCGCGCGATCCAATCGTTCGTTTGAAAAAGCCTCTGGCCCCAGAGGATCAAAACCGGTTAAGCCATGGCATGCCTTTTGCGAACCACGTTTTTCAGCACACACCCGCCCTGCGCGGTTTGATAACACCGCCTGACGCGTCGGAGATGCGTTTTGGCCAGGACCGTTTTGATGAGCTTGACGAACAGGCCCTAACCGAAGGGTGGCCACCCGGTTGGCGCATGGACCACGACGAGCGCGAGGAAAATCGCAAGTCGGTTCTTTCGGGGCGGCTGTCGCAGGATCTGTGGGTGTTTGCGTATGGATCACTGATCTGGGATCCGGCGGTTCAGGTGGATGAGTACCGTTATGGCACGCTCATGGGCTGGCAGCGCAGATTTTGTATGCTTCTGGAAGGTGGACGGGGCACCTATGAAAAGCCGGGGCTTATGGCCGCGCTGGACGAAGGCGGCCATTGCCACGGGGTTGTATTCCGCATTGCGGCAACTTTGGTCGATGAGGAAACCCGCTTCATGTGGCGGCGCGAGATGTTCGCCGGAGCGTATTGCCCGGTATTCATGGAGGTCGACACGCCGCAGGGGCCTGTTGATGCTCTGGCCTTTGTGATGGACCGCGCAAACAGCCGTTACAGACCGGATGTTTCACCAGAAGATGCTGCCCGGATGATCGCGGCCGCCGAAGGCAGGCTGGGGCCGAACTTCGATTATCTCGACTCGCTTGTCCGACATTTGGATGAATTGGAAATCGAAGATGCAGAAATGCGCGCCTTGCACAGCCGGGCATCCAAATATCGCATGATTGTGGGCTAAATACCCCGTTCAGGCCCGATTTTTGTAACGGTGCCAATAGATAAGACTTGTTGCGAGGGCCACCGCAACGGCCGCGTGCAGGGCTTCGGCGGATACAGCCGTCAAAAGGAATCCGGTCATCAATGGGCCGCAAGCCGCGCCAAAGTCCCGCCACGCCTGCATCCGCGCAAGCGGACCTATTGCGTCTTCATCCGGTGCAAGGGGCTGTGTGATTACCGCCGGTCCCAAGGAAGCAAGCGCGCCGCGAAACAGCAACATGATCAGCGCGCCTGCCACAGTTAGCCCGACCGCAACGAAAACGAACCCAGTGGTTGTCAGTATCGCTGCGACAACGAAAATCCGGCGTGCGCCGAACCTATCCGCGATCCAACCGAACAATGGCGCGGCGATCGCTTCTGCAAAGTGGCGCATGGCCAGAAGCGCGCTGCCCCCCATGACGGCCTGCGCAAGGGTGGCATCGCGGGCAAGGATCAGCGTAATCGACACGGCAAATACACCGTCAACGCCGTATCCCTGAAGAAAATACACAAGATCAATCGGTTTGGGGCGCGCTAACGAAGGGGCCTTGCCGCGTTTTACAGCCTCTCCTCGGCTGCGCGGCAGGGTAAAGCCGATCACCACGGCAAAGGCAGTTGGAACAGCCAACAGCACAAAGGCCATATTCGGACCGACAACGCCAACAAGCCATGCGCCGCCGAACAATGCGCAGATGGGACCAATGCGTTGGATCGCCTGTCCGACACCGACCCGCGTTCCGACCCGGGCGCGAAATTCCACCGCATATGAAAGGGTCGCCAGAACCAGAACCGCATAGGTCAGGCCCCACAAAAGCCGCGCAAACAGCAATACCGCTGGCCCCTGACCTAGCCCATAGATTGCCGTTGATATCGTGGCCGTGATTGCGGCTGCGATGCACATGGGCCGCACGCCCACCATTTCCGTCAAGCGCGCCAGAACGCCATAGGCGAACACTCTTACGAACCGGTTTGCCGACAACAGGACGCCAACCCAAGGCAAGGTCAGGCCGAAATCCTCGGCATAGGCGGGTAGCACTGCATACAAGAGCGCGTCGCCCAGCAATGCCAGTGACATGATCGAGGAAGAGCCAATAATCGCCCGCCATCCAGTGTTGATATTGCCGTTGGACATAGCTCAGGCTTCCTGCGTTAGCGTGTGGCCATCTATTTGCACCATACTCGGCCAACCTGCGCCAGCAATCAGGCACAAAGATCCCGGTCATCGGGCCGACCTGCTGGTGGGTGACAGGTTATCCGGCCTAGGAAACGGGTTGCGCATGGATGGGCTTTGCCGTCCAACTGCCGGGATGAACGCCACGAGTTTTATGCGTGCCAATGCCCAATGGCTGGGGGCCGGGTTTCTTCTGACATTGTTGTCAGGGTTTGGTCAGACCTATTTCATTTCGATTTTTGCCGGTGAAATACGAGCAGAGTTCGGGCTCTCGCATGGCGAGTGGGGCGGGATATATACAGTGGGGACGGGTCTTTCGGCGCTGGTCATGGTCTGGGCCGGGGCGTTGACGGACCATTTCCGCATCCGCGCGCTGGGCGTCATTGTCCTGATACTGGTGATGGCCGCCTGTTTCTTTATGGCCAGTGTCCCGGCGGCCTGGCTATTGCCATTCGTGATCTTTGCGCTGCGCTTCTCGGGGCAGGGCATGATGAGCCATCTGGCCGTTGTGGCAATGGCGCGGTGGTTTGTTGCCGCGCGCGGTCGCGCGTTGTCTATTGCCGGTCTGGGCTTTTCCGCAGGAGAGGCATTCCTGCCATTGTTGTTCGTATCGTTGATGGCGATCGTGGATTGGCGGTTGTTGTGGGTTGCATCAGGGTTCGTGGCGATTGCCGGGATACCGATTTTGCTGTTGCTGCTGAGAAAGGAGAGAACGCCGCAGTCATTTGCCACATCTGATCAGAGTTTGGGCATGGGTAGCAGGCACTGGACGCGCGGTGAAACCATCAGGCATCCCTTGTTCTGGTGTTTGGTTCCGGCGCTTTTGGGGTTGCCTGCATTTGGCACGGCGTTCTTCTTCCAACAGGTACACTTTGCCGGGGTAAAGGGGTTGGATCACATCGACCTTGTCGCTCTGTTTCCGATCTATACCGGGCTTTCGATCGTTTCGATGATGGTTGCGGGCTGGCTTCTGGACCGGGTTGGGACGGCTCGGATGATGCCATGGATACACCTTCCGATCATTGTGGCCTTTGTTTTGTTTTCTCAAGCCGCCGGTGTGCCGGGGATTGTCCTTGGCATCGCTTTCTTTGCCACCACGACGGGCGCGCAAGCCACCGTTCCCAATGCGTTCTGGGCCGAGTTTTTTGGCACGCGACACCTAGGGTCAGGACTCATAGCCAGTAGATGACGGTTGCTGCGAGGGCGATGGCTGAGAGGAAGACCTTGGGGCATCTATCGTATCGAGTTGCCACGCGTCGCCAATCTTTCAGCCTACCGAACATGATCTCGATCCGATTGCGGCGTTTGTAGCGGCGTTTGTCATACTTCACCGGTTTCTTTCGCTGTTTCCGGCCTGGGATACAGGCGCGTATCCCTTTGTCTTTCAACGCTTCTCTGAACCAGTCGGCGTCATATCCTCGGTCTCCCAGCAGCCATTCCACCTTTGGCAAACTGCCCACCAAAGCGCGGGCACCGATGTAATCGCTGACTTGTCCTGCCGTGACGAAGAGGTTGATCGGTCGGCCCTGGCTGTCGCAGACGGCGTGCAACTTCGTGTTCATGCCGCCTTTGGTCCGACCGATCAGGCGTCCAAGCCCCCCTTTTTCACGCCCATGCTGGTCGCTGTTCGGTGGGCCTTGAGATAGGTTGCATCGATCATCACGGTTTTCTGTTCGCCGTGCTCGGCTGCCAGACCCGCCATCATTCGGGCAAAGACGCCCTTGTCGCTCCACCGCTTCCAACGGTTGTACAGCGTCTTGTGTGGGCCATAGGCAGCGGGTGCATCGCGCCACCGTAAACCATTGCGATTGATGAAGATAATCCCGCTTAGGACGCGCCGATCATCTACGCGAGGCTTGCCGTGGGACTTCGGAAAGAAGGGCTCAAGACGCGCCATCTGCGCCTCCGTCAGCCAGAAAAG
>JAUIAS010000019.1 GCA_030425395.1 Alphaproteobacteria bacterium
CGCAGAATGGAGCTAACCGGGGCCTCGCTCGAAGGCTCGGTCACAAAGGAGATGACGGTCTGGATGAAGTCGATCAGCGCTCCGCCGCGCGCCTGGTTCCCCGTCTCGTGGGGCACCGATGTATAGGAAATCTCCCGGCCGCTTTCCCGCCAGACGTAGCAGCAACTCCACACCACATGCGTCCGTCGCTTGTCGCTGACCGCGCGCTTGTCGTCCGGTGTCAGTTCGGCAACGCCATTCGGGATGGCCTTCAGCCGGTCGATCCGGTCTTCCAGTCCCTCGACCGCAGGTGTAACGGTCGCGAGGCTTGCCTCGATTGCATTCTTCTTATCCCGCCGCCGTGCGGCTCTCGTCAAAATCGCAGGACAGACCGGCAAGCAAGGTCTGCAGCTTCGTCTGATCCTGCTGGATCCGGCACGCAAGGCGGGCGGCCTCCTCAAGCGCCTTCTGGGGTTCTTCAAGTTCAGAAACGTCAGCCCGTCTTTTTGAGGCCGGCCATCAACTGCTGAAACTTCTCGCCTTGGACGGTCACATGTTCCCTCAGAGTTTTACTGGCCAATTCTCCATTTCCCGAACGTATGGCATCGACTATGGCTTCATGTTCCGCCAGTGATTGGGCCATGCGTCCCCTGAAACGAAGCTGCACCCTCCGATAGGGTTTCAGGCGATTTTGGAGACGCAGCGCTTCGTTTTGCAGAAAGGTATTGGTGGCACCGCGATATATTTCCTGATGAAATCGTTCGTTTTCATCATAGTAGCCCGATGCATCTTCTCGATTGACTGCCGCTTTGCACCGTTCATTTGCTTCCGACAAACGATCTATCCCGTCATCTGTCATTCGCGCGGCGGCAAAGCGCCCGCAAGCCGCTTCCAGCTCAGCCATTGTTTCAAACATTTCCAGTAACTCGACCGGACCAGGTTGCCGAACAAAAACGCCTCTTCGCGGGATCTGTTCAGCCATACCGGACAGGACAAGCCGCTGAAGGGCTTCTCTCACTGGGGTGCGCGAAACTTGGAAGTGCTCGGCAAGCTTGATCTCGTCGAGCCTTTGTCCGTCCTCGTACTCACCTTGGAATACAAGCTGTTCCAGTGCTTCTGCGATCTGATCTGCGCGTTTCGTTTCCATGCTCTCAGCGTACTACAAACGAAGTTGGGGACGCAAGATAGATTTTTTTGTATACAAGAAGGTTGACAGAGAATTCAATAAGGGCGACGTTGCTATACCATGCTGCCTTTTCTGTGGCAGCAGAACCCAGGGAGGAAACCATGACAAAGAATTTTCTAACGGCCGTCGCGATGACCGCACTTGTCGGTGTTGCGTCTGTCGCAAGCGCAGCAGAATTGCGCCTTTCGCACCAGTGGTCGAACAAGGACATCCGCCATCAAGTCGCGCAGATCGTTGCCGACGAAGTGGCGGCTGCCGATGTTGATCTGGAGATCAAGATTTTCGGCTCCAAGTCCCTTTTCAAGCCGCGCGAACAATACCGTCCCCTGAGCCGCGGCCAGTTGGACATGACAGTTCTGCCCCTGAGCTATGCTGGCGGTCAGCAACCTGCATTCAACCTGACACTGATGCCAGGTCTGGTGAAGAACCACGACCACGCTGCCCGTCTCAGCAACTCGCCGTACATGGCGGCGCTCGAAGAAAAGATGGCAGAAGATGATGTCATGGTTCTCGTTCATGGGTACCTGGCCGGGGGCTTTGTCGGCAAAGACAAGTGCATCACAAAGCCTGAAGATGTCGCTGGTTTGCAAACCCGTGCTGCAGGCAAGGCGTTTGAACAGATGCTGGCGGGTGCTGGCGCGTCGATCACATCAATGGCTTCGTCCGAAATCTACAACGCGATGCAGACCGGCATCCTGAACGCTGCGAATACATCCTCTTCATCGTTCGTGTCCTACCGGATTTACGAACAGGTGGCATGCTATACGCCTGCAACAGAAAATGTGGCGCTGTGGTTCATGTATCAGCCGCTGTTGATGAACAAGTCGACTTTCGAAGGGCTGAATGCAGACCAGCAAGCCGCGCTTCTTGCCGCGTCTGAGAAAGCCGAAGCCTTCTATCTTGCCGAGGCCAAGAAGCAAGACGCAGCGTCGGTTGCAGTCTTTGAAAAGGCGGGCGTTGAAATCGCCGAGATGTCTCCGGAAGACTTTGCTGCCTGGCGCGCGCTGGCGAAAGAGACGTCTTACAAGGCCTTTGTCGAGGATGTGCCCGACGGACAAGCGCTGCTCGATATGGCGCTCGCTGTCGAGTAATCTCGATTGGGCGGTCGCGACTGCAGCGACCGCCCTTTTTTTAGCAATTTTGATGCATTGGAAGGAAAGCTGTTATGGCTGGCCAAAGCTCTGCTGTTGCCGCGCGCACCGGGAATAATCTGTTTCTTCGCGTTGTCGCAGCCCTCTCCACATTGGCAGGATGGTGCTCGGCCGCCATGATTGTCGCCGCTGTCGCGATAACGTGTCAAATGATCTTCGTCCGGTTCGTTCTGAACCAGTCCACAGTCTGGCAAACCGAAGCTGTCATTTATCTGGCCATCGGGGCCACGCTTGTGGGATTGCCCTATGTCCAACTTCTCCGTGGTCATGTGAACGTGGATCTGATCCCGCTGTCTCTCTCGAAGACGGGGCGGTTCTATATGTTCATTCTCACGATGACGCTCTCGATTGCGATCGTTTCGGTCGTGCTGTTCTACGGCTTCGAACATTGGCATTTGACCTATGAGCGGAACTGGAAGTCCGACACGGTCTGGGGTGTGCGGCTGTGGATTCCCTATCTGTCTATCCCTGTTGGGTTCGGGCTGCTCCTGCTTCAGCTCATAGCTGATCTGGTTGCTGTCCTTCTCAAGATTGACACCCCATTTGGTCTGGAGGACGTGTAATGGACCCGATTTTGCTTGGTGGCATTGTCGCTATCGCCACAATCATGGTGCTGTTTTCCGGGGTTTCGGTCGCCCTTGGGCTTTTGATCGTTTCTGCCGGTTTCCTGTTGATTTTCGATGGTTTGCGCTCGCTGGAACTTATACCGGAGATTTTGTTCGGCAAGCTCGACAACTTCGCGCTTCTGGCCATTCCAATGTTTATCATCATGGGGTCGTCTATCGCATCGACGCGCGCTGGGGCCGACTTGTACGAAGCCTTGGAGCGTTGGCTGACCCGCGTTCCCGGTGGCCTTGTGATCTCAAATCTCGGTGCCTGTGCACTCTTCTCGGCCATGTCCGGATCAAGCCCCGCCACTTGTGCCGCGATCGGCAAGATGGGCATCCCCGAAATGCGCAAACGCGGCTACCCTGACGGGGTTGCGGCGGGCTCCATCGCAGCCGGCGGAACGCTTGGTATTCTGATCCCGCCCTCGGTGACGATGATCGTCTACGGTATCGCAACCGAGACCTCCATCGGTCGGCTCTTCCTTGCGGGCGTCATCCCGGGTCTTTTGCTTGTGGCGCTCTTCATGGCCTGGTCGCTGTATTCGACTTGGCGGTCGGGTGACCAGCAGTTGCTGACCGCACGTGTCTACACCTGGAAGGAGAAGTTCGAGATTCTTCCCCGCGTGTTGCCCTTTCTCGCGATCATCATCGGTGTGCTTTATGCGATGTATGGCGGTATCGCGACACCCTCGGAAACGGCAGCCATCGGCGCGCTCCTGTGTCTGCTGATCGCGATGATCATCTACAAACTCTGGAATCCCAAGGATCTCTGGGTCGTTCTGCGCGACAGTACAAAGGAAAGCGTGATGATCATGTTCATCATCGCTGCCGCTGGTGTGTTCTCCTACATGCTGTCGAGCCTTTTCATCACGCAGGCAATCGCAGAATGGATCGGCACGCTGGATGTGAACCGCTGGGTGCTGATGGCCTTCGTCATGTTGTTCCTGCTGGTCGCGGGCTTCTTCCTGCCCCCGGTGGCTGTGATCCTGATGGCGGCACCAATCCTGTTGCCGATCATCACAACGGCGGGTTTTGACCCGATCTGGTTTGCGGTTGTTCTGACGATCAACATGGAGATTGGGTTGATTTCACCACCGGTGGGTTTGAACCTCTATGTAATCAATGGAATTGCGCCGGACATCTCATTGAAGACCATCTTGATAGGCTCCCTGCCTTTCGTCGCCTGCATGGTGCTGGCCATCATCCTGCTCTGCTTCTTCCCCGGTTTGGCGACCTGGTTGCCTGATGTCATTATGGGAGCAGCGATATGAGCTATTTCGGTGACTTGATATCGACGGTCTTTGACCGTCGATATCGCCGGGTGCGATCCTACGAAATCGATGAACGCACGGCCTCAGATTTGTGCGACGCTTTGCTGAGTAGCCACGGAGAAGTATCGGGCGTCGCCTTGGCCCGCAATCTCCTTGATCGATACGCCGCGATGTCAGAGTCTGAAAAAACCGAGTTCTTCAATTTCGTCACACACCAGTTAGAGATTGACCCGGACGCTGTTGTCTCGACTCTAAATGCGTATCGAGACACGCCAGGGAAGGGCACGTATCGTGCCTTTGCTGCCGCTTGTGAACCGAAACGACAAGAACTTGCACGTCGTCTGAATCAGGTTCCCGGCGCCACGGGTCAATTGGTTTCTATGCGCAAAGACCTCCTGAAGCTTATGCGGGAACACCCGGATCTGGAGCCGTTGGATGTTGATTTCAAACATCTTTTCAGCTCGTGGTTTAACCGGGGCTTTCTGGTCTTGCGTCCAATAAATTGGGAAAGCCCTGCCGCAATCCTCGAAAAGATCATCGCCTATGAAGCGGTCCATGCCATCGACAGTTGGGAAAACCTGAAAAGGCGGCTCCAGCCGACAGATCGTCGCTGCTTTGGCTTCTTTCATCCGGCCATGGCGAACGAACCGCTTATCTTTGTAGAAGTCGCCCTTACGAAGGGTATCCCCAACTCGATTCAGGCGCTTCTGGCCGATGATCGCAAGTCGATCGAAGCCGACGAAGCCGACACGGCCGTGTTTTATTCGATCTCAAACTGCCAAAAGGGTCTGGCCGGGATTTCATTTGGAAACTCACTCATCAAGCAGGTTGTGTCGGATCTTTCGAAGGAACTGCCCAACCTCGAAAAGTTCGTAACCCTCTCTCCCATTCCTAGCCTTAACAAATGGCTTGGTGAGACGGGCCTGAACGCCATGAAGCCCGAAGACAATCAGGCGCTCGCTGCGCACTATCTGCTCGAAGCGAAAAGACCCGACGGAATGCCTTTTGACCCGGTTGCCCGGTTCCATCTTGGCAATGGCGCTCTGGTTCACGCCGTGCATGCGGATGCCGACACTTCGGAGAATGGTCAGCGCCAATCCAACGGGGCCATGGTCAATTACCTATATGACCTCAGCCAGATTGCCCAAAACCACGAAAGCTTCGTTGGTGAAAAAACCGTCGTTGCTTCTGATGCTGTAAAAGCATTGAGCGCGTCTGTGACCGCAAAAGCTTAGGAGACTGAAGATGCCCAATCCTCTCTATGATACCCTTTTTGGACAACATCAGGGCAAGAACTCGATCTTCTTGCAGATGGCGGACGGTGCGACCTTCACGCACGATGAGTTTCTTCAATTGGCAGCACAATATGCCAATCTTCTTGTCCAACTCGGTCTCGAACCCGGCGATCGCGTGGCTGTTCAAATTGCCAAGTCGCCGCAAGCCGTCGCGGTCTACGCTGCGTGTGTGCAGGCCGGGATCGTATTTTTGCCCCTGAACACCGCATATACCGCTGACGAAGTATCCTATTTCGCCGAGAACAGCGGCGCGCGGCTCATTCTGTGTGATGGCAAACGCTCCGAGGCGTTGGAACCAGTCGCAAAGGCTTGCGGCGCGGCCTTGGAAACGATGAACGCCGATGGAAGCGGTAGTTTTGCGATGCAAGCTGACGTAATGCCGGTCGCGTTTTCCACGGTCGAGCGATCCGAAGACGATCTGGCAGCCTTCCTTTATACGTCCGGCACAACGGGCCGTTCTAAGGGGGCCATGCTGACTCAGGGCAACCTGCTGTCCAACTGTAAGGCGCTGGCAAGTGAATGGAGGTTCGCCGCAGAAGATTCGCTTCTGCATGCACTGCCGATCTTCCACACCCACGGGCTTTTCGTCGCCACCAACATTACGCTTCTGGCAGGTGGAAAGCTCTTGTTCCTTCCGAAGTTCGACCTTGATGTGATCCTGGATCTCATGCCCCAAGCCACGACAATGATGGGCGTTCCGACATTCTACACCCGGCTATTGGGCGACGAACGCTTTACGCGGGAAGCCGCACAGCACATGCGTCTTTTTGTGTCCGGCTCAGCGCCTCTGTTGGCCGAAACGCACGTCCAGTTCGAAGAACGGACCGGCCACCGTATTTTGGAACGCTACGGAATGACCGAGACGAACATGAACACGTCGAACCCCTATGATGGAGAAAGGCGCGCAGGGACGGTTGGTTTCCCGCTGCCTGACGTGGAGATAAAGATCACCGACAGCAACACCGGCGAGACTGTTCCTCAAGGTGAGATCGGAGAGATCGAGGTCCGGGGACCAAATGTCTTCAAGGGCTATTGGCAGATGCCGGAAAAAACGGCCGAGGAACTGCGTCCGAACGGGTTTTTCATCACCGGCGATTTGGGGCAGATCGACGAAGATGGCTATCTGCACATCGTCGGTCGAAGCAAAGACCTGATTATCTCCGGTGGCTACAACATCTACCCCAAAGAGATTGAGCTATTGCTCGACGAGGAGGACGGCGTGCTAGAGAGTGCCGTGATTGGCGTGCCACATCCTGACTTTGGCGAGACCGTTGTCGGTGTTCTCGTTGCTGACGGCAAAGCCGATCTCGATCTTGATGGCATCAAGAAGAGGATCGGTGCATCGCTTGCGCGCTTCAAACACCCGCAGCGACTGGTGGTCCTTCCGGAATTGCCACGCAACACAATGGGTAAAGTTCAAAAGAAAGAACTCCGGGAACAATTCAAAGACATGTTCACGCCAGCGTAACCTCCCTGAACTGGCCCGCTGTTCTTGTGTCGGGGGGGCGGGTCTTTGAGCCGCCCCCTGAATTGCGAACACGGACGCGGGCCGCTATTGGCTGTCTGCTGATCTTCGACAAAAAGAAGATCAGAGATTAGCCCTGACATGATCCATCCCCCCAAATAGGTTGACTAACAAAATCAGGCGCGCGGGCATCCCGGAAATTCAGGTTCTGGGCGGGGCGCTTTAGTATCTCTCAACACGATACACATTGTCTTTTATCCGTTGCAGCAATCGCATCAGAGTTTGCAGATCCCCCTCTGTCACGCCCTCAAGGTTTGCCAAATAGACCTTGGATACGATCTCAACCGCTTCGTTGAATTTCCGGTGTCCTTTTTCAGTCAGAAACGACCGCTTTCGGCGTTTGTCGAACTCACCGTGCTCTTCAGCAACCAAACCTCGTTCAATCAATCGGGTCAGGCATCTGCTGACCTTGAACCGATCATAGACCGTGATCTCGGTCAGATCATTCACAGCTAAGCCGCCGCGTTCATGCAAGGCACCGATGACCCTCCACTCAATCGGAGAAAGGTCGATGCGTTCCAATTTGCGTTCCAGGTTCACCTGGTTTCGCTTCTGGATCGCTGCAAAGTAATGCATTGGATAGTCGGAAAACCGGAAATCACCACCAGCACCGCCCGGTTGTTGCAGCCGCTCCAAAAGCTCCACCTGAAATCTCCGTTGCTCCGAATCAGAAATCTTCTTATGTGTATAGTATGTGAATAACATGTGCAAATACACATAAATAGGATTGCCTATGAAGATTACCCTACTTGGGACTGGGGCCGCACTGATCGATCCGGACCGCGCACATACGTCCATTGCCGTGCAGATTGCAGAGAAAACCTATCTGCTCGACATTGGCACAGGTGCGACGCGGCATATGATCGGGGCCAACATTGATCCGCTTTCAGTCGAAGCGCTGTTTCTCACGCATCTGCATTTTGACCACATCGCCGATCTGCCGGTCTTTGTTATCGGCAGTTGGATGAGCGGAAAGACCGGATCGCCCATCATCTATGGTCCGGAAGGCACCGAAGCGATGGTCGCGCACCTTTTTGAGGGTGGGGCCTTTGATGTCGATATCCGAGCACGCGCGAAATACAAGCAGCGGCAAGGCAACCTCGAAGTTCTGAAACCAGATGTGCGCCCAATCTCACCGGGAACCATCTTCGAGGATGATCGGGTAAAGGTCACGGCCATGTCAGTGGATCATATTCCGCCTGACATTTGTGAGTGTTATGGTCTCAAGCTGGAGTCAGATGGCAAGACGGTCGTATTCAGCAGCGACACGAAGGCGCTGCCAGAGATGGTGGAGTTTGCACAAAACGCTGATCTCCTGATCCATGAGGCGACGTTCCCGGAAGCCGCCATCGAATACCGCGCCAAGAACGGCATTGGAACCTTCTCGCACACCAGCCCTCGTGAACTGGGCCGGATTGCGCGGGACGCAGGCGTAAAGTCCCTGATCGCCACCCATATCGGCCACTGGGACAGCACCAATCCCATCGTTCGCAAACTGGCAGCGCAGCACATGCCGGTCGAAATTATGGGCCCGCAGCTCATTGATCAGGTGATCACAGATATTCGCGAAGCATACACCGGCCCGCTTCAGATTGCCCGGGATCTTCTGACCATCAGCGTCTGAACCAAAGAAACTGAACACTTCAGGGAGCAAAGAAAATGACCATTCAACTCAAAATGACCACCCTATTGGCAGCAGCGTTCGCCGTAACGACATCGCTGTCTGCAACAGCACAAACCGTTGCGATCGGGTCCAACCCGCAAGGCTCGGCGGCCTATGCAACTGTGGCGGCAATCGCCAAAGTCGTTTCGGAAAATTCCGAGATGCGGATGCGTGTCGTCCCCCAAGGTGGCCCCGTGGTTACCATCCCGCTGGTGAGCGCGGGTGAGATGGAGTTTTCGGTTTCGAACTCAATGCCGGTGTTCTTTGCCCAGAACGGCGGAGCGATGTTCAAGACAAACCCTCAGCCGGGCGCAAAGATGGTCGCTGCCCTGTACAACCTCAACGTGGGTTTTTTCGTCAGGGCCGATTCGGACATTCAGACCTTGCAGGATCTGAAAGGCAAAAAGGTTTCTACCGAATTTACCAAGCAACGGGTTCTGCATACGATGCAGCAGTCGATCCTTTCGACCGTGGGCATGACGCTTGACGATGTCGAAGGCGTGCCGGTTCCATCCGGTTCCCGGGGCGTGGATGATTTCGTGGCGGGTAATGTCGATGCCGGGCTGTTCTCTGTCGGGTCGGGCGCTGTTCTCAAGGCCGATGCGTCCGTGGGCGGCATTCGGTTTCTTCCGGTCCCCATGGATGAAGCTGCCCAAGCGGCCCTCGTGGCACGGGCCCCTGGAAGCTACATCGAAGAAATCTCTCCTGCGGAGGGTGTCGCAGGTGTAACAGAACCCATTGGCATCTTTGCTGGTCCGTTCCTTATTCTGGCAGGTGACAACACACCCGAAGAAATGGTGTACGAAGTGACCAAACTGATCCATGGCAACGCCGATGGGCTTAAATCGGCAGCGCCACAGTTTGCCAAGTTTGATCCGGCGAACATGGCTCCCGATCTGAATATCGAAATGCACCCCGGCGCGATCCGGTTCTATCGCGAAATCGGCCTGTTGCCATAACCCAGGGCAGGAGGGGCGGACAGTGAACCGAGTTATCGTCACCGGGTTGTCAGCCGCCCTTCCATTGCTGGCTCTGGCGTGGGCCTTGGAAGTGTTCCGCGCCATTGGGTTCGCTCTTTTTGCAGAACAAGTCCTGATGGCGATGTTGGCCTTGGCGCTTCCTCTCGCTT
Source organism: Alphaproteobacteria bacterium (assembly GCA_030425395.1). Lineage (GTDB taxonomy): Bacteria > Pseudomonadota > Alphaproteobacteria > Rhodobacterales > Rhodobacteraceae > JAUIAS01. The sequence continues at coordinate 9,808 of JAUIAS010000019.1, forward strand.
TTCTGACATTTTCAATAAAGGGCGGGCAGCGACATGCGACCGAACCACCGCCGCTTTACGATCGAGCCGCGGCCGTGCTTGGTTTCGCGGCTGCGGCCTACGCGGCAGTCAACTACGGGCGCATATTCGAAACACTCTACGCCCGCCCTCTTGATGCAACCATTGCCGGTGCGATCCTGATCCTTTTGGTTTTGGAGGCGCTCAGGCGGGCGACGGGCAACTTTCTGGCAATCATTCTTGCCGTTTTCTTGATCTATGCGCTGGTGGGGCACCTTGTGCCCGGCGATTTGCAAGGCCGACAGGTCGCGCTGGACCGTCTGACAATTTACCTTTCGATGGACAGCAACGGCATGCTGGGCATGCCTTTGATGGTGACCGTTACCGTGGTTGTCATGTTTGTGCTGTTCGGGAGCTACTTGACCGCAGCAGGCGGCGGGCAATTCTTTACTGACCTGTCCATGGCGTATATGGGCCGATATCGAGGTGGCAGCGCCAAGATAGCGGTTGTTGCCTCGGCGCTTTTCGGATCAATCTCGGGCAGTGCGGTGGCCAACGTGGCGTCCACCGGGGTAATCACAATCCCGTTGATGAAAAAGGCCGGGTTCCGCAATCGGATTGCAGGAGCCGTGGAGTCAGTTGCCTCGACCGGGGGGCAACTCATGCCGCCGGTCATGGGAGCAGCGGCCTTCCTGATGGCCGAACTATTGCAGGTGGGCTACGACAAAATCGTTCTGGCCGCTCTGGTGCCTGCTCTGATCTATTTCTTTGCGGTCTTTGTGCAGGTTGATTTGATCGCTGTGAGGGACAAGATCAGCGCCATTCCAGAAGACAGCATCCCCAATGGCAGATCGGTTTTCCGGCGTGGATGGTATTTCCTGATCCCATTCATCGTGCTCATTTCGGCACTGTTCTGGTTGAACCTCCGGCCGGGAGAAGCCGCGTTCTGGGCAACGGCATCACTTTTTCCACTTGGGTTCCTTCTGCGATATGAGGGGCAGGGGCTGACACTGCGCACTATCTGGGATGCGCTTTGTGGGTCCGGTCGTATCGTTCTGGACATCATTCTGATTGGTGCCGCCGCAGGTATCATTATCGGCGTGCTCAATATCACCTCGCTGGGTTTTGCGCTGACTCTCTCCCTGATCGACCTCGCAGGGGGCAACCTGATGCTCTTGCTCATCATGTCGGCAATTCTGTCAGTCATTCTTGGGATGGGAATGCCGACAGTCGGGGTCTACATCCTGTTGGCCACTCTAATTGCTCCGAGCCTGATCGAGATGGGCGTCGAGCCAATCGCAGCGCATCTTTTCGTGATGTACTTCGGAATGATGTCGATGATTACGCCCCCGGTCGCCATTGCCGCGTTTACAGCGTCTGTCATCGCCAAGGCCCCTCCTGTTGGAACTGCCATAAGCGCGGTTGGCTTGGCATGGACTGCAATCATCGTCCCTTTTGTGTTTGTGTTCGAACCCACGATCCTTTTGTCCGGCACAATAGACCAGATCATTGTCGATATCGGCAGATTGATCGTTGGCGTTTGGATGGTGTCGGGGAGTTTGGTTGGCCAACTTCTTGGCCCGTTGAAGGGTTTGAAACGATTGCTGTTCGCGCTGCTCGGTATGCTCGCCCTTTTGCCCGAACCCGCCTTGCCGGGGGATTACACCGTCGCGTGGGGCACGCTCGGGCTGGCGCTGCTTTGCATCGGTTTCGATGTTGCCCTTTCCAGAAAAAACCGCCCCCCCAGCAGCGAACATCAAAACTGACGGGCTGCAAATGCAGCACCGCGATACCGCGTCGAATGCCCGTTCGGGCAATGCCGTCAGATATAAAGGCCTGAGAAGATCACCACTAACCCGGCACCGACAAGCAACGCGGTTTTGAGAACCTTGCGCGCACTGATCAGGCCGTAGGACACCAGAGCGAGCCCGACGGCAACGCGCAGCATGGCAAGGATCGCGAGAGCGGGGCTTTCGGCCAACCGGATAATGTCTGGGTTTGCTATCATGCCCAGAGGGATGAGGTAGAGCCCGACACCCAGAGCCATCGCCGTCAGCGCGACCTTCAGCCAGTTTTCCCCGATCATCCCCGCCGCTATGAACACCGCGCCGCAAACCGGGGGTGTGATCGTTGAGAGCAAAGCAAACCAGAAGACAAAAAGATGTGCCTGCAAAGGCTCCAGACCCAGTTGGCTGAGCGCTGGGCCCGCGACGGAAACACAGATCACATAAGCCGCCGTTGTTGGCACCTCCATCCCGAGAAGCAGACAGGCGAGCGCGGTCAGCAGGAGCGACGGCCACAGTAACCCGCCCGATCCTTCGAGGATAAGAGAGGTGATCTTGACCCCCAGACCCGTGATCGCAAGCACACCGATGATGATCGAGGCGCACAGAATGATGGCCGCGATCATCGACACCTGTCGCGCGGCATTCATGACCGCACTTTGGACACGCTCGGCAATTTGCGCAGGCCGGAATTCAAGCTCTGCATTGAAAAACAGCAGCAGCGCCCCGGCAAGGATCGCAAGTGCCGCGGCATATTGCGGCGTGAACCCGGCCCCGAACATCGCCCAGAGCAGGACCGAGAACGGCACGAGGAAAAACAACGACGTGATAATGACGTCGATCCTCTTGGGCCGGTCCGCCTCATCCACTCCCTTGAGGTCGAAGCGGGTGGCGTAAGCGTTGATGCCGACCCAGACAGCAAAGAAGTAGAGAATTGCGGGAAGGATCGCCGCCGCCATGATCGACGTGTAGGGAACGCCTGTAAGTTCAACCATGACGAAGGCACCTGCGCCCATCAACGGCGGCATGATCTGCCCGCCCGAGGACGCGACTGCTTCGACTGCGGCAGCGAGGCGTTTCGGGTAGCCGAGTTTTGTCATTGCGGGTAGGGTAATTGCGCCGGTCGACGCGACATTGGCGGAAGCAGAGCCCGAGATCGACCCGAAGAGCGCCGAAGAAATCACAGAAACCTTCGCCCCCCCGCCCTTGAGGTGCCCGGCCGCCGCTCTCGCCACGTTCATGAACCCTTGGCCTGCCTCGCCCGCGTTCAGCACCGCGCCGAAGATCACGAAAATGGCCACGACGCTGACGGATACCCCCGTAAGAGACCCCCATATGCCGCCTTCGGCAATGGTGAGCGTGCCAAGGAAGCTGGCGATTGGGGTGCCGGAATGACCGAACTGGCCCGGGATGTATTGGCCGAATAGCCCGTAAAGCAGGGCTGCCCCTGCAACCAGCGGCAACGGCCAGCCGATGGCACGACGGGCCGCCTCAAGCGTCACGACCAGCAGTGTGATCGCAATGGCAATCTGTAGGTTGCCTTCGAGGAACCCGTATTGATCCCCCAGACTGTCGTGGTTGATCGCGACCCATATCGACGCCGCAATGCCCAATGCGGCAAACAGCGTGCCGCTGATTTTTCCCCAGAGGCTTTTGTTGCCCAGCATCAGCACGAAAGGCAGGGCGAACGTCATATGCAGCGGGCGGCTGACCAAGTTGGGAACCAGCCCGGAAAAGATCAGCGCAAGGTGATAGGTCACCAGAACGGTGGCCAAGATTAACCAGAAAGCCGCGGCACCACGGCCATTGGGAATATCAGGCATAAAATGTCTCTTGGTCGGGGGAGGGCAGGCCGGACGCGTTTCCCGGCCTGCTGACATGGCCCGCGCTTTACATATGCGCGTCGCTCAGTTCGATACCCGCTTCCTTGTAGTAGCGCACGGCACCGGGGTGGATCTTGCCTTTGATATTGCCCAGCATGGCCGGATCAACACCGTTCCACCAAGGCGACGTGTCGCCAAGTCTGGCCTTGTTTTCCCAAAAGGTCTTGGTCAATGCATAGGCCGTATCGTCGTCCATCTTGGTCGTCGTGAACGCAACCACAGGAAGGGACGTCGTGGTGATGTCAGCCTCTTGGCCGGCATAGGTGCCAGCAGGGATCGTCAGTTCGGTGCGCTTGGTTTCAGCCACCTGCGCATCGGTCATGGACAGCACCGTCACGGAAGTGGAGGCCGCGGCTTCGATCACGTTCGGCGCAGGATAGGAACCCGCGGTGACAAAGCCGTCGATCTGGCCGTTCTTGAGCGCGGCAACCGCATTGGACAGTTCGACATCTGCGATCTTGACGCTGTCGGCAACGCCAAAGAGTTTGAGGTATTTTTCACCCTCTCTTGCGCCGAAAGAGCCTTTGCCAAGCAGGATCGTTTGCCCGTCCAGATCTGCGATGTTGGTCACACCGCTCTCGCTAGACATGACGAAATGCATGGTCAGTGACGGGATCGGGAACAGCGCGCGGATTTCGTCGAAGGCGGGATTGCCCTTGCCCTCGAACATCGCCTTGCCACCTTGGGCGAGACCAATCAGCGCCGGGGGCGTGGTAAAGACATAATCGCCGCCACGCGCGCGCACTTCCATCACGTTCTGAACAGAACCTTGGCTTTCCTCGACGGTGACCGAAATGTCGCCCGCAGCCTTCATGGCTTCGGCCAGTTCGACGCCCATCTGATAGTAGGACGATCCGGTTTTGGCGGACTTGTAGGTCACGCGTGTTTCCGCCGATGCGGCTGTGACGGCTGCTGCTGTCAGGGCGATCGCTGCCACGGCCGATTTCAGTATGGTGTTCATATTGTCTCCTCCCAAAGATGTTCTGATGATCCATAAATCTCAGATATTGCACAGGCGCAACCAGCCCGTTCACTGCTGCAACGCACAAGTTGCGAGAGATATTTGCGAAAACCGGACATAGGTGCGGGAATTCCCACTAAAATCGCTGTATTTCTGTGCAAATCCGGATTTCAGGGCTTACCGGTTTTGAGGGTCGCGTTGGCGATTGTGAACAGCCTGCCTGCGCGCCTACCGCCGCACTCAGTGAACAGTGGGCCGCAGGGTCGGGCCAATCAATAGCGGTTGACTGAACTGGGCGAAAAACGTGGGCGGTTCCTGATCAAACAACGGTGCGTGCACGACAATACTGTCAGTCCGCACCGCGCCTTGGGCCACCGACCAGCGGCACGCCACCCGAAGGTGGATCATCGCTGCAGGGCTTCGCGAAGGGATGTGGGCGGTTGGCTGACATTGCGCAGGTCAAGCGAGGCCACCAGATCGAGAAGATGGCTTTTCATCAACTGCTCTGCCGCATCGCCATCCCGGTTTGCAAATGCATCAAGAAGCGCGTGATGCGCCTGTGTTTCGCACAGCGCGGCGCGGCGACGCCAATAAAGCGCGATGATGAGAGACGAACGCGAGATCAATTCCGAAATAAAGGTCTCGATGGTGGATTGATCCGCGATCCGGGCGATTTCAACATGAAACTGACCGGACAGGAAAAGCGCGCGCCCGTTTTCGCCTGCGTCCAAGGCCGCGTGCTCATCGCGGATATTTTCGGTCAAGAGTTCCAGATCTGGGTCTGTCATGCGTAACGCTGCAGAATGGGCCGTGCGCGGTTCAAGAAGGGACCGGGCCTCAAAAACCTCGCGCGCCTCCCGAACCGAAGGCTGCGCAACAAATGCACCGCGATTGCGTTTGAGTTCCACTAGATGACGGTGTGACAGCGCCAGCAGGGCCGCCCGGACGATGGTGCGGCTGATCCCGTATGCGTCCGCGAGGTCATCCTCTCCAAGCTTTGTTCCCGGTGGCAGGCGGTGCTCGTGGATCGCGCGCTCCAGATCCGCAACAACGGTGTCACTGGTCCAGCCCTTGGTCTCGATCTTGTTCATGGTTTCCCCCGCACCGGTCGATCCTGATCATATTTCTTTCCGATTCGCGTGTGAAGGCACAAGCGAATGGCGTTGAGACAATCATCGCAACGATATTGCATACAATGTTGTGTGGTTTTTTGTGCACATCATTCGCGCATCCGCCGAAAAATCGGGCGAACTGTGTTTTCCGCTGCTGAGCACGCGAAAAACACTGCCAGTTGGCGGCGTGTCCTGCACAGGGTTGGTTCCAAGGACGGCATGGGGGCCCTGATGCGAACAGGCTACGATCTTGAACTGGTACACCTGACAAAGCGCTACGGCGACACGGTGGCTGTGCGCGATCTGAATCATGTCTTTCTGAAAGGCAGCTATGTCTGCCTGCTCGGCCCGTCCGGCTGCGGCAAGTCCTCGACCCTGCGAATGATCGCCGGGCATGAGGACGTGAGCGAAGGCGAAATCGTGCTTGATGGTCAGGACGTGTCATACCTGCCGCCCGCGCAGCGTGGCACCGCGATGATGTTCCAGAACTATGCGCTTTTTCCGCATCTCTCCGTGCGCGACAACGTGGCCTTCTCCTTGCGTATGAAGGGCATCGACAAACAGAAACGCCATGCCCGTGCCAATGAACTGCTTGAGCTTGTGGATATGACCTCACTTGCAGACAGGCTTCCGGCGCAACTTTCGGGTGGCCAACAGCAGCGGGTGGCCCTTGCCCGTGCATTGGTGACAGAGCCCAAAGCGCTCCTGCTGGACGAACCGCTCTCCGCGCTTGACCCCTTCCTGCGCATACGTATGCGCGCCGAGCTCAAGAAGTTGCAGCGTGAATTGGGCATTACGTTCATCCACGTGACCCACGGTCAGGACGAAGCTCTCGCTCTCGCTGATGAGATCGTTGTGATGAATGACGCGGTGATCGAACAGGCAGGTCCGGCGCGTCAGGTCTGGGCACAGCCGCGCACCGAATTTGTCGCCCGTTTCATCGGCGGTCACAACGTGGTCGCGTTGCCCGAAGGCAAGGCGACCGTCCGCGCCGATGCCGTAACGCTGGGTGAGGACGGAATACCCGCAACAGTTACCGCGGTCGAATACCAAGGCGCATCCGTCGCCGTGACCGCAACCACATCGGGCGGGGATGAAATTCTCGCCCTGCTTCCGGAAGAGCAGTTCTTTCAATCTCCGAAATCACCCGGCGAGGCGGTGTCGCTGTGCTGGGACGATGGGCGGCTGCACCGCCTGCAGGCCTGACTGGCCACTCAACCTTACACCGAACCACAGGACAAAGAGGATCAGAACAATGGCAAAACCCAAGGTCGGCTATACCCGCCGCTCCATTCTCAAGACCGGAGGCGCAGCACTCGCCGCATCCACGCTTCCCGCCCCCATGCTTTGGGCGCAGGACACCAAGAACATCGTGCTACGCCAGTTTGGCACCGGTGTGTCGAACCTGAACGATGTCGCCAACAAGGTGAAAGAAGACCTCGGCTTTACGCTGGAAATGACCGCGCTCGATTCCGATAGCGTGACCCAGCGTGCATCGACCCAGCCCGACAGCTTTGACATCGCGGACATCGAATACTGGATCTGCAAAAAGGTCTGGCCGACCGGCAATCTGCAGGCAATGGACACATCGAAAATCGCCAACTACGACAAAATCGTGGGCATTTTCCGCGATGGCAAACTCATGCCGGACTCGACGATTGCGCAGGGCACTGCGCCTCATTCGGTTGGCTTCGTCGATGGTCCCGGTGGCACAAGCTTTGCCGATAGTGAAACCGGCTGGATGACCCTCATTCCGACCATCTACAACGCCGACACATTGGGGATCCGTCCCGATCTGATCGGCCGCCCGATTGAATCGTGGACCGAACTGTTGAACCCCGAATTCAAGGGCAAGGCATCCATCCTCGACATTTCCTCGATCGGCATCATGGACATGGCCATGGTCTGCGAAGCCATGGGCGAAATCCAGTATGGCGACAAAGGCAACATGACCCGTGAAGAGATCGACAAGACCATGGCGATCTTTACCGAAGCCAAGCGCGCTGGCCAGTTCCGCGCCTTCTGGAAATCCTTCGATGAGAGCGTGAACCTGATGGCCTCGGGTGAGGTTGTGATCCAGTCCATGTGGTCCCCGGCGATCACCGCTGTCAAATCGCGCGGCATTCCTTGCGTCTACCAGCCGCTGAAGGAAGGCTATCGCAGCTGGGGTGGCGGCATCGGCCTGTCGTCTTCGCTGTCGGGGATGGAGCTCGATGCGGCCTATGAATACATCAACTGGTATCTCTCCGGCTGGGTCGGCGGCTACCTGATGCGGCAGGGCTATTATTCGGCTGTTCCCGAAACCTCCAAGAACTTCATGTCCGAGAACGAATGGGGATACTGGTTCGAGGGCAAAGAAGCCACCGGCATCATCACATCCCCCTCCGGGGACACGCTGGCACAGGCGGGCGAGATCCGCGACGGCGGTTCGTTCTACGATCGAATGGGCGCTGTGGCCTGCTGGAACGCTGTCATGGACGAAAACCAGTACATGGTCCGCAAGTGGAACGAATTCATCGCGGCATGATGCGGTGACAAGTTCGGCTTCGCATCCCGCGAGGCAACAGGCTGGGGGGCGTTCCGCCCCTCAGACCCCCCTGAGAAGTGACGTGGCAAGATGAAAATTGGATCGGAAAAATCCGTCCGGCAGGAACGAGACGTATGCAGCTGAAGAACCGCCATATATTGGGATGGCTCGAAGCGGCGCCATTGGCCATGGTCCTGCTGGGGTTTTTGATCGCGCCCATTGTCATGATCGTGATCGTGAGTTTCTGGGGCGCGACAGAGTTTTCGATTTACCCTGCGTTTGAGTTCGACAATTACGAGTTTCTTTTTGGCTCGCCCGTCACCTACCGGGTGTTCGGTGCAACTTTCAAATACGCGTTTATCACTTGGGCGCTCACCCTCGCCATCGGGTTCACCGTCGCCTATTTCCTTGCTTTCCACGTGCGCAGTCTGACCATGCAGATCGCGCTTTTTCTGGTTTGCACTATCCCGTTCTGGACCTCGAACATCATCCGCATGATTTCTTGGATTCCGTTTCTGGGTCGCAACGGCATTGCCAATCAGACGCTGATTTCTTGGGGTGTGATCGACGAGCCGTTGGAGTGGCTGCTGTATTCCGATTTTGCGGTGATCCTTGCCTTTGTGCATCTGTATACGTTGTTCATGGTGGTGCCGATCTTCAATACGATGATGCGGATCGACAAATCGCTGCTTGAGGCGGCGCGCGACAATGGTGCCTCGGGCTTCCAGACGTTGGTGCATGTGATCATTCCACTGACCAAACCCGGCATTATGATCGGGACCATCTTTGTGGTGACGCTGGTCATGGGCGATTTCATCACCGTGCGCTTCATGTCCGGGTCCCAGCGCGCAAACGTGGGCCGATTGATTTCGAACGACATCGGACTGCTGCAATACCCCTCGGCAGCCGCAACCGCGGTGGTGCTGCTGTGCACCGTTCTGATCGTGATCGCGATCCTGTTGCGTTTTGTTAACATCCGCAAGGAGCTCTAAGATGGAACGCAGAACTGGAAGCTTTTATGTCCTTGCCCTGTTCTTCGGGCTGTTCGTCCTGTTTCTCTATGGTCCAATTCTCACCATCGGCCTACTGAGTTTCCAAGGGCCGCGAGGCGGTTTGACCTTTCCGATGAACGGTGTGTCCCTGCACTGGTTCCGCGATCTCTTTGAGGAACAGGCAGTGGGCGACATCTGGGGCGCGTTCCGCCGTAGTTTTGCTTTGGGGCTGATGGTCATGGTGACAACGGTTGTTGTCTCGGTGATGGCCGGTCTGGCCTTCCGCAAGCGGTTCTGGGGATCGGGGCTGGTTTTTTATGCCGCGATCACATCTCTGGTGATCCCGTCGATCCTGATCTCGCTGGGCGTTGGCCTGATCTTCAACCAATTGGGGTTCAGGGTTCATTGGGCCACCAGCGGATTTGGCGCGCAGTTGACGTGGACATTGCCCTTTGGCCTGCTGATCATGTTCGCGGTTTTCAACCGGTTCGACAAAAGCTTTGAAGAGGCGGCGCGTGATCAGGGCGCAACGGCTTGGCAGACTTTGCGCTATGTCGTGCTGCCGATCATCGCGCCGTCGCTGATCGGTGTGGCCTTGTTCGGCTTCACACTCAGTTATGACGAATTTGCCAGAACTCTGCTGACGTCGGGCAGTTACAACACGTTGCCTTTGGAAGTCTTTGGCATGACCACCAATGTGACCACCCCCGTGATTTATGCGCTTGGAACGCTCACAACTGTCTTTTCCTTTGTCATAATCGGAGCCTTTCTTCTGGGTGCCTGGGCCATGGGCAAGCGCCGTGCCCGGCTCGGTTCGGACGCGGGGCAGGGTTTATGAAGATTGCCTACATCAATCCCAACTCGACCGAGGGAATGACCGCAGGGATCATTGCAACCGCGCGCAAGGCCGCGACCGGGGCCGAAATCATCGGCCTGACCAACGCCTCTGCCCCCGCCGCAATTCAAGGCAAAGCAGACGGAGACGCCGCCATCCCTGGCCTGCTGGACCTTCTGCCCGCAGCACGGGAGCAGGGCGCAGACGTCATTGTCATCGCCTGTTTCGACGATACCGGGCTTGCCGAAGCGCGCGCGCGCGCAGGATGTCCGGTGCTGGGGATCGGGCAGTCAAGCTTTGTCATGGCACAGTTGATGGGATGGCGGTTCTCGGTGATCACCTCTCTGGCTGTCTCCATTCCGGTCATCGAAGAGAACGTCCGTCAGCAGGGGTTTTCCGGGTTTTGTGCATCGGTGCGTGCAAGCGGGCTCCCTGTCTTGACCATTGATGAAGGGGGGCCAGATGTTTTGGAGCGCCTGTCTGACGAAATTGACGCCGCCGCCCGCGATGATGCCGCTGCCTGTGCAATTCTGGGGTGCGCGGGCATGGCGCAGATCGAACCAGAGCTGGCGGCGCGTGCGCGTATCCCCCTTATCGAAGGCGTCGCCGCTTCTGCGCGGCTTTCAATGGTCTTGGCTGGCCGCCAGAGGCGCGGCGGCGGCGAACACGGTCCGGGGCGCGCAATCCAGTGGGCCGCAATCGTAGCTGCGATCTGACTTGTTCTCTCATCCGACCGGTGCAGGCAAAGGTTCGTGGGATCGCATTGCTGATGGCCTAGGCGATGCGCGTTCAGTCCATGCCACATACAGGGGCGGGCTGCGCTTTGAGAGCGTTCAGCGCTTCGGGTGTCGGCTCTTGTGTCGGCAGGTCCGATCCGGTCCAGTGGTTGAAATTTTCCAGCGCCGCGGCTGATCCCGGCCCCCATGCGCCATCGACCGCCATCCGGTAGCACCCAACCCGCTTCAGTTCGGTCTGAAGCGCGGTGGCAAGGTCCGCCGTGGGCGATGGTGAGGGGGCGGGAGAGCCATAAATATAAGCGTCCACAGCGGCGATGGACGCTGGTCCGAACTGTCCATCCAGCGCCCCGTCGTAAATGCCTTGTTGCGACAGGAACCTCTGGATCGCAATGCGCGCGTCGCGTGAGATCTGATCGAGGCTGATCCGGCCCTCATAGGGCTGCGCCTTGTAATAGGCAAAGAACGCCGGTGCCACGAGGCTGTGCAATCCGACCTGATCGGCAAGCTGCATCGCATCGACAAATCCTTGCGTCATTCCGGTTTCGCCAGCTTGTTGGTAAAGGGTGACGGCGCGCGCGAAATCCTGAGGCACGCCAAGACCGGCTTCGTGAATATAGGCAAGGCTCATCAGGGACGGCGCGTGGTTCATGCGCGCGGCTTGTTCCAACATCTTGATCGCGGGTGCCGCCGTCTCGGCCTGACGGGGGCCATCCATCTGGGCAGCCCGCACCAAAATGGCGTCGGCTTGCTGATACAGGTCTTGCGGTGTTTGCGCGGCGGCGGGTTTGACGGCAGCTTGCGGCGCCGGAGCGGGAGTAGGAACAGGTGCGGCCTGTGCGATCTTATCGCGCGCGATGGCTGCGAAAACCCCGTTTGGGAACTGTTTCAGATAGGCTTTGAACAAGTCCGGGTTGCTGCTGTCTGCGATGGATGTCCAGAACGCCAGATCAAGCGCGGCATCGTTGGTCACGGGCGCTGCGGGCTGGGCCGGGGCGGGGTCGCTGGCAACCGGTGGGCGTTTGGGCGTCATGGCGGCGATCCGGTCGCGGGCCGCATCTGCGTGGGGGCCGTTCGGAAATCGAGCCAGATATCCCTGAAACGGGGCCGCGTGGGTCTGGTCCCGGATCATGGTCCAATAGGCATGTTCAAGCGCGCCAGTGTCGTCTTGGGCCAGTGCAGGGCGACCCGATGCGGCAAGAGCTACGCAAAGCAGAATGAGGCTGAGTTTGGTCATCGGGTACGCTCCGTGGGCGAAGGCGGCTTTGGGCAATTCCAGCCGTGCAGGGGTGTGTTACTGTTGATTGCTGGCGTCGCACTGACGTTTCGCCGGTTCACAGATTTGATCCTGAGCTTCGCGCCAGTGGTTGTCCGCAAGGCATTCGTGATAATCAAAACAGGCCTGCGTGATCCATCCGTCACCGGCCGTTGCGCATATCCGACTGAGGGTCGGTTCATCGCTGTAGACCGAGGTTGCCCCGTTCGCAAACGCGGCCGCGCTGGTCTTGCGTGCGTCTCTCAGTTCGTTGCACGGATGCCTTGTCCGATTGCCCCAAGCGGGGGTATCGTCGCGCGCTTGCGCCCCCGTATCGGCGTCGGCGACAGGATCGGCCGCATCATCGTCCCCGACGTCCGCCATCCTTGCAAATGTTCCCAAGACCTGACCACCGGATGACAGGGTGCCCACGATCCCCTTGATGTCGCCAAAGGTGACGATCTTGTGCACGCGTGATTGTCCGGGGCCAAGATCGGCCGCCCGGCCGCTGCCCGAAGCAATCCCGCCAGAGGCAAAGCGCCCCGCCGCCGACACATCCAGCGCCAAGGCTGTCACGGTCCCGCCAGAGACGTTTGTGAGCGTGACAGAATAGACCGTTTCATCGCCATTCCGCGCGGTTGTCACGGACCATGCCACCGCGCCGGACTGCCCGTCCGCAGGGGTTGCGGGCGGCAGATCATCGGCGGCCGGGTCATTGGCGTCTGGATTGCCTGCCCCCGGATCATCGGCGTGTTTGGGGGCTTCGCCGCAAAGCCGTTCGACATCCGCATCGGACGGGCGGGGCAGGGCGTGGCCCTTTTCGTCGACCACACGGTCCAGCCAGACATCGCAGAGAAAGGCCTCGAATGCGGCGCGGTCCTTTTGTTGCTGTTCTTCCCACTCCTTGGCCTTGCGGGCCTTTTCCTCAAGCCAAAGGCGCTTTTGCTCTTGCCGGTCCTGTTCCAGCAACCGCGCCGCTTTTGCGATGACAGCGGCCTCTTGCATTTCCAGCGCCATCAATTGCGGTTGCGTGCATGTGCCGGGGGGCAGGCCGTGACGGTCGCAGAGAATCTGGAAATTGCGTTTCTCCTTGATCATATCCCATATGATCTGAATCTTTTCGTCATCGCTGTTGGCCTTGCCGGTTTGCCGGTCAATCCACGCGAACAAGACCGTTGCCGACCCCTGCGAGATCATCGCCTTGACGAAATCGTCTGGCGGCTGGGTAAGCTCACTGGCCTGAAATTCGCTGAAATAGGTGCGATAGATCTTGTTGAATTCGCCGGGGCCATAGGTGATCCATGCCGCGTCGCCCAACTGCTGGCCCAACTGTCCCATGGCGTAAAGCTGACCGACGACCGGGATGCTACCGATCGCCTGATCGCGGGTGTAATCCAGCGAAAGGCCAACCGCGCGTTCATAATCGCCATTCCAGAGGGCGATGCCGATTTCGGTCTGGGCCTGCGCGTCCAGATAGCGCCCCACGATTTCTGGCGATGTGCCAAACAGCCCGGTCAAAAAGTTGTTCGACATTCCCAGGTAGTCGGTCTCCGGCTCTGGTGTTGTCTGTCCCAAAAGGGAGTTTTGCTGCTGTGCCCCTGCGCTGAAGGGCACCGCCAGAGCCAGAACCAGAGCCAGCAGGCGGATCGCGAAACCAGCCCGTTTGATCTGATCGGCAGTGAAAGTAATTGCGTTCAAACCGCTGCCCCCTCATTCTGCGTTTGTCACGGCTTGATTGTAACGCTGCGGCGCTTTGCAAACCATGTCGCATATTGTAGCATTGGAATGTGTTTTGTCCGCGCAAGGACGCGCTGGGCGGCCTGTTCTGGGCAATCGCACTCAGAGCAATGTGGCCAGTGCGCGCATCACCGGGTCGCTCTGATGGTGTTGTCGTGGTATTCGGTGCAGATGTGCACATCGGTTGCGGGTTTGTGTGCAGTTTTCATAAGGCACCAATGACCCCAAGTTACAGGCGATAGACAAACAGACGTTACGAACAGGAGAGCACCGTGACTTTCAGACCCGTCGCCGCAACCAGCAAGGCACAACCCGCAATGGAAGGCGCAGGGGTGCATCTGCATCGCGTCTTTGGTTTTGGTGATCCCACGCTGACCGATCCGTTCCTGATGATGGATGACTTTCGCAATGACGATCCGCGATTGTATTCCAAAGGGTTCCCATGGCACCCCCATCGCGGCATCGAAACCATCACCTATGTTCTCGAAGGTCAGGTGGAACATGCGGATTCGCTGGGCAATCGGGGCTTGCTGGACGCAGGCAGCGTGCAGTGGATGACCGCAGGATCGGGCATCATCCATCAGGAGATGCCCTCGGGCAATCCGCAGGGTCAGATGCACGGCTTTCAGCTTTGGGCCAACCTGCCATCGACGCTCAAGATGACGACACCGCGGTATCAGGACGTCTCGGGCCGTGAAATTCCGGTCGAAGGCGACGACGACGGCACGTTGGTCAAGGTGATCATTGGAAATTTCTGGGGCAAGACCGGCCCCGTGGACGGCATCGCGGCGGAACCGATGCTTCTGGATGTGTCGGTTCCGGCGGGACGGCGCAAGGTTCTGCCGGTGGATACCCGCGCGAATGCGCTGGCCTATGTGTTTGCCGGTTCGGGCACCTTCCGGGATGCAAGCGATCCGGTCGGGATCAAGGTCGAAAAGGAATACCTCGGAGAAGAACTGAATATCCGCGACCAGAGCGGCAATCGCACGCTTGTGCGGTTCGGTTCCGGCGACGACATCACCGTTCAGGCCGGCGATGAAGGAATTCGGTTTCTGTTGATGACCGGTCGGCCCATTCAGGAACCTGTCGCATGGCATGGCCCGATCGTGATGAACACGCAGGCCGAACTCAAAAACGCTTTCCGCGAATTGCAGGCGGGGAGCTTTATCAAACATGGCTGACACGCCGCGCCCCGCGCCGCAGGGCGGCGCGGCCACGTCCCACGGACTACGCCGAACCCTGACCCTCCCGTTGCTGACGCTTTATGGGCTTGGGGTCACGGTCGGGGCGGGCATCTATGTTCTGATCGGGGCGACGGCAGGGTCGGCGGGACCATATGCGTGGATCGCCTTTCTGATTGCGTCGATTGTTGCGGGATTTACAGCGTTTTCCTATGCGGAGCTGTCCACACGCTATCCGGTGAGCGCAGGCGAGGCGGCCTATGTCGAGGCCGGATTTCGCCGCGCTGACTTCGCCAAGGTGGTGGGGGGGCTGGTTGCCGCCTCCGGTCTTGTGTCAGCGTCGGCGATCACGGTCGGGGCATCCGGCTACCTTGCCGGATTGACCGGGGCACCGCCACCGATCCTGGTCGTGGGGATCGTTCTGGTGCTGACCATGCTGGCGTGGTGGGGCATCGCGCAATCGGTTCTGGTGGCGGGTGTCGTGACGGTGATCGAAATCGCCGGTCTTCTGTTTGTCATTGTCTGGGGGTTTGGTGTTTCGGATACACTCGGGGTCGCCGCGTCCGATTTGCTGCCGCCATTGCAGGGCGCGCACTGGATTGGCCTGATGGGGGCGACGGTTCTCGCGTTTTTTGCCTTTATCGGGTTCGAGGACATGGTGAACGTCGCCGAAGAGGTCGACAATCCGCGCCGGACCATGCCGCTTGCCATCATCATCACGCTGGGGGTCGCGACCGCGCTCTATGTCGCGGTGTCCATCGCGGTGCTGACTTCGGTGCCGCTGGCGATGCTTGCCGGGTCGTCTGCCCCTCTGAGCCTTGTTTTCGCGGATGCCTCTGCGCAGGTTCAGATGGCCTTTGCCGCGATTGCGGTCGTCGCGACGGTCAACGGTGTTCTGATCCAGATGATCATGGTGTCGCGGGTCTTGTACGGGATGGCGGATCAGGGTCACTTGCCCAAGGTTTTGGCGCGATTGTCCGAACGCACCCAGACCCCGGTCGTCGCCACGGTGCTGGTGGCGGTGGGTATTCTGGGCCTGAGCCTGTTCCTGCCGGTGGCGCGGCTTGCCGAATGGACGTCACAGATTGTTCTGTATGTGTTTGTCTGTGTGAACCTTGCGTTGATCGCTATCAAACGCCGTGGAACAAAGGCGCGTGACATCTTCACGGTTCCGCTGGTTGTTCCGGTGTTTGGCGCGATCACCAGTCTGGCGCTCCTGATTGCATCTTTTGTGTAATTGCGGAGCTGGTGCGGCCCCCGGCGGAACGATCACTCGGGCGCGGATGCCCTGCGCCGTGCCGTCAACACCGATGACACGGAATAAATCGTCAGACCGATCCAGATCATCGGCAACGCAATCGCGTGATAAACGGTGATCGCCTGACCGAAAAACAGAACCGCCAGAAGAAATTGCAACGACGGGTTCACGTATTGCATCAGCCCGATGGTGGAATAGCTGATCCGCCGCGCGGCATAGGAAAACAGCATCAACGGCACCGCAGTAACCACCCCTGACAGGATGAACAGCGCGGTCGTGACCGCGTCCTGACCGAACACCGCGCCGGGACGACCGGTAAAGTCGGTCCAGCCCAGCATATGGACCCCCAACAGCCAGATCAGCGACAGCGGCCCAACCACGGCAACCTCGGCCGTGACCGACAGGATCGGACCCGCGCTGATGCCGCGTTTGAACACTCCATAGAGCGCAAAACACAACGCCAGCGCCAGCGACAGCCACGGCGTGACCCCCAGACCCACGCTCAGGATCAGCACCGCCGCCGCCGCCAACCCGACCGCAAGCCATTGCGCCACGGACAACCGTTCGCCAAACAGAAAAAAGCCAAGGCAAACCGCCAGCAACGGAAACACGAAATACCCGATGCTGGCCTCCAGAACCGCATCCACCTGAACCGCATAAATGAACAAAGACCAGTTGCCCGAAATCGCAAACGCCGCCGCAACCGACCGCCAGCGCATCGCCGGATCGGCAAACAAGGTCCAAAGCTGCGCCAGCCGCCCCTGCAGGGCAAGGAAAATGGCAAAGGTGAACAATGACCAGAAGGTGCGGTGGGCAAATACTTCGATGGGCGGCACGTGGTTGAGCAGCATCCAGAACAGGGGAAACATGCCCCATGACAGGTTTGCGATCAGAACCGCCAGCAGCCCTTTGTGTGTCTCACTCATTCAGCGGCCATATCTTTGAAACACGGGTAAAGACAAGCCCGCCACCTGCCACGCGCCGGACCATGTTACCCGCTCACGGGTTTTCGCGTTTGACAAAGCGCCCCCGGGTTGCAACGCTGACGTCCTGATCAGGGGAGAGTGCGCGTCATGGGCTTGCGAAAATTGCTCGGGTTGCCGCCGAAAGCCAACAAGGCCGCAACCGCAACACCGGAGCCTCGGGAACCACAGGCAGAAGTGCCTGATCGCGGTCCGTATGACGCGGTTCTGGCCAAACACGACCAACTCGCCGGGCATCCCGGTTTCGCAAAGCTGTCCGACGAACAGCGCGCCGCCTTTGTCCGCGCCCGGGAAGAGGCAGAGGCCCTCGCGGCGAATGATCAGTTTGCACAGGCCGCAAAACGTGTGACGGACGCCGTTGCGGCGGCGGCCAAACAGGTGGTGGCCAGCCAGACCTCGGCCAAGGATTACGACGCCGCCAGGACCAAGATCAGCGGCGCGCTGGACGGCGCGCGGCTATTGGGAGTGCCGGCCGATCATATCGCGGCGCTGACCCGGCGTTTCGAGGGGATCGTGGCCGGTGCCGACGACGATATCGTTGCGGCGGCCACGGCGATGGGCGCTTTGCTGACCGATATGGCCAACGATCCTGTGATCAAAGAGGCCCGCGCGGCACGCCAGCGCGTGCTGGCCGACAAGGACACCGTCGAAGCCGCCGCGCGCGAGGCGCTCAACGTGGCGACGGATACGCCCGTTGTTCTCAAACAGAACCGTATTCTTGCCGATGCCCTGCCCAAGATAGCCTTTTGCGCGGGCGCGCTCGATTTCATCGGCGCGGCGCGTTACATGGGTGTTTGCGACGCATGCATTGTTGCGATCAATGGGGAAAAGCCCGCAATCGAGGCCGCACAGCAATTGCGCGATGAGGTTTTGCGCGCCCGCGCCGCGATGGACGCCGACGTCAAGGCGGCGCGCGTGATTTATGGCACCACCGACGAGGCCACAGACATCGTCGAGAAATTCCGCAGCACGGACCAGTCTTTCGAAGGGGCGATGATCGCGCGCGATTTCACGGTGGCCAAGGCCCTGTTGCCCCGGCTCGAGGCGCTGGCCAAACAGGTCCAGACCTTCAAGGATGCCATGGATGGCGATATTGCCCTGCGCAACGCACGCGAGGCGCGTGACAAACGGCTGATCGCAATCGACAAGGCCTTTGCCGCAACACCTGCCGCCACGGCGGAAATGGAACGGATCAAAAAGGCGTTCGTTTCGGGCTGGGACGACTACGTCGCCGCCGAGGATGCTGAAAACGATGCGGCTTGCATTGACCTGCTCGCCAAGATCGAACAATTGCTTGTCGAATACGGCACGGCGACGGATGCAGCAGCCGAGGAACTCGACAAGGAACGCCAGAAAAACGAGATCTGGAAAAACGACTGCAAGCGCCGCTATTCCGCGATGCTCAAGATCAAGCCGGTGATCCCGGCCATGGTCGCCGCCATAACCGGGGCCAAGGCGGCGTTCGAGCAAACCAATACCGCCTCAGCCGCCAAGGATTTCACCGCGGCACTTGATGCGGTGCAGGGGCTCAAGGGGCTGCTGGATCAGGTGGACGGGCTCAAGGACGAAAATGCCGCCGGGAGCCGCGAACGCAATCTCGGCTGGGCAGAGTATAAAAAGCACCAGAAATTGTGTCAGGACGCGCTGGACGTCAAACCCTTTACCGAAGAAATGGGCCGCCTCTACAAGGCATTCGTGGACAGCCACGATCAATTTCACACGCTGCGCAAATCCGGTGATGCGACCTGGGCGGATGCGCTGCCTGATGTGCTGGACAAGGCGCGCGCCGTTCTCGCCAACGTAGAAGCGAACGCCGCAGGCGAAGCCGAGGCCGAAGCGGCCGCAGGCCGGGCGCGCGACGCCGCCATTCCGGAATACAACCGCGCCAAGCGCATCGCCGAGAAATACGAACCCGACAGCAATGCCGACAAGCAAAAGCTGGTCAGCGTTGCGATCCAGTTCAACACCGCATTCCAGGCGGGCCGCTACATCGAATCCATGGCGCATCTGGAAAACCTGCCCGCAGCCGTCGCGGTGATTGACGAAAAGGAACCGGTCTGGCGCGCGGCACAGGAACAGAAGAAGGACGATTACGAAAAGGACGCGCGCGGCCTCAAGGCCGATTACGACACCGTCATCGGCTTTGAAAACGTCCTGCCCGGAATCGCGGCGCAGATCCAGTCCGCCAAGGACCTGCGCAAAGACGCCGACGCGCTCGCCAAGAAAGAAGACTTTGGCAAGGCAGGCGCGGCGCAGGGCAAGCTGTCTGATCTCGTGGCCGAGATGATGAAACGCAAGCCGCTGCATGACCAGTCAGTGACCGACAAGGCATGGATCGCCGCCCGCAAGACCGCAATCGGCGGCGACGTCGACGATGTCATTGATGCCTTTGCGTTGTTGCCTGAAACGCTCGATATCCAGACACGCATGCAATATGCCCGCGACACTGCCGGCACTCTGGAAACCGATCTGGATTTCCCCGCCGCGCGCGCCCAATGGGAAGAACTGGAACGCCTGTTGCAGTCCTGGAGCGACAAGGAACAGGAAAACCAAGATGCCTGGACGGATGAGGCCAAGGCGGTTCACGACAAGCTGAGCCTGATCAAGGCCGACCGCGACATCGCCGACACGATCCGCGGCATCACCCCGGAACTCAAGGCGCTGGTCACTGACTATGAGGCCGCCGAAAGCAAGTTCTTTGCCGCCTACAAGGCGCGCGACTGGGCGCTTGCCGATGATCTTCTGGGCGAATACGGGCGCACGGCGGGCCTTGTTGCCGGGGCCAAGGGCACGTTCGATGCGGCCTTGGTCGAAGCAGGCCCCCGCAAGGACGCAGCCCGCGATGCCCTGACCAACACGTCGCCCGAAGACCTCAAGGATAAGCCCACGGAAGAAAAGCTTGCCCTGCTGGACGATCTGCGCGCCACGGGCGAAAAACTCACACCCGAAGAACGCAAGCTGCAACGCAAGCTCTACAATGCGCTGGATTACGATCCCGAGTTCAAGAAGGTTGACGAGGAACGCCGCGACGCATTGATCGAGGCGCTCAAATCCGATCGCGAAATAACCGAGGCGCGCGGCACCTGGGGCACCAAGACCGACGATGAGCGACTTGCGGTGCTGATGAAAGTGCTGAATGCCGAATGCAAGGTATATGACATACCGGCCCCTGCGGTGCGGCTTTTCAATGAACCGCCCGGCGATGAAGGGTTCTTTTCCTCAGGGTCGATGACCCTCAATCTCAACACCCATCCTGAAAGCGGCTGGTCCGACTACAAGGAAGCGGTAAACACCGTTGTGCACGAGAATATGCACAATTATCAGGCGGTTCTGGTTCAACGGCTTGAGGAAGGCATTATCACCAAGGACGATCCCGAATACATGCAGGCGAAAATTTTTGCCGCCAACGATGCGCCCGGGGGATATGTCGATACGGAAGAAACTCTCGATGATGACGAAGCGGGCACAAACCCCTACAAGACCCAACCGCTTGAGGCCCACGCCTGGGATACCGGGGACGGGGTGGCCGAAGAGCTTGTTGCAGGACCTCCGCCCGAACGCGGTGTCCGGCTGTGATGACAATAAAGGAACACGCAAATGGCTGACCAGGCTCCTCTGAGGATCGTCTATGTGTTCGGTGACGGTGACGAAAGCGACATGGCGCTGGGCACGATCACCCGCGACGGCATGATCGACATCACGCGCGTGGCACCGGGACAGGAGACGGCCGTCGAAACAATGGTGGCAGAGTTGAACGGTGCCGAACGCATGTTCTTGCGCGATGCCCACACCAATGCCGAAACCGGCCGCGCGGCCATGACGAAACAGGCCATTCTGCGCGGCGGGCCGGGGTTTCTGGATGCCCTGTGCCAAACGGTGCAGCGGTTCTACAAGGCGGATCTGCGCTTTGACCGGACGGTGTTCGAAGGCGGGGAACAGTTGATCCCCGATCAGGACATCGGACAGGAAGACGCGGCCGAAGACGATACCCCGCCGCAGCCCGACATGACACCCTTGCCGGATGCCAAACCCGGCATCGACATCTGACCGGCGCGCGGGTGTCTGGCGCAAGCGGACAACGCCGCGACCCAATGTTTGACGGTGTGGAGGCAAACAGTGCAACAGGCGCGTGATTTTCTGGACGAGACCGAGGCCCTCGCGGCGTTGCTGGAAACGATGGACCCGGCGGGGTGGGATCAGCCGACCCGGTTCAAAGGGTGGACGCCCAACGACATTCTGGTGCACCTGCATTTCTGGAACCGGATGGTCGATTTATCCCTGACCGACCCGGAGGCCTTTGCGACCATTGCCGCCGGCGCAGCCGAGGCATTGCCAAAGGGCACGTTGCGGTCGCTGGAACAGGCGCATGTGTCCGAACGGGGGGCGGCCCTGCGGACGGCCTGGCTCGGGGCGGCGCGCGCGATGGCGCTGCGCTGGGCAGAGGTGGACCCGCGCCAGCGGCTGCCGTGGGTCGGGCCCGAGATGTCGGCACGCTCGTCGATGACGGCGCGTCTCATGGAAACATGGGCGCATGGGCAGGCGATCTACGACATGCTCAGCCAATCCCGCCCCGAAAACGACCGGATCCGCAACGTGGTTGTGCTGGGCGTCAATGCGTTTGGCTGGTCCCACCGGGTCAATGGCTGGGAGGTCCCGGACCCCATGCCCGAACTGCACCTGACCGCCCCTTCCGGCGCGCTCTGGCAATTCGGCGGCCCCGATGCGGCCAACCGCATCACCGGATCGGCCACCGAATTCGCTCAGGTCGTCACCCAGACCCGCAATATCGCGGACACCGACCTCGTGGTGGAAGGCCCGATCGCAACCCGCTGGATGCAGACCGCACAGTGCTTTGCCGGTCCGCGTCAGCCGCCGCCGCCGCCGGGCACACGGCGCCCCGGTTAATCCGGCACCTGCTTCTTTCTCGGGTCAAATACCCCGGGGGTGAGCGGCGCAGCCGCGAGGGGGCAGCGCCCCCTCTTGGTCCGCATCACATTGGGATCACGCCAGCCACGCAAGCGACACCAGCGACAGGACCGAGGTCCAGATCACTACCGGTGCGATCTGATCCGTGCGCACCCCGTGCAGCATCGCCAGGGCAAAGGCCATCGCTCCTGATGGCCCTGCCGCCCCCAGAACCAGCAGCGTGTTCCAGTTGTCCGGGCGGGTGCCGACATGCAGCGCGGCCCAGACCAGCGCCGGAAATACCAGCAGCTTGAGACCGGACACCACCGCGATTGTGCGGCTCGGTCGCAGGGCATGGCCGGACAGGATCACCCCCAGCGCCAGCAGGGTCAGCGGTGCCGCCGCCGCCCCGGCAAATCCCAGTCCCGTAGAAACCGGTTCCGGCAAGGCCATCCCAGCGGCATTGACCAGCAGGCCAATGAGGATCGCAATCAGGACCGGGTTTGACAGAACCCGGCGCAGGGATTGGCCGATGCTCGCCTGTCGGTTGGCCATCAGGTCGGTTGTCACGATGAAAAAGGCAAATGTGACTGTCGCATCCCAGGCCACGATGCTGGTGATCGGCAGCGCCGCCGCCTCGCCATAGATCAGCGTCGCGATCGGCCCGACATACAGCAGGGTGTTCACGAAAACCGTGCACATCGCCAGCAGCCACGCTTCGATCGTCTCGCGGCCCAGAACGGTGCGACAGATCGCGAATGTGGCACCGAACAGGCCCAGCTGACACAGCGCATAAAGGCCGATGCCATCGACCCGGATCGCAGCCACGTCGATGCTGCTGACCAGGGTCAGGATCAATGCGGGTTGCATCACGAGAAACGCGATCCTGTTCAGCGCGGCAGCCTCGGCGCGCTCAACGGCCCCGAAGCGTCCCAGCAAAAAGCCCAGTGCCAGAATCCAGAAGACCGGCAGAATATCATGGGTCAGAACGTCAAGCATGGTCAGGCGTAGATGCCCTTACGCTTTGCCGCGCCTTTCATCATCGCCTTGGCGCGGGCGCTGCGTATTTCGTCGAAAAGCGCCACGCCGCGTGGATCAAACAGCCGCCGGGGTGCGCCGTAATGGGTGAAATTCCCGATACGGTCCACCCCACGCGCGATCATCGCATAATCGGTGTCGGCCTCGCTCTGCGCGACGCGCGGCGAGATATAGCGCACCACCATCCCAATGCGTCGGTCCTCGGACCGGTTCGGACCAGACCCGTGGATCGTCAAGCCGTGGTGCAGGGACATCTGCCCCGGCTGCAACACGATGGGCGTGCGATCCTCCGCAGGCACATCCACCTGAACTTCCTGACCGCGCGACAGCAGGTTGCGGTCATCAAATGTATCGGCGTGCGGCAGGATTTCCGATTTGTGGCTGCCCGCGACAAACTCCATGCAGCCGCTCTCCACCGTTGCGGGCGACAGGGCGATCCATGCGGTCACCATCTCAGAGGTGGTGCCCATCCCCCAATAGGTCAGATCCTGATGAATCGACACGAACTGTTCGGTGTGCGCGTTCTTGATAAAGAATTCTGCGCTGTAGATCAGGATATCGGGACCGATGATGCTTTCGACCACGTCCAGCACATCGGCCCGCGTGGCCAGATCATGGGCAAAGGGCATAACGCATTGCGCATTCACGCGCATGTAATTGCCCAGCGGCAGCGGCAGGTCCGCCTCGCGCCAGTCGGCTTCCATCTGTTCCAGTTGCGCGCGGTATCCCGCAGCCTCCTGCGGGGAAATCACGGGAACCGGAAAAAGAAAACCGTCGCGCCAATACCGGTCGGTTTGCGCCTGCGACAATGCGCCTGTATCTGCGGAAACGGCGGGGGTCATGGCGGCTCCTGTCTGTGTCTTGGGTCCCGCGATGCTACTCTATCGCGGGTGGGTGTAAAGCGTGGCCCCGTCGTGGGGGTGTTCAGCGCCCCGCCAATCGTTGCGCCTCGGTCGCGATGCGATCGACGGTGATGCCGAAATGGCGGTAAAGCTCCGATCCCTGCGCCGAGGCCCCGTACCCCTGCATCCCCACAAAAACGTCGTCACGGTCAAGCCAGCGATCCCAGCCAAAGGGCAGGGCGGCTTCCACGGCGATGCGGGGCGCTGTGCCCAGAACTTCGGCGCGGTAGGCGGCATCCTGTTGCTCGAACAGCTCCCAGCACGGCATGGACACAACCGTGGCGGCGATCCCCTCTGTCGCCAGCCCGGCCTGCGCACGGACGGCAAGGCCCACCTCGGTGCCGGTGGCGATGATCGTGATGTCGCGCGCTTCGCCCCGGGCAGGCACCAGAACATAGGCCCCCCGCGCCGACAGGTTTTCCCCACGCGCCGACGGGCGCACCGGATCTGCATCCTGCCGCGACAGCGCCAGCATTGACGGCCCGTCGCGGTGGCTCTGGGCAAGCGCCCACGCCTCGGCGGTTTCCACCGCGCAGGCAGGGCGAAAGACACGCATATTGGGCATGGCGCGGAAGGCGGCGAGGATCTCGACCGGCTGATGGGTGGGACCGTTGCTTCCCACGCCGATGGAATCGTGGCTGAACACGAACAGCGCGGGCAAACCCATCAGGGCCGCCATCCGCATCGCGGGGCGTTCATAATCGGCAAAGGCCAGATAGGTCACGTTCACCGGTCGCAGCCCACCATGCGCGGCGATCCCGCAGGCCATCGCGCCCATCAGATGTTCGCGCACCCCGCAATGCACGTATGACCCGCCGCGATTGGTGGCCGTAAAGGCGTCACGCGCGCGCTTGTGGTTCGTGGGCGCTTCCAGATCGGCGCAGAGCACCATTGTGTCCGGCAACGGCTCTGCCAGCGCGTCGCAGACATCGCCGGATGACAGGATCGTGGGGCGCGCGGCACCGGTGGGGATTTCCTGTGCGATCTGCGTCCAGATATCCGCGCCTTTGGGTGCGTCTCCGCTGATCCAGCGGTCAAATTCCGCGCGGTCGGTGTGGGCTGCGCGGGCATCCTGCCAAGCGGCGCGCGCCTGCGCACCCCGCGCCATGGCAGACCGCCAATCGGCATAGATCGCGTCCGGCACATGAAAGGCAGGATGCGGCCAGCCACGCGCCGTTCGGGCGGCTTCCGCGTCAAGGGGTGTCAGCGGCGCGCTATGGCCACCGCGCTGACCCTCCAATCGCGGAATACCACGCGCGATCTGGGTGCGGCACGCAATCAGCGTCGGGCGGTCGTCGGCGCGGGCGGCGCGCATCGCGGCATCGACGGCGGCAATATCATGGCCGTCCACTTCGATCACCTGCCAGCGCGCCGCGCGGAACCGCGCGGGAATATCCTCGGAAATCGACAGGGCGGTGTCCCCGTCATCGGTGATGCGGTTGTCATCCCAGAGAAAGGTCAGCCGCCCCAGCGCCAGATGCCCCGCCAGTGAAATCGCCTCTTGTCCCATGCCTTCTTGCAGGCAACCGTCGCCGACAAAGGCCCATGTCCGGTGGTCCACCAGATCACGACCGAACCGCGCGGCCAGCCGTTCTTCGGCAACGGCCATGCCCACCGCGCAGGCGATGCCCTGACCCAAAAGGCCGGTGGTGATCTCAATACCGGCGTCCTGTTCGATCTCGGGGTGTCCCGCACAAACGGAATGCAGGGTGCGAAAGCTCTTGATCGCGTCCAGCGACAGCTTCTCGTATCCCGCCAGATGCAACACCGAATAGAGCAGCATCGACCCGTGCCCGTTCGACAAAATCACCCGGTCCCGATCGGGCCAGAGTGGATCGGCCGGATCGGCCTTTAGGTGATTGGCATAAAGCGTCGCGGCAATCTCGGCCATGCCGAGCGGCACGCCCTGATGGCCTTCGCCCGCCTTGACGATGGTGTCGATGGACACAAAGCGGATCGCATCGGCCATCGCCTGAATGTTGCGCATCTCTTGCCCTCTTAGCTGTCCATGAGCCGTTTTTGATCTTCTCGCATCGCGAAAATGTCCAGATCATCGACGATATCGACATCATCGAGCGTCACGATCTGATCGCGTTTTATGTCACGTTTGAGCCGGACGTGATGGGCCAATCCGATGGGCAGCGCGTTTTCCGCCACGGACCGCGCCGCCGGAATGGCCTTGGCCCAGACCTTGAAGCCGCCTTCGCCGTCCAGATAGTCGCCAGCCACGAAATCGCCCTTGGCCGTGGCCACCGCATCGGCACGCCAGCGGCTCGACGTTCCGGTCGGCTCTCCGCGCAGCACCGCCGAAAGGACGGATACCGAGGTCTCAAGCCCGATCAGGTGAAACGGGCGCCACATCGACCCGTACCAGCCGCTCTTGTCGGTCAGCAGGCCATATTGCTGGAAACAGGCGCGGGTATAGGCGTCGGGGGCGCGAAAGGTCACGAACATGCCGTATTGGATGTTGTTCATCACCACGCGCCCGTCCGGTTCGCGGCTGGCGGCGATGTCCACGATCCCGGATTTTTCAAGCTGCCCGCCCTCGGAACGCGGCTTGAACACCTCGGCCAGATCCTGAAGCCCGGACGGAGGAAAGGCCAACCCGTCGCCGGGGCAATCCAGTCCCGTCGCGTTGGCAACAGCCGCCATTTCGATGGCGGCCTTGGTGCCATCGGTAAAGGAATTGTACATCTTGGGGTTAAAGTCCCCGGCGGCCACCTCTTCGTCGCTCCAGCCGAAATACCCCCAGACCGTGTCCGGCGTGGAATAGCGATAGGAAGGGCAGAAATTCATCCCCTTGCCCGCCGCCACCAGTTCAAAGCCGCTGGCATGAACCCAATCCACCAGCTCGCAGATCGCGGCGGGCTGATCTCCATAGGCCATGGAATACACCACCCCCTGCGCCCGCGCGCGTTCGGCGATGACCGGACCGGCCAGAACATCGGCTTCGACATTGACCATCACGACATGCTTGCCCCCGTCAATGGCCGCCAAAGCGTGGCGGATACCGGCGATCGGGTGGCCGGTGGCTTCGATGATGCAGTCGATGCCCTCAAACGCGCATAGAGCTGCCGCGTCTTCGGTAATATGGGTGGTGCCGTCCTCAAATGCCTGCGACAGGGACGCGGCCCCATAGCGGTCTTCCGCCCAGTGCACACGGGCCAGAGAGTCCCGCGCCTTGGCCGGATCAAGATCGGCGATGCCGACGACGTGATAGCCTTCGATATGCTTGGCCTGTGCCAGTATCATCGAGCCGAACTTGCCCGCCCCGATCAGCCCGACCCGAACGGGTTGCCCCTTGGCCGCGCGGGCGGCAAGCATGGTGGATAGGTTCATATCGGCGCTCCAATTCCAATGGTCCTTCATTTGATACCCACGGGACGGGATGTAAAACCATCACGAAATTGCGGACAAACCTTAAGTTTGGCTTAACGATTGTTCACGAATTCGCGCTTGTCTTGTGGCGGTGGAACGGGTCAGCTTTGGCGCATCGGTCCTTTGCGGGATCGTCAGGCCAAAGGGAGGGGTTGCGTGCCGACAGGAACCGAACACCACGGATCGAACGTCAGCCTCGCGCGGCGTGCATGGGCGATCCGGCGCAACGCGCTGCGCATGGGCGAGGTGCAGGGCCAAGGCTATATCGGCCAGGCGCTGGGCATCGCGGATGTGCTCGCAGTCAGCTATTTTCACGCGATGACCTATCGCGCGGGCGATCCCGAATGGGAAGGCCGCGACAGGTTCTATCTGTCGATCGGGCATTATGCCATCGCGCTCTATGCGGCATTGATCGAAGCGGGCGTGCTGCCCGAGGATGAAATTCCCACCTACGGCATGGATGACAGCCGGATGCCAATGTCGGGCATGGCCGCCTATACACCGGGGATGGAGATCACCGGCGGATCGCTGGGTCACGGGCTGGGTATCGCCGTTGGCGCTGCGCTGGCCCTCAAGCGCAAGGACAACCCGGCCTTTGTCTACAACATGCTGTCGGATGGAGAGCTGGGCGAGGGATCAACATGGGAAGCGGTCATGTCCGCCGTGCAGTGGAAGCTCGATAACCTGATTGCCATCGTGGATTTCAACAACCAGCAGGCCGACGGCCCCACCCGCGATGCTCTGGCCGTGGGGTCAGAGGCCCCGAAATGGGCGGCCTTCGGATGGTATGCCCAAGAGGTGGACGGCAACGATCTGGCCGCGGTGGTGGACGCCTTTGACAAGGCCCGGAACCATACCGGCACCTGCCCGCGCGTGATCATCTGCAACACGCGGATGTGCAAGGGCATCCCGTTTCTGGAAGACCGTGAAACCACGCATTTCATCCGGGTCGAGCCGGATGAATGGGCCAAGGCCCTGACCCTTCTGGACGAGGAGAAACCGCTGTGACCATCCCCGCCCATTCCCGCCGCAAATCCAAGTATCAGCCCCGCGCCGTGCCCGAGATCAGACGCGCCACCTCGGCGATGATCGCATCGCTGGATGCCGAAGGCCGCGACACGATCGCGGCCCCCTTTGGCCACGCCCTTGCCGATCTGGCGCGCACCCGCGACGATATCGTTGGACTGTCTGCGGATCTGTCGAAATACACCGATCTGCACATCTTTGCTCAGGCGCATCCCGACCGGTTCTACCAGATGGGCATGGCCGAGGCGCTCTTGATGTCCGCCGCGGCAGGCATGGCACGCGAAGGTTTCACCCCCTTTGCCACGACCTATGCGGTATTTGCCGCGCGTCGTGCCTATGACTTTATCGCGATGGCCATTGCAGAGGAAAACCTGCCGGTCAAGATTTGCTGCGCGCTGCCGGGGCTGACCACGGGATACGGTCCCAGCCATCAGGCGACCGAGGATCTGGCCATCATGCGGGGGATGCCCAATCTCACTGTGATCGACCCGTGCTGCGCGGTCGAGATTGATCAGGCAACCCGAGCGATCGCCGACACGCCCGGTCCGGTCTACATGCGTCTTTTGCGCGGTCAGGTGCCGAATGTTCTGGGCGAATACGGATATGAATTCAAACTGGGCAAGGCGCAGACGATCCGCGACGGTGGCGACGTTCTGTTCATTTCGTCCGGGATCATGACCATGCGGGTGCTGGACGCGGCGGCGCGGTTGGCGACTGACGGGATTTCCTGCGCGGTGCTGCATTCCCCCACCATCAAACCGCTGGACGCCGAAACCATCGTAGAGCAAGCGCGAAAGGGCGGGCGGCTGGTGATCACGGCAGAAAACCATTCGGTGACCGGCGGTCTTGGCGAAGCGGTGGCCGGGGCGCTGATGCGGGCGGGCGCGCATGTCCCGTTCCGGCAGATCGGTCTGCCGGACGAATTTCTGGACGCAGGCGCGCTGCCCACGCTGCACGATCAATACGGGCTGACGGTGGATGCCATCGCCGCGCGGGTCAAAACCTGGCTGGAGGCATGACGATGACAGAACACACCGCCCTGATCGGGCTTGGCAACATGGGGCGCGGCATGGCGCGAAACATGCTGGGCGCGGGCATTGCGCTGCGCGGGTCCGATATTTCGGAGACCGCGCGCGATGGATTTGCCGCAGATGGCGGTCGCGCGTTCGACACCGCGCGCACCGCCGCGTCGGGCTGCGATCTGGTGATCGTGATGGTCCAGAACGCCGCGCAGGCAGAGACCGTCCTGTTTGCGGCAGGCGTGGCCGACGCGATGGCGGATGGCGGCACCGTGATGCTGTGTTCCACTGTCGCCCCGTCCGAGGCCCGCGCGCTGGCGGGCAGGTTGGCCGAGACCGGCCACCTGATGCTGGATGCGCCTGTATCGGGTGGCCAGAAGGGGGCGGATGCGGGCACCCTTACGGTGATGGCCTCCGGGCCCGACGCGGCATTCGCCCGCGCCCAAACGGCGTTGCAGGCCATCGGCGGCAAGGTTCTCAACCTCGGGGCAGAAGCGGGCATCGGGGCGACCTACAAGGTCGTGCATCAACTGGCGGCGGGCGTTCACCTTGCCGCCGCCGCCGAGATGATGGCGCTGGGCGTCAGCGCGGGATGCGACGCAGAGACCCTGTTTGATATCGTGACAAGCTCGGCAGGCCAGAGCTGGATGCTCGAGGATCGCGGCCCGCGTATGATGATGGCGGACCTGCCCGCGGCCTCGACAGTGGATATCTTTGTCAAGGACGTCGGGCTGGTGCTGCAGACCGGGCGCGATGTGGGGCTGCCCCTGCCGTTGTCCTCGGCCGCGTTCCAGATGTTCCAGACGGCCTCGGCGATGGGCCTCGGCACTGCCGACGACAGCCGCGTGGTCGCCGCCTATGAGGCTCTGACAGGCAAACCCGTTCACAAGCAAGCATGACAACAGACCATTTCCGGGGCCAGTCCCGGACAGGAGACACATATGGAACTTCTCAAAGGACAGGTGGCGATCATCACCGGTGCCGCCAGCCCGCGCGGATTGGGCAAGGCGACGGCGCAGATGTTTGCCGAACACGGCGCGCGCGTGGTCATTCTGGATCTGGACGAGGCCGCCGCACAGGACGCCGCCAGCGATCTGGGGGAGGGCCACTTTGGCTGGGCCTGTGACGTGACCGCCAAGACAGAATGCGACGCCGCCGTCACCGCGGTGCTCGAGGCATTTGGGCAGGTGGATATTCTGGTCAACAACGCGGGCATTACCCAACCGCTCAAGATCATGGAGATCTCTCACGAAAACTATGATGCGGTTCTGGATGTGAACCTGCTGGGCACGCTGAACATGTCTCAGGCGGTGATCCCTTACATGCGCCAGCGCAGGACCGGTAAAATTGTCAACATGTCCTCGGTGTCGGCCCAGCGGGGGGGCGGTATCTTTGGCGGGCCGCATTATTCGGCGGCCAAGGCGGGGATTTTGGGCCTGACCAAAGCGATGGCCCGCGAACTGGCCCCCGACGGCATCCGCGCCAATGCGATCTGTCCGGGGTTCATTGCCACCGATATCACGGCGGGCAAGCTGACGCCGGAAATGAAGGTGCAAATCCTCGAAGGCATCCCGATGGGCCGCGCGGGCGAGGCGTCGGACGTGGCGGGATGCGCGCTGTTTCTGGCGTCGGACCTGTCGGCCTATGTCACCGGATCAGAGGTGGACGTGAACGGCGGCTCGCTGATCCATTAACCTGTCGGCATCACGATCCGGAGCGCACACCGCAACGCCCGCAGCCTTTCCCCCGCATTAACCTTGCGGCGGCACCTTCGCCCGCGTTGCAACACAAGGCCGGGTCTGGCACCCCGGCCGCCCAATGCGTCCGACCTTTGACCTAAAACATCGGACATCACTTTTCGCGTTCGACCGAAGGGAGAGGCAGCGAACAAGTGAGTCTTGTTTAAGGTCGGATGCATAAGGAAACGGATGCGCGTTGACACCGCGCAGACCTCTGAACGGTTCAGACCCCGGATTGACACCCGGTCCACCTTCCGAATTGGCGGCCGCCACTTTTAACGAGCCTTTACAAACGAAACACATGAACCCGGCGGGCCAAGAGCGGCCCCGACCGGGCAAAACGGCTGTGCGGTGGGGGGATTTCCAGCCTATGGATTACGTGCGCGGAACAGCCGCGAAGCGGCCCGCGTATCGCCGACGCGCCCCCCTCGCGGCGGCGATTTGGCTGGTGGTGTGCACCGAAGATCGGTCAGAGGGACTTGGCCGCCATAAAGCGCCCGGAACCAACGTCAGATCGCCCCCGCGCGCGTCGGCTTGGCAGGCGTTGGAACCGCCTCGAGGCATGCCTGACCACCAGATCGGACGCCGTCAGATCAGCGGCTTCAACCCAACCCTTGCCGTCGAAATAAAACGGATGCTCCTCGGTCGTGCCCGGCGTCTTGGCGACAGGCATAGTGCGGTGGGCAGACCTGCCCACCCACCCTTGTGTATTTCTGATCTGTTAGAATGCCCCATGCGGACGGTGGTCTCCGCCCGCATGGGCCTCTGTGCGCCGTGCCCACCCTTGCGGTTCTGCCGCGTGCGTAGAGAGGCGGCAGAGGCTCTTCACTTGTCTCGTACAGTTGCCTGGGGGGCGGTTTTTGGCCGTCGCCCCGCACCACAAGGAAGAGAACACCATGACTGTAACACCAAATTGCTATTCTGTCGGCATTGATGTCGGGAAATTCGAGCTGTTTGTTGCGCTTTGGGGCGAGGAGACGCCGACAGCCTATCGGAGCGATCCCGATGGGATTGCCGCGATCCTCAAACGGCTGGCGGCTTGCAGGGCCCCGGCGCGGGTCGGGTTCGAGTCCACCGGCGGGTTGGAATATCCGCTCTGGCAGGCCCTGACCGCCGCGGGGCATGACGCCCGCCAGATCAATCCGGCGCGGATCAAGTCCTTTGCCCGCGCGCGTGGCACATTGGCCAAGACCGATGCGGTGGATGCCACCCTCATCGCGGAATTTGTCAACCATTTCCCAGCCGCCGGACGGATAATGGATACCGAAAAGCTGCATCAGATCAGACTGTTGACGACCAAGCGGCGGCAATTGATCGAACAGAGGAAACGCATTTCCAACCAGCGTTGCCGCACGCGCGACGCAATGATCTCCGAGATGGAGGCAGCGCAGATCGCACTCTGTGAAAGCCAGATTCAGAGGCTGGAAAAGCGGCTACAGGAAACCATCGCTAACGAGCCGGCGCTGGCGGAAAAAGATCAGCTGTTGCGATCAATTCCAGGTATCGGCCCGGTCCTCAGCAGCACCTTCATTGGCAGCGTGCCCGAGCTTGGGCATATCGGCGACAAGCCCGTCAGCGCACTCGTGGGTCTCGCCCCGATCCCACGCGACAGTGGCACCAAACAGGGGCGGCGCTTCATCCAGGGAGGGCGCAAGCCGGTGCGCGATACCCTCTATGCCGCCGCCATCTCGGCCATGCGCTTCAATCCCGATCTGCGCAAATTCGCCGAGGCCAAAAAGGCCGAAGACAAACCTCACAAGCAGATCACATGCGCCGTCGCCCGAAAACTCCTCATCACCGCTAACGCTATCCTCAGACGCAGAACACCTTGGGAAAACAGGACGGCTTAAATACAGTTGCTATGCTTGCTTGGTAGGTGTCAGAGAGTAGGGTAGGCAATTCTTGCCTGCCGCCGGGTGGCACGGTGTAACGTTTATGGCAACGGAGGACTGCTGGGCATGACTGACCATTCCACGCTGCGACAGTAGCAGTAATCAAGCTTTACGCTTAAAACCCAGCTGTTCTTGCCTAAGACGTTCCCGCCATTTGCTGGATATTTTGCCGATTTCTTCAAGAGCAATGGCTTGTGACGCTTCGTAGTCAAAGTTCCCATGCTTCGGATAAAATGCTTTAGCGTTCGCCTGCCCCACAAAAACCCAATAAAGAAACTCATCAACTGAACGCGTTTCTTGTCGTTTTGTTTCTAACCCACGATCAGTACTAACCAAGGCCAGTTTGCCATCCGAGGAAATTTCAAGATGACGACCACCAAAGTCATCTGGCGTTGAACCGATCGGAAGCTCCGATTCCTTCCCATCAATGAGCTTACTATAACGACGGTATAGTCCCTTTATTTCATCGATTAACATACTGAATCCTCAATCAAAAACGGGCCTTATGAAGCCTCGTTGGACAAGATCACCGATCCCTAAGGGCATTTGAAATTGTGTACCACCACCGGGTTGGCCAAACCATGCTGCCGCTGTGCCTGAATTTACATTAGGAATTGGCTTGAGCACTTCATACTCTTGATAATGTCGATTGATACTGGACGGTGGTAAAGAACGTTGCTCAAATGGGACCCCGCTTGGAGATACAAAAACCCCAGTATCTACGAACCGTCCATTTTCGAAGTCGCCACCATAACGGTCAAAACGTGTGCCCGGTTGGATTTCCGTAATTGTTGGCGGACTGTGAAAACCGCCATCAAAACCGCTCGACTGTTTTGTGGGCCAAATGATCGAACCGTCTGAGTTAACCCATCTGGGATCTACGCCAAGTTCATTTGCACGGTCTAGTTGACGCAGTGTTGGGTTTGTAGCCGCAGGTGGTATTCTATTCGCAGCAAACGAATTCGTCCCGACCGAGGCATCCAGAGGCTGGACAACGACGCCGGCCAACTCGATCTCTTCGGCTGTGGCGGGGCCGACCTTCTCGAAGGTGCCGTCGGGCAATTTTTCAAACAAGCTGCCGTGGATGCCGACCATCTTGGTTTTGTCGTCACCGAGGTACTGCCCGCCATTGGCCCGCAAATCCCCCGGATCGCAGGCGTTGTGGACCCAGCCTGATCATCGAAACGCTCACGCAATGGGGTGCAGTTCGCCGAGTGCGTATTACGCGGAACAGCCGCGAAGCGGCCCGCGCATCGCCGACGCGCCCCCACGCGGCGGCGATTTGGCTTGTGGTGTGCGCCGAAGTTAGGTTCGCCGGATTTGGCTAAGATAAAGCGCCCTGAACCCACGTCAGATCGCCCCCGCGCGCGTCGGCTGGGCGGGCGTTGGAACCGCTATGAGGCAAGGCCGCCACCGGATCGGACGCCGTCAGATCCGCGGCTTCAACCCAACCCTTGCCGTGAACAGAAGGACCGCGAACAGGCCGATGAGAGACCGCAGGAACCGCATGGGTCCGTTTACCATCCAGCCGCCGCCGGAACAATCGGGGCGTGTTTGGGGCGGGCGGTCTAACCGCTCTTTTCGGGAAACAGCGTCGCGAAGTCGAGCGTGACCTCGTGCAAGCCGTCGCGGCGGTAGATCGCCGCGATGTCGGCCTCGTGGTCGGCGACCTGCTGCGCCATCCAATCCAGAAAGAGCTGCACCGACCGCCGCTTGTGATAGCGTGTCGGGCAGATTGCCGTGTAGGCTTCAAAGCACAGGACCGGCAGCTGCGGGAACACCGGAACAAGACGGCCCTCGGCAATTTCGGGCAGCGCCAGAGACAGGGAATCCAGAACGATGCCCGCGTGGTCCACCGCCAATTGCAAGGCCATCGACGAACGGTCAAGCAAGACCGGCATGCGCCCGATGACCGTGTCGATGTCCTGATAGCCAAGCCAATGGTCCCATTGGCACAGCGCGCGCGGGGTTCCGATGAGGCGGGCACCGACCAGTCGCGCGCCGGGATCATCGTCCGGGGATAATGTGCTCAGGTATTCAGGGCTGCATAGAGGCAGCACCCTGTCATGGAAAACCGTATGGGCGTGATATCCCGGCCAGCGACCGGGACCGTAACGGATATCAAGCTCCATCACCTCGCGATCAAAATCCGTGGGATCGGGGGCGGCATCCACACGCAGATCCCAATCGGGGTTGCGGGTCACGAAATCCGACAGGCGCGGCCCCAGCCAGCGCACGCCAAAGCTGGGTGCGACACGCATGTTCAGCCGGTAGGGTTCGCGGGATTTGCCAAAGTGGTGTTGGGCATCGCTCAGCATCCGCAAGGCCGTGGCCGAGGTCTGAAAGATCTGTTCCCCTTCCAACGTCAGGCTGAGCAGGCGACCCCGACGACGAAACAACTTGATGCCCAGTGTCTGTTCCAGCAGCTTGATCTGCTGGCTGATCGCAGATGACGATACTCCGAGTTCCTCTGCGGCGCGGGATATGGTGCCGCGCCGGGCCACGGCTTCGAAGTAGACGAACCCGTTGAGATTGGGAATGCGCGACATGCCGGGGAACGGGGCAGGGCGCGCGCAGGTGGCGCGCCCGATCCCTTAGCTGGCGGCGACAGCGGTCTGGCGCTGGGTGCCCAGACCTTCGACGGTGACTTCCATGACATCACCGGGGCGCAGGAAGCGCGGCGGCTTCATGCCAAGCCCAACGCCCGATGGCGTGCCGGTGGCGATGATGTCGCCGGCCTGCAGCTGCATGAACTGGCTCATGTAGGAAATGATTTCCGCGACGGTAAAGATCATGTCGTCGGTGTTGGAATCCTGCACGGTTTCCCCGTTGAGGGCGAGGCTCAGCTTGAGGTTCTGCGGATTGGGCACTTCGTCGGCGGTCACCAGATACGGCCCTGTCGGCCCAAAGGTGGGGGCGGACTTGCCCTTGATCCACTGGCCGCCGCGTTCGGCCTGAAATTCGCGTTCGGACACATCGTTGATGGTGCAATAACCCGCCACGCAGGACAGGGCCTCTTCTTCGCTGACATAAAGAACATCGCGGCCAATCACGACGCCCAGTTCGACCTCCCAATCGCCCTTCACGGAATTGCGCGGAATGATCACGTCGTCATCCGGCCCGGACAGCGCGGACGACGCCTTGGAAAACAGGATCGGTTCCGTGGGCGGGGTTGCCCCGGTTTCGGCTGCGTGCTTGGCATAGTTCAGACCGATGCAGAAGAAATTGGGCACCGATGCCACGCAAGACCCGATCCGACCGGGATCGGCAACCACAGGCAGGCTGTTCACGTCAATGGCCCGGATACGGTCCAGCGCCTCAAGCGACACACCGGCACCGGCGAAATCCTCGACGCGCCCGCTCAGGTCGCGCACCTGGCCTTCGGCGTCCAGAATGCCAGGTTTCTCTGATCCGGCAGGGCCGTAGCGCAATAGTTTCATGTCTTGTCTCCTGTAAGTGTCTGCCCGCCCTCTGTGGCGGATGTCTGACGTTCGATTTGGGCACGTATGTCTTCTGCAAGGTGCCAGAGGTGGTTGTCGACCGAGGCGCGCGCGGCAGCGGGATCGCGGCTGCGGATGGCCTCAAGAATCTTCGAATGTTCGGTGACGACCCGTTCGCGATTGCGGCGCTGGCTGGCGGCAAGGTAGCGCGCGTGCCACAGCCGTTGCAGATAGCTGCGGTGCGTCTCGGCCAGCGCCCTGTTATGGGATGCCTCGGCCAGCGCGGTATGAAAGGACATGTCGATTTCGAACATGTCCAGCGGGTCGGTGTCATAGAAATGTTCCGCCATGTAGGCGACGATGCCGTCGATCTGCGCGATATCTTC
The DNA here is from genome assembly GCA_030425395.1 of Alphaproteobacteria bacterium. Lineage (GTDB taxonomy): Bacteria > Pseudomonadota > Alphaproteobacteria > Rhodobacterales > Rhodobacteraceae > JAUIAS01. Next base: position 46,772 of record JAUIAS010000019.1, read on the forward strand.
GGCAGTGGCATTCTTGCATGCCAGTTCTGCCGACAGGTTTTCCAGCGCGATCAAAACTTCGGCCTGATCGGACACGGATTTGAAATCCAGTTCCGCGACGATCGGGCTGCGGGACGGGCGCAGCACGATCAGGCCCTCCTTGGCAAGAATACGGATCGCCTCGCGCATGGGGGTGCGACTCACCCCCATTTCGGCGGCGTTGTCGCGTTCCTTGACCGATTGGCCGGGTTTGATGTCGCCACGAAGGATGCTCCGGCGGAGTTGGACTGCGATCTGTTCTGCCAGTGTCGATTCAGACATTGGTGTAACCCCCAGAGAATGCGCAGTGAATTGGCACAGGTGGGATGCGGCGTCCAGCCAAACTGCTCACTTTGAAATTTTGGTATACCAAAACCTGTTGATTGTCGAGACGGCTTTGGCTACCGTCATTTCTGGATGGTATACCATCTGCCGTATCGGACCCGGTGGGTCCGGGGCAACAACAAGGCGGAGGGAGGTCCGCCAAGGGAGGAAGAACATGAAAGCCAAGAATATTCTGATGACAGCAGGTGCGGCCGCTTTGATGGCGACCACCGCGTTTGCCGATCCGGTCACGCTGCGCATCCAGACGCACTATGCGACCGAACACCCCACGGGCAAGATGCTGGCCCAGTGGATCGACGACGTTCAAACCATGTCGGGCGGCGACATCACCATCGAGATGTTCTATTCGTCTTCGGTCGTGGCAACCACCGAAACCTTTGATGCCGCCATCAACGGCATTCTGGATTGCGACGCGACCGGCGGTGCATACCAGACCGGCAAGAACCCCGCGTTCCAGTTCGTGGGCGACATCATGGGTGGCTATGACACCCCGTGGCAGCAGTATTCGTGGCTGTATTACGGCGATGGCTATGCCGCCGCGCAAGAGCTTTACAACGCGCAGGGCATGCAGCTGATCGGTTGGGCCATCTATGGTCAGGAATCGTTCTCGTCCTCCAAGCCGCTGGCTGGCCCAGACGATCTCAAAGGCTGGAAGTTCCGGTCGCCTCCGGGCATGGAAACCGAGATCTTCGAAAAGATGGGCGCATCGCCGATCGTGATGGACTTTACCGAGATCTTTACCGCGCTTGAAACCGGTATCATCGACGGTGCGGATGCGTCGGGTCTGGCCAACAACGTGGGCCTGGGTCTGTATGACATCGTCAAGCACGCGACCTATCCCGGCTTCCACTCGATGCCATCCGACCACCTGGCCTGTAATCAGGACGTGTGGGAAGGTCTGACCGAACAGCAGCGCCGGATTCTCGAAACCGCGTGGCAGAAGCTGTCCTTCCAGATCGCGATGGCCAATGAAAAAGCCAACACCGAAGCCGCCGCAGCGCTTCAGGCATCCGGTGTGACGCTTTACGACTGGTCCTCGGAAGATCGCAAGGCATTCCGGGTTGCCGCTCAGGCCGCATGGGATGACTGGGCCACCCGCAGCCCCGAGGCCGCCGCTCTTGTCGAGAGCCACAAGGTCTATCTGCGTCAGCTGGGTCTGATCAACTGATCAGGGGCGTGCTGCGTTAAGCGGCAGAACCCTTTGGCGGGTCCCTTGCGGGGCTCGCCTTCCTTTACCGACGAGACGACTGGCAAGCCCTCTTGGGGAGGACGGCAATGGAAAAAGAAAGTGTGTGGCTAGGGCCGCTCAGGCGACCCGTGCGTATGATCGCCATCGGTTTGGTCGCGATGACCGGGCTGCTGTATCTGTGGTTGATCGGCAACCGGATGTTTGTCGAAGACGCCATCGGCATGCACGAGATGATCCGCCCGGAGGGGCGTCCGATCGTGTCGGTGATGCTGTATCTGATGCTGGCGTCGATGATCTTTGTGTCGGTCTATCTGTCCGACTTCATCGGTACCATCGAACAGCGACCATCGGGGTTCTTTGACACCCTGTCGCTGGTCACCTCGCGCACGGCGATGATCCTGACCGGGCTGACGGTTCTGGTCATGTTCTACGAGGTCGTGTCGCGCTATGTGTTTTCGCGTCCGACGCTCTGGGCGAACGAATTGTCGCTTTGGCTTGCGGCCTTTGTGTTCCTGTTTGCGGGGCAATACGCCATGCAGCAGCGCAGCCATATCCGCATCTACGTCATTTATGACATGATGCCCCGCTGGATGCAGAAGGCGTCCGATGTCCTTTCGCTGGCCTTGCTGTTGCTGTTCACCTTTTCCCTTGTCTGGGGCGGCTACGGTGACGCCAAGACGCGGTTCCTGCGGATGGAGACATTCGGCACCGCATGGGATCCACCAATTCCCGGCATTGTGAAACCAGCGATCCTTCTGATCATCGTGCTTGTGTCCATTCAAGCGATATCGAACCTGATTTCCGATTGGCACAAGCAACCCGAACACCACGGCCATGACGATATCGACGAAGTCGAAATCGAAAACATCCGCCGCACGCTGGAGAAATAGCAGATGGAATTTCTCGAACTCTTCGCATGGATGAAGGTTGGCGATGTCGCCACGCTCAGCGTGATCCTTCTGTTGGGCATGTTCTTTCTGCTGGCCATCGGGATGCCTCTCGGGTTCGCTTCGGCGTTTCTGGCCGTGGCGGTTCTGGTGATGAAATTCGGCCCCGAACTGCTGTTTGGCAATTTCGGCAAGGGGCCGCTTTCGGTGCTGGCGCAGGCCGTTTACCGGCAGATGACGAACTATGTCCTGATATCCGTGCCCCTGTTCATTTTCATGGCGTCGCTGCTGGAACGGTCCGGCATCGCGGCGGACATGTACAACGCGCTGAACAAATGGTTGTCGCGCACGCGGGGCGGCATTGCCATCGTGACGTCGATCATGGCGGTGATCATGGCGGCCATGTCTGGCATTATCGGCGGCGAAGTGGTTCTTCTGGGGCTGATCGCGCTGCCGCAGATGCTGCGGCTGGGGTATAATCAGAACCTCGCCATCGGAACGATCTGTGCGTCGGGATCTCTGGGCACGATGATCCCGCCCTCGATCGTGCTGATCTTCTATGGTCTGGTCACGGAAACCTCGATCAAGGCGCTGTTCACCGCGTCCTTCCTGCCGGGGTTCATGCTGGCGTCGTTCTTTATCATCTATATCGTCGTGCGCACCAACCTGAACCCGTCGCTGGCACCGCTGCCCGAAGAGGATCCCAACGATCCCAAGGGCCGCGAGAAATTCCTGCGCTTTGTCGGGTTCCTGTCCAAGTTCGGCATGTGGATCACCGGGGTGATGTTCCTGCGGGCGGTATTCTTTACCGTGACCGGCGACAACAAGGTTGTCGAAGGTGTCGATCCCATCGTTCTGGGGATGGTGTCGGATATGCCCTATATCGTCGGGGCATTTATCCTCTGCTTCCTGTTGATCCAGTTCGTGGTCGGCTGGGACCGCACCCGCGAAGGCTGGGAGATGGGCAAGGGCCTGATCGCTCCGGTCATCGTGATCGGCGTTGTTCTGGGGTCCATCTACATGGGGATCACAGGCATCACCGAGGCGGCAGGCATGGGTGTTGTCGCGGTGTTTGTCATCGGACTGGCCCGGCGCGAGATGACGTTCGAAATCGTCTGGGACAGCCTGATGCGCACGCTGAAATCCACCGGCACCATTATCTGGGTGACCATCGGTGCGGCAGCGCTTGCGGCGGCCTACACCCTGTCGGGCGGTCCCACCTATGTGGCCAATATGATCGTGTCCTACGATCTGCCGACCATGGGCGTGATCCTCGTGATGATGCTGATTTTCCTGATCATGGGGATGTTCATGGACTGGGTCGGCATCGTTTTGCTGATCATGCCGGTGTTCCTGCCGATCGTCCTGAAACTGCCGGTCGAGGAAATCGGCGTCCTTGGCGGGCTTGAGCCGCGTCAGGTGGCGATCTGGTTCGGTGTGGTGTTCTGTATGAACATGCAGGTGAGTTTCCTGTCACCGCCCTTTGGCCCTGCGGCCTTCTACCTGAAGTCCGTGGCCCCGCCGCATATCACTCTGACGGCGATCTTCCGGGGCTTCCTGCCGTTCATCCTGTTGCAGTTGCTGGCCCTGTCGGTTCTGCTGATCTGGCCGCCGATTGTGACCGTGTTCCTGTAAGGCAGGACACTTGATCCCCAACTGTCCGGGGCGGTGTTTCGCGCCGCCCCGGTTTTTCGCCCCGCTTTTGCGCGTGGTTTCCAGATTTCCGGTTTCTGCCTGTCTGCTCCGAGGTCATCCATGCTGAATTCCAACCAGATCGCCCAGTTTGAATCCCAAGGCTATCTTGTGGTCGAGGACGTGCTTGACGCGGACACGCTGGACAGGGTCAAATCGGAATACGCCACGCTTCTGGACAGCCTGTATGCGAATTGGGAGGCCAAGGGTCTTGTTCCCGATGGACGCGCCCTTGATTTCTGGCAAAAGCTGTTGGTCAGCTACCGCGCCGGCTGCGACTGGTTTCAGCCGATGGATATTTCCCTGCCCGGCGACGAGATCCACGCCGATACGCCCTTTCATTTCGGCCCAGCCATCTTTGACGTTCTGGTGAACCGGCGTCTTCTCGATCTGGTCGAAGACTTGATCGGGCCCGAGATCACATCGAACCCGATCCAGCACGTGCGCCTGAAACCGCCCGCCACGAAGCTGAATGGCGATGAAAACCGTGCCCATATCGCGGCGACGGACTGGCATCAGGACCGCGCGGTGGCCAATGAGGACGGCGACGCCACGCAAATGGTTACGGTCTGGCTGGCCATCTCAGACGCAACGGTCGAAAACGGCTGCCTTCAGGTGATGCCGGGAAAACCGCAGATGTATCCCCATTGCCCCAAGAAACAGACCGGCATCGCCGACGGTTTTCTTGATCTCGACAAGGCGCAGCCGTTGCCGGTCAGGGCCGGTGGCGCGGTGCTGTTCCATCCGCTGACGCCGCATGCCTCGTTGGATAATCTGTCCGACAATTTCCGCTGGTCCTTTGACATCCGCTACAACGTGACGGGCCAGCCGACGGGCCGTTCCCATTTTCCCGAATTCGTCGCGCGGTCCCGCGCGAACCCGCAAACCGAACTGCGCGACTGGCGGGAATGGAAAAAGCTCTGGGAAGACGCGCGTGCGCGTTTGGCACCCGAACCGCATATCCCGATCCATCGCTGGACCTCCGACAATCCCGTCTGCGCCTGATCCCGTTTAAACAGAGAGACCCCGATGAACACTGTTCGCCTCGCCGCTGCCGATAATGTGGTCATTGCCCTGCGCGGGCTGCAACCGGGACAGGAGGGCGCGACCGACGCCATTCCGCGCGGTCACAAGATGGCCAGCGTGGATATTGCCAAGGGGGCGCCGGTTCTCAAATACGCGCAGGTGATCGGCTATGCGGCGACGGACATCGCCGCAGGGGCGCATGTGCATACGCATAACCTTGAATTTCGCAACGTGGATGCACAGTACGAGTTCTCGACCAACCTGCGTCCCGTTGAACCGGCATCGCAAATCGACACCTTCATGGGCTACCGCCGCGCCACGGGGCGGGTGGGGACGCGCAATTACATCGCTGTTCTGACAAGCGTGAATTGCTCGGCCACCGCGGCGCGGATGATTGCGCAGCATTTCACGCCCGACCGATTGGCCGAGTATCCCAACGTGGATGGGGTGGTTGCCTTTGTGCACGGCACCGGCTGTGCGATGGGCGGGGACGGCACCGGTTTCGAGCTGTTGCAGCGCACGCTGTGGGGCTATGCGCGCAACCCCAATGTGGGCGGGGTTCTGATGGCCGGTCTGGGCTGTGAAATGATGCAGATCGACTGGCTGATCGAAGCCTATGGTCTGACGCCGGGGCCATTGTTTCAGGCGATGAACATTCAGGATGTGGGCGGGCTGCGCCGCACTGTGGAGTTGGGCATAGACAAGATCAACGCCATGTTGCCGGTGGTCAACGCGGCACAGCGCGAACCCTGCCCGGCGAGCGAGTTGATGGTGGCGCTGCAATGCGGGGGATCGGACGCGCTGTCGGGGGTGACGGCAAACCCGGCGGTGGGCCATGCCTGTGATCTGCTGGTGGCACAGGGCGGCACCGGGGTTCTGGCCGAAACACCCGAGATTTACGGCGCAGAACACCTGTTGACCGCGCGCGCCGCCACCCGCGAGATCGGCGACAAGCTGGTCGGGCTGATCCGCTGGTGGGAGGATTACACCGCGCGGGCCGGTGGCAGCATGGACAACAACCCCAGTCCGGGCAACAAGGTGGGCGGTCTGACCACGATCCTCGAAAAATCTCTGGGCGCTGCGGCCAAGGGCGGCACCAGCCCGCTGACGGGGGTGTTCAAATACGCAGAACCCGTCACCGCGCGCGGGTTCACCTTTATGGACAGTCCCGGATACGATCCGGCGAGCGTGACCGGACAAATCGCGTCGGGCTGCAATCTGGTTGTGTTCACCACCGGACGCGGATCGGCGTTCGGGTCAAAGCCGTCACCGACGCTCAAGGTTGCGACCAACACCCAGATGTATGACCGCATGACCGAAGACATGGATGTGAACGCGGGCCGGGTTCTGTCCGACGGGGCCAGCGTCGAAGAGGTCGGGCGCGAAATCTACGAGGCATGGCTGCGCGTCGCCTCCGGCGAAAAAACCAAATCCGAGGCGCAGGGTCTTGGCGATTTCGAGTTTGTCCCGTGGCAAGTCGGAGCCGTTATGTGACCGTGCCGCTGCCACTTTGCGTGATTGGCGCGGGCTCCATCGGGATGCGGCATATCGAGGTCGCGCAAGCCAGCGCGGCGGTGGAACTGACCGCGGTGGTAGAAGCGGACGCCGACCGGCGCGCGGTGCTGGCGGGTCAGGGATTGCCGGTCGCACCGGCAATCGACGCGGTGCCGCCCCACACACGTGCGGCCGTGATCGCGACCCCCACTGGCGACCACCGCGACAGCGCGCTTGCCGCGGTATCGCGGGGCTGGGGGATCATCGTCGAAAAGCCCTTGGCCGGGACACTGGATGACGCCCGTGCGGTTATCGCCGCCGCACAGGCGGCTGGGGTGCCGCTGTTTACCGGGCATCACCGCCGGTGCCATCCGTTCTCGCTTGCCGCGCGGGATGCGATTGCCGAGATCGGCGAACCGGTGGGGGTGCAGGCCCTGTGGTCCTTGCGCAAGCATGACACCTATTACGACGTGCCTTGGCGGCGCGCGGCGGGGGCCGGGCCGTTGATGAGCAACCTCAGCCATGAAATTGATCTGATGCGGTTTCTGATGGGCGACATGGTCGAGGTGTCCGCGCTGGTGTCCTCGGCGCGGCGTGGTCTGGTGATCGAGGACACCGCCGCGTTGGCCTTGCGTTTCGCCAACGGAGCGGTGGGATCGGTGCTGATGTCCGACGCAGGCGCGTCGCCGTGGAGTTTTGAGGCCGCGTCATTCGAAAACCCCGCCATCGCCGGATCGGGCGAGGATTACCTGAGGTTTACTGGCACGCTGGGCGCGCTGGCCTTTCCTTCCTTGACGCGGTGGGGACGGTCCGGGCCGGGGGAGGTTGAGTGGTCGAAACCGCTGGCGCGCGGGGCCGGGCCACAATTCGATCGGATCGACCCGCTCTTGGCCCAGATCGACCGGTTTGCGGCTGTCATGGCGGGGCGCGCGGATGATGTGCTGTGCACCGGACAGGATGGGTTGGCGGCGCTCGAAATGACGCTGGCCACCGCGCTGGCGGGCAAAGAGCGGAGATCGGTCCGCGCGGGCGATGTGCCCGGAGATTTTGACGGAACCTGAAGGAGAATGAACATGTCCAAGCCAAAAATCGGATTTATCGGGCTTGGCCTGATGGGGCGGGCCATGGTCGACTGTCTGCAAGGCGCGGGCTTTGACGTGGTCGTTCTGGGCAACCGCGACCGCACCGGTATCGAAGAGGCCATTGCGCGTGGCGGCACTGAGGCTGCAAACGCGCGCGACCTGACCGAAACCGCCGACATCGTTATGCTGTGCGTGGGCACATCCGAACAGGTGGAAAGCCAGGTTTACGGCGACAACGGCATTCTGGCGGCGGTGAAACCGGGGCAGGTGGTGATTGATTTCGGCACATCGCTTCCCGGATCAACGCAAAAGATCGGTGCCGATATGGCGACCAAAGGTGCCAGCTATCTGGATGCGCCGCTGGGACGCACGCCGGCGCACGCCAAGGACGGCCTGCTGAACATCATGTGCGCCGGGGACAAGGACGCCTATGAAACGGTGAAACCTGTGCTGGATGTGCTGGGCGAAAACGTCTTTCACCTTGGTGCGCTTGGCAACGGGCATACGATCAAGCTGATCAACAATTTCTTTGGGATGACCACCGTCTGCGCCATGTCCGAGGCCTTTGCCATGGCCGATGCGTCCGGGATCGACCGCGAGGCGCTTTATGGTGTGCTGGCGGCGGGTCCGAACCATTCGCCGATGATGGAGTTCGTGCGCAACTATGCGGTGGACGGCAAGATCGACCTGCTCTTTTCGGTGGCAAACGGGGCCAAGGACGTGGGCTATTATCAGCAGATGGCCGATGATCTGGGCCTGAGAAGCCGTATGTCAGGGGCCGCGAAAGCCACGCTGAGCGAAGCCCGCGATGCCGGAGACGGACATATCATGGTGCCGCAGATGGTCGATTGGCTGGCGGAAAATCTCAAGGAGTGAACGACATGAGACTTGCTGGAAAACGCGCATTCGTCACAGCGGGGGGGCAGGGCATTGGCCGGGCCACCGCTGCCACTCTGGCCCGTGAGGGGGCGCATGTCATTGCCACGGACCTGAACGCCGATCTGCTGGCGGGGCTGGAGGTGGCGGAGGCCTTCGCGCTTGATGTGCTGGACAAGCCCGCGCTGATCGCGGCGGTTCAGGCGGCGGCTCCGGATATTCTGGTCAATTGTTCCGGCGTGGTGCATTCGGGCACCATCCTTGAGGCGGACGACGCCGAATTCGACTTTGCCATGAACCTGAACGTGCGGGCGCATTTCCACGCCATTCAGGCGGCGGTGCCAGGCATGATCGAACGCGGTGGCGGATCCATTGTGAATATCGCGTCGGTCTGTTCGAGCCTGCGCGGCCTGCCCAACCGGTTCATCTATGGCACGTCCAAGGCGGCGACCATCGGTTTGACCAAACAGGTTGCGGCGGACTTCATCACGCAGGGTATCCGCTGTAACGCGATCGCGCCCGGCACCGTGGACAGCCCAAGCCTGCACGACAGGTTGCGCGCCACCGGCGACTATGACGCGGCCATGACCCAGTTTGTCGCCCGTCAGCCCATGGGGCGTCTGGGCGAGGCGCAGGAAATCGCCGATCTCGCATTGTATTTGTCCACTGACGAAAGCCGATACATGACCGGGCAGTGTCTGGCCATCGACGGCGGCATGACGATGTAATCTGTGGTGAGCGTCCAGCCCAGAGAGGACAGAACGGCGGGTGGCGTTCTTGTGATGGCGCTTGCCGTGGTGCTGTTCACCTGCATTGACACCTCGGCCAAATGGCTGAGCGGGATTGGCATCCCGGTGTTCCAGATCGTCTTTGCGCGTTATCTGGGGCATTTTGTCTATGCGCTGGCGCTCTATCTGCCTCAGGAAGGCGGGCGCGTGTTCCGGTCCAACGCGCCGGTCAAGCAGGCGATGCGATCCAGCTTTCTGTTCGTGGGCACGGTGTTCAATTTTCAGGCTCTGAAGTTTCTGCCGATCACTGTCACCACCACCATCGCCTTTGCGGGGCCGATCGTCATAACCCTGCTGGCCATTCCCATTCTGGGTGAAAAGGTCGGCATCCGGCGCATCCTTGCGGTGTGCATGGGATTCGTGGGCGTTCTGTTGGTCATCCAGCCATGGGGCGCGGAATTCCACCCGGCCATGGTCTTCAGCCTTGGCACGTTGATCATGTCGTCGCTGTATTTCATCATGACGCGCATGTTGGCGGGGGTGGAAAGCAACGCGACCCAACAGGTGTGGTCCAGCGGGTTGGCGACTTTCGCGCTGTTTCCCTTTGCATGGCACGTCTGGGTCTGGCCCGAGACGGCAATAGGCTGGGCGGTGTTGTGTGTGATTGGCGGCTTCGGTGCGCTGGGTCATATCGCAGCCACCACGGCGCACCGCTGGGCGGATGCGTCCATCCTTGCCCCGATGATCTATACGCAGGTGTTCTGGGCGGCAGTGGTGGGGGTTCTGATCTTTGACACCTGGCCGACGGTTTGGACGCTGACCGGCGGCGCGGTGATCATCGCATCGGGGCTTTATATCTGGCAACGCGAGCGGCTGAAATCAGGCTAGCGCCCGCGCATCCGGAACGCCTCGGGCAAAACGCGGCTTGGTCAGGCCTTCGCGGCTTCGAGCCGGAACACCTCAACCGGTTCCCGGATGCCTTTCAGGGTCACGTCTCCCACCGAGGCGATTGCAAAGTCGTCCTCGACCGCGATGCTGGCGCGTGCGCTCAGCAGAATTTCGCCATCCGCGGCCTCGTCGCACAACCTTGAGGCCAGATTGACCGCGGTGCCTGACGCGGTGTAGTGCAGCCGCCCTTCGACCCCGACCATGCCGACCGTGGCATATCCCAGCGATACCCCGACCCCAAAGCCAAGCCGGTAACCCAACCGTTTCCATTGCCTGCACAGTTCGGCCATGCGCGCGCGCATGGCAATGGCAAGGCGCACGGCATCCCCGGCGGGATCTTCACAGGGCAAGGGATCGTTGAACAGCACCATGATGCCATCGCCCATCCGATGATCCACACCGGCATTGTGGTCGTTGATCAGCTTGCCCATTTCTTCGTGATAGGACTGGAGCACCTCTATGGTTTCCTCCGGTTCGGCGGTTTCGCAAAATGCGGTAAATCCGCGGATGTCGCAAAACAGCACCCCCAGCAGGGATCGGTGGCTGGACAGGATCGCCTCGGAGCCTTGGCTTACCACTGTATCGGCGACGGCGGGGGGCAAGAAATGCTTGAGCTTGCCCATGCGTTCCAATTCGTTGACCTGATCCGCGACGCGGTTTTCAAGCTCGGCGTTCAGGTGTTCAAGGGCTTTGAACTGGCGCACGTTTTCGATGGCGATGACGGCCTGCATGGCAAAGGCTTCGACAAGGGCAATGTGGTCCTGTTCAAACGGGTCGACCTCTTGCCGGAACAGGGTGATGGTGCCAATTGCGGAACCGTTCTGCATCAGCGGCACAAACAGAACGCTGCGGATGTTCATCGCGTCCACCATCGCCCGCACCACGGGGGATCCGTTGCGATAGAGGTCGCTGTCGCCCATATCCTCGAACTGGATCAGCTTGCCCTCGATGATCGACCGGGCGGCATAGGAGGTGTTGGCCTCGACCGGCATCTGGTTGGTTTCAAACATCCGGATCGTTCCTTCGGGCACGTTCCGATGTGCAACGATCCGCTGGAACGCGTCATTCGGGGTCGCAAGGATCAGGCCGGACATCGGCGCGCGGCACAGACGCTGTGCGTTTTCGACGATGGCCTCGAAAACCGGTCTTTCATCATCGCGGCTTGCGCTGATGACATCCAGAAGCTTCTGGGTTGCGGCTTCGCGCTCCCGCATATGCGCCAGATGTTCATCTGGATCGCGCGTTGCGGGGGATGTCTTGTCTGGCCTCATGGGCGTCTCTTTCTGCGGTCGGTTTGAACGAAGCTTAGACAAAGCGCGCCACACTCGCCAGTCCGCGTTCGCGGGGATCGTCCCGCCCTGACCGGGCGGCGATGGCAAGCGGGTATTGTCCTGCGCCCGTCACGCCGGGGGCCCCGACGTCGCGCGATTTTGTCAGAGCCGGGGCGACGGTTTTGTCCCTGACAGGACGTGTGCAAACCTGTAAGGACGCCTGCGACGGCCTAATCTGTGCCTGAATGCCCGATCACGTTGCCCATCAAAGATTGCCCAGAGGGAAGACCCTACCATGAGTTCCGAAATTCGCCTCGCCTTTGCGCATCCTTCCGAGCGGGCTGAGGCAACCGCGCCCCAAGGTCCGCTGGACCGTATTTCGCTGCGCGACCATATTGTAGAGGTCGAGATCGGCGCCTTTCAGGCCGAACGCGGCACGACCCAGCGCGTCTGTTTCAACGTGGTGGTCGAGGTGCAGCCGCTGACGGGACCGATTGACGACGATGTGGACCGTATCCTGTCCTATGACCGTGTGACCGAAGCGATCGCCTATGAACTGGCTGCCGAACGGCTGAACCTGTTGGAGACGCTGGCCGAACGGGTCGCGGAGCGGGTCCTTCTGGAGCCGCAAGCGATGCGGGTTTTTGTGCGGATCGAAAAGCTTGACCGTGGCCCCGGCGCGCTGGGTGTCGAGATCGTGCGCGGCAGCAGTCTCGGGCAGGCGGACGATCACGCGCATGAAAGCGCGCCCTCTCAGGACACGCGCCCGCACCCGCGTCTGGTTTTTGTCGGCAACGACGCGATTGCCGCGCCGCATCTGTCTGGCTGGATCGACCAGTTGCAGGCAGGCGACCGGCCTGTGATCTTTTGCGTGGGACCGCATGACATGCCTGTGCCGCGCACCGGCCATGCGATGACCCAGCGCCGGATCGACCTTTTGTCGATTGAACAGAACGCGTGGGTGCTTGCGGCGCGGGATCATCGCTGCGTGGTGGTGGAGACCCGGACCGAACTGGACTGGGCCATGCGCAACGGCCAGATTTGCGTCTGGGCCCCGTCCAAGATCGTGCTGGATGCGGTTGACGGCCCCTCGACTGAGCCGCGCGATGCCGTGGCGCTGGCGGCGTGGTTCGCGGCCACGTTCGAGGCCGAAGACATGCTGGTGATCGGGGCCGAGCTGCCGCAGGGCGCATCGGTGCCGCTGCGCGCGGCGGCGGCTGATCAAGAGGGCCTCTGAGCGATGTATGCAAGGCCGTTGGTGCAATCGGGAACGGTGCGCCCCGATGGGGCGGTGCCGCTGGCGGGGGGGCCGTTGTGGTTCACCCATGTCGAGGTTCTGGCGCGCCGCGCGCCGCATCGGGTGGTCGAGGCCGGACAGCTTGCGCCCGAAGTTCTGGACCGCCTGAGCGCCGCGCGCGCCCCGGTTTGCGGTCTGGATCTGTCGCGCCCGGTTCTGATGGGCATTCTGAACGTCACGCCCGACAGCTTTTCCGATGGCGGGCAGCATTTCCAAGCCGATGATGCATTGAACAGCGTGGCGCAGATGGTTGCCAACGATGTGGACATTATCGACATCGGCGGGGAATCGACCCGACCCGGAGCCGAAACCGTCGCTCAGGCCGAGGAAATCCGCCGGACCGCGCCGGTGATCGCGGCCATACGTGCCGCCCATGACACGGTGATCTCGGTCGATACGCGCAAGGCGGAGGTGGCACGCGCCGCGCTGGATGCGGGGGCGCATATGGTTAATGATGTCTCAGGGTTTACCCATGATGCCGCTTTGGCCCCGGTTTGCGCACAGGCCGGTGTTCCGGTCTGTGTGATGCATGCTCAGGGTGATCCGGCAACCATGCAGGCCGATCCGCGCTATGACGATGTGCTGCTGGACGTTTACGATTTTCTCGCGGCGCGCATCGACGCGCTGGAAGCGGCGGGGATCGCGCGGACCAGCATCGTGGTCGATCCGGGTATCGGGTTTGGCAAGACGCTGGATCACAATCTTGCGCTTCTGCGTGGTATTGCGCTGTTTCATGGGCTTGGCTGCCCGATCCTGCTGGGTGTCTCGCGCAAGCGGTTTATCGGCACCATCGGCAATGCACCGCTTGCCAGCGACCGGGCACCCGGTTCCATCGCGATCGGGCTTGCAGCTTTGGCCCAAGGTGTGCAAATCCTCAGGGTGCACGATACCGGGGCAACCGCGCAGGCATTGCGGTTATGGAACGCGGTAAGATAGATCGACGTAGTGAGCGGAGGCAGGTTATGCGTAAACTATTTGGGACGGATGGTGTCAGGGGCACTGCGAACCTGCATCCGATGACCGCCGACATGGCGCTGCGGATCGGGGCGGCGGTGGGGCGCTATTTCCGTCGCGAGGCCGGTGGCGTGCATCGTGTGGTGATCGGCAAGGATACACGCCTGTCGGGTTATATGTTCGAAAACGCGTTGACGGCGGGGCTGACCTCGACCGGTATGAACGTGCTGTTGCTGGGGCCGGTTCCGACCCCTGCGGTCGGATTGATGACACGGTCGATGCGTGCCGATCTGGGGGTGATGATTTCTGCCAGCCACAATCCGGCCTGCGATAACGGGATCAAGTTCTTTGGCCCTGACGGTTTCAAGCTGTCGGATGCTGCCGAGATTGAGATCGAACGCCTTGTCGAAGAAGGGGTTGAGCCGTCGCAGGCCGTCAATATCGGACGGGCCAAGCGGATCGACGACGCGCGGTATCGCTATGGCGAACGGATCAAGTCTTCGCTGCCGCGGAACCTGCGTCTGGACGGGCTCAAGATCGTGATCGACTGCGCCAACGGCGCGGCGTATCGCGCGGCCCCGGAAATTCTTTGGGAATTGGGGGCGGATGTGATCCCGGTGGGCGTCAGCCCCAACGGCACCAACATCAACGAAGGCTGTGGATCGACGCAGCCGCGCACCGCCGCCGAGGCGGTGGTGGCCCATGGTGCGGATATGGGTATCTGTCTGGATGGTGATGCGGACCGTGTCATCGTGATTGATGAAAACGGCAGCGTGGCGGATGGCGATCAGTTCATGGCAATGCTGGCCACCCGCTGGGCTGCCGAGGATCGCTTGGCCGGTGGGGCGTTGGTGGCGACGGTGATGTCCAACCTTGGCCTTGAGCGATATCTCGAAAGCCATGATCTCACGCTTGAGCGGACAGCGGTGGGGGATCGCTATGTCGTGGAACGCATGCGTGCGGGCGGCTTCAACCTTGGGGGTGAACAATCCGGTCACATCGTGATGACAGACCATGCCACGACCGGTGACGGGCTGATGGCGGGCCTGCAATTCATTGCCGAGATGGTCCGGTCCGGCCAACCGGCCAGCGTGCTGGCCAACCAGTTCGCACCGGTGCCGCAATTGCTGCGCAACGTGCGCTATGCCGCTGGGCAGGCACCTCTTGAGATCGACACGGTGCAGGCGGCGATCCGCGATGCCGAAGGGGCGCTCGATGGATTGGGGCGGTTGCTGATCCGCAAGTCCGGCACTGAACCCCTCATCCGGGTGATGGCCGAATGCGAGGACGTGACCCTTCTTGAGCAAGCCGTTGGATCGGTGGTCGACGCGGTAAGCGACGCGGTTCAGGTCTGACAGGAAGAAACCTGCGGGAGGGCCCGGCGACCCCGCGACCCGGTGGCGCAAGCGATGCGCGGCCTTTGTCGTCAGGCGCGGCCAAAGAGCCTGCGCAGGGCCCCGTATTGGCTCAGCCCGGTTCCCGCGAGGATCAGGATCATTGCCCAAAGAAGAGAGGGCGGCAGAGGTTCGTTCAGAAGCGCGGCCCCCAGAACGACAGACCACAGCGGAACCTGATAATTGGTCATCGACATGAACACCGGTCCCGCCGTGCGGATCACCAGAACCCGCAGCAAATTTGCAGCCGCCGTGGGAACCAGCCCCAGAAACGCCAGAATCCACAGGGTGCGCGGATCGGGCAGGGGGGGCGGACCCTCCTGAACCACGGCCAGCGGAATCACCATGCAAGCGGCGATCACCAGCAGAACCGTGGACAGGCCGATGGGATCGACGGGCGGCAGGCGCCGCATGAGAATTGACGAAATACCGTAGCAGCTGGCGGCACCGACGCAGGCCAGCCGTCCGGCCCATTCCAGATCGCTCCCTGTTGTTTCGAAGGCGCGGCCCCCGATCAGCACGCAGACCCCTGCAAAGCCGATGGAAAACCCGATCAGCCGGCGCGGTGTCATGCGTTCGCCGGGTACGAGGAAATGTGCCAGAGGCAGCACGATCAGCCCGACGCTGGCCATCGACACACCGGCGAAACCGCCGGTGACGAACTGCTGCCCCCAAGCCAGAAGAGAGAACGGGATTGCGGTGGAAAATGCGCCCACCGCCAGCAGGGCAATGCGGGCGTCCCGCGATGGTGGCGTGGTGAACAACCGCCCGCCCATGGCCTGCCAGATCACCACCATGACCAGCGCGGCAAACCCGATGCGGCCACTGGCCAGCCAGAACGGGGTGATGCCTTCGAGCGCCAGTTCGGTCACAAGAAACGTGCCGCCCCAAGTCAGCCCGAGGATGGCCACCATCAGCCAGCTTTTCCAGGATATGTCAGGTGCCATGCGGGACTCTCTGGTCGGATATCGAGAACACCCGTGTCTACCACGGCGCAGGGTGATGCAAGAGGTCGTCTGCGGGTCGCGGGCAAATCGCCCTTGTCTCGTGGCGTCCGGCCCCCTAGAGCTTGGGGCACGGAACTTGCTTAACCCTTTAACGACCGGCCAAACAGATGAGCACCTCGCCACCTTCGCAGTTCACCGGATATGCCGCCGCCTGGTGCATTGTTTTTGTGTGGTCCTTCTGGTTGATCGTCAGCCGGGTGGCCGCTGACAGTGGGCTGACCATCTATGATCTGGCCGCGATGCGCTATGGGCTGGCGTCTCTGGTGGCGGTCCCGCTGGCGATTTACTACAAACCGTGGCGGGGCCTGAGGCTGATCCAGATCGCGGTGATCTCGTTCATCCTCGGTCCGGTGTATATCATCAGCGTCTTTGCCGGGTTTCTGTTTGCACCCGCCGCCCATGGCGGCATTTTCATGAACGGGGTCTTGCCCCTGATCAGTATCGCGCTGGGCATTGTTCTGTTCGGGGTGCGCCCCGGTGGGCGTCATGTGTTCGGATCGGTGATCATCCTTGTGTCGGCGGGGGTGCTGGCATGGGATGGCACGGTGATCAGCAGCCCGCAGGCGTGGATCGGGGACCTGTTGTTCATCCTTGGGGCGATGTTCTTTTCGTCTTACGTGCTTTTGTCCGAACGCTGGAAGCTGACGGCGATGCAGGTGATCTTTTGCGGCACGATCGTAAATGCGGTGATCTACCTGCCGATCTGGGCGTTGTGGCTGCCATCGGGGCTGGCCGAGGCACCGTTGCAGCCGTTGTTGCTTCAGGCGGTGTATCAGGGATTTGTGCCCAACCTGATCGGGCTGATCTTTATCGCCCATGCGTCGCGGACCATCGGCAATGGGAATACGTCCTCTATCCTTGCGGCGGTCCCCGGTATTGGTGGGGTTCTGGGGATGCTGATCCTTGGAGAGGATCTGAGCCTGATCAGTGCGCTGGCGCTGGGCCTGTTGACTGCGGGATTGCTGATCAGCGTGCGCCGCCGGGTGCCTGTGCCGGCGTGATCTTATGCTGGATTGGGCTGCCCGCACTCCGGAACGGTTTATAAGATCAACTGCGGGGGAGGGTAGCCCCCGCACCCCGGACGGGGTGCAAATGAAAAGAGGCGGGGGGCTCTGCCCCCCGCACCCCCCCGGGATATTTTCAGCAAGAGAAAAAGGTGGGTGGGGTCAGAGCACCTGGTCGATGACGCGGCGCAGGCGGGTCAGCGTTGCGTCCACGTCGTAGAGTTTGTCCAGGCCAAAAA
>JAUIAS010000001.1 GCA_030425395.1 Alphaproteobacteria bacterium
GGCATGAAGGGAAACATGGACACAGAAGCGAGCCGTGGACGCGCCGACAGACATGACCCATCAGTCGAACCGCACCCGATGACGGGAAAGCGTTCCGGCTCAGCGACTATTTCAGCGAACTGTTAAACGTACGGGATTGTATCGCAACGGCAACCTGATACAGCCTGCGGCCATTTACGATGCGAAAACTGGTTTTGAAAAGAAGAATTAAAGCGGAGTCTTGAGACCTTCATGAATACAACCGAAGGCCCAAATAAAATTTTGTTTCCGCGCGTGGTTACTTGGTACGCGAGACAACCCCTGCACAAGACGCTTTTCCTGACCTGGCTTGCCGTCATACTGGCATCGCTGATCGTGCATGGTGCCGTTTCGGCTCTGCTCGACGTCGCTCTGGACATCAAGGTAACGGGCTTTAACGTCAAGACGTTTCTGACCGCGGCCATCGTTGCCCCGCCATTCCTGATTTTTCTCGTCGCTGTCATTCGCAGCCTTGACGAAACCACCCAACGTCTGGAACGACAACGGCGGGATCTCCAGAGTATCCACAACCAGCATACCCAACTGATCAATAACACACAGGAAGGGTATTGGTTCATTGACCCGACAGGCAAAACCCTGGACGTGAACCCGGCGCTTTGCGCCCTTTTGGGGCGTGACCGTGAAGAAATCATCGGCCGGAACATACTGGATTTCGCCGATGAGGAGAACCAACAGGTTTTTCGCGCTCAGATGGAGCTGCGGCGTCAGGGCGTTCGCAAACCATATGAAGTGGACCTCAGCCGCCCGGATGGCAGCAAAGTCTGTTGTGTGAACACACCCGCGCCAATCTTGGATGCGAACGGTAAATTGATCGGATCCATCGGGCTTTGGACAGATGTTACGAGCTTCAAGAACACCCAACGCGCGCTCGTTGAGGCCAAACGCGAAGCTGAACAGGCCAGCCAGGCCAAAAGCAGCTTTCTCGCGAACATGAGCCACGAAATCCGCACGCCCATGAACGGCGTTGTTGGCATGTCCGAAATTCTGATCCGGACCGATCTGCAACCCGAACAGGATCGCATGGTGCGCACGATCCGGAGGTCTTCGTATTCGCTGTTGCGGGTGATCGACGACATTCTGGACATTTCCAAGATAGAGGCCGGCAAGATCGACCTGACACCCGAAAAGGTGTCTCTTGAAGGGACGATTGAGAACGTTCTGGAAATCATGCGTCCCACCGCACAGGAACGCCGTGTGCAGATGCTGCTGTTCTATGACCCGGCGCTTCCCACACATGTCGAGGCGGACGAAATCCGTGTTCGCCAGGTCCTGTTGAACCTGATTGGAAACGCGGTCAAATTCTCGAGCCCGAGCGAGCCGGACAAAATGGGCGAAGTGCAGATTTTCGCCAGTCGTGGCCAAGATGATCGCGTTGAAATCCGTATTGTCGACAACGGAATCGGCATGGATGACAAGGTGCAAGAAAAGCTCTTTCAACCCTTTTATCAGGGCGAGGCCGACACCGCCCAAACCTTTGGCGGAACGGGCTTGGGGCTGGTCATCACCAAGAACTTGATTGACCTGATGAACGGCGACATCGCCGTGAAAAGCGCACCGGGACGCGGATCCTCCTTTACGATAAATCTGCCTTTGCGGTTGGCCCCAACTGAAGAGGTCGATCACGTTCTTTCAGATCTGAATGTAATCGGGATCACTGCAACGGACACTCTTCGAACCGTTTTGGACAGATATTGCAACCACTATTGCAACAGCGCGACATTCGCGACGGATGAAGAAGAGTTGTTCGAACGGGTCGCTACAGCACCAAGACCTACCATCGTTCTGTTGGGTCTTGCGTCACCCGCCGAAAACGATGCCTTGCGTAAACGGCTGGCTGAGAGGTTCGATCAGGTCAGATATCTGAGCTTTGCGATTGATCCCGGCGACACCGCGTATTGCGAACCGCCTGATTGCTATTCCGTTCAATTTTATCCCGTCCTGCCGTCCGAGCTCCGCAAAGGACTGGCGGTTCTGGCTGGCCGCGCCAGCCCAGAAGTGGATGACAGCAAAGACGAACAAATCGACACCGGCGATTTCAAGACCATCAGCGAAGACCAACTCATTCTGCTCGTCGAGGACAACAAGATCAACCAAGAGGTCATTGTCACCCAGCTTCGGATGCTGGGTTACGGCGTTGAAATTGCCGATAATGGCGCAGAGGGTCTGGAGAAGTGGAAGTCAGGCAAGTTTGACCTGGTGCTGACCGATTGCCACATGCCGGTCATGGACGGTTTTCAGATGACGCGGGACATTCGCCTTTGGGAACAGGAAAACGGCCTTGGGCGGTCGCCGGTGGTGGCCATCACCGCAAACGCCCTGACCGGTGAAGATCAGCGGTGCCTTGAGGCGGGGATGGATGGTTATCTGTCCAAGCCCGTGCAGCTTGCCGACTTGCGATCAACCTTGCTCAAATGGCTCAGCCAGGCGGCGGATGAAGCCAATGAACAAAGCGATCTCTTGCTCCAAGCGGATCACGAACATCCCTCTGCGCCCAACAAGGTTGTCGATCCAACGGTAATGATTGCAATGCTGGGCGAGGAAGACCCGGATATGTTCGCTGCGCTGATGACGTCTTTCGTGGACAATCATGCGATGGATGTGCGCGATCTGGTCGCCGCGCTAAACAAGGGCGATACAGAGGGGGCGCGGTTCATCGCGCATAAATTGCAATCGTCGTCACGTGCCATTGGGGCAAATCTGTTTGCCGACCTCTGTGCCGAGATCGAAAATTCCGCGATCAAGGGGGCAGTCCTGCGCACGGACAGCATAGCCCAAGAAATCAACACCGCGTTTCGCGACGTTCAGGCCTTTGTCGCGGAGTATCGCGACAGTCTTTGATTGGCCCGAGTTGGAGCCGGTTTAGACGCGGTGGATCTTAATGCATCCGCCAACAGAGCGGCAAAGACGATGCGCTTGGGTGTTTTCGGGCTTCAACACCATGTGATTTCGGGGATAATGATCGCCACAAAGCACTGGCCGCGCCGAAGGCCTGTGCCATCCGAAACCACATACCAACCCATGAGATGACCCCATGAGCAGACTGGATATCGACCATTTGCGCAAGTGGATCGGGCGTTCCGAAGCGCGGCAGGAACGGATCGCACCGTTCCCGTCCAATGCGCTGGCGGCGACGCTGGATCGGGACGATGCCCCTTATGTCGACGGGACAGCTCTGCCGCCCCTCTGGCACTGGATGCATTTTCTGCCGGTGTTTCGGATGAGCGACACCAACTATGACGGCCACGCCGCATTAGGTGGGTTTCTGCCGCCCGTGCCATTGCCACGACGCATGTGGGCCGGAAGCCGGCTCCAGTTCTTGGCCCCGATGCGCATCGGGCAGACGTTGCAAAAGGTGTCCGAGGTTCGCTCCGTCACCCACAAGCAGGGCCGGACCGGGGATCTGGTATTTGTAACCGTGCGACACAGCCTGAGCGACGGTGAAACGCTGGGTGTTCAGGAAGAACACGACATCGTCTATCGCGAAGCGCCCAAAGACACCGACCCGGTCGTCGCGCCGCCGCCTGCGCCAGACACATCGGATTTTTCGCGCCAGATCACGCCGGATCCAGTTCTTTTGTTCCGGTACTCCGCGCTGACCTTCAACGGGCATCGCATCCACTACGATCAGCCGTTTTGCACCACCACCGAAGGGTATGACGGGCTTGTGGTGCACGGCCCTCTTCTCGCAACGCTGTTACTGGATCTTCTCCGGCGTAATCACCCCGATGCGACGGTGACGGATTTCAGATTTCGCGCCATTTCGACGGTGTTCGACACGGAACCGTTTTCGGTGCACGGAATGGCAACGGACACCCAAGGCGAATTCCGGCTTTGGGCGCGGCGCGCCGACGGTGCACTGGCGATGGATGCAACGGCAAGGATCGGATGAAAAATGGAACAGAACTACGAAGACATCCGCGCAGCGGTCAGAGCATTGTGCGCGCAGTTTCCACCTGAATATCATCGCAAGATTGATGAAGATCGCGCCTATCCCGAGGCCTTCGTTGATGCGCTGACGCGTGCTGGGTGGATGGCTGCACTGATCCCCGAAGAATACGGCGGATCAGGGTTGGGCCTGACCGAGGCCAGCGTGATCATGGAAGAAATCAACCGATCGGGCGGAAACTCCGGGGCCTGTCATGGTCAGATGTACAATATGGGCACGCTGGTGCGGCACGGATCAGAGGCGCAAAAGGCGCAATACCTGCCGCGCATCGCAAGCGGTGAGCTGCGCCTGCAATCCATGGGCGTAACCGAACCGACAACCGGATCCGACACCACCCGGATCAAGACCCGCGCGGAACGGCGCGGTGATCGGTATGTGATCAATGGCCAAAAGGTCTGGATCAGCCGCATTCAGCATTCAGACCTCATGATCCTTCTGGCCCGGACGACGCCGATTGAACAGGTGACCAAGAAATCGCTTGGCATGTCGATCTTTATCGTCGATCTCCGCGACGCCATCGGGAAAGGGCTTGAGGTCAAGCCGATCCGCAACATGGTCAATCATGAAACCAATGAGCTGTTCTTTGATAATCTGGAAATACCTGCCGAAAACCTGATCGGCGAGGAAGGCATGGGGTTCCGGTACATTCTTGACGGGCTGAATGCCGAACGCGCGCTGATCGCTGCGGAATGTATCGGTGACGGATATTGGTTTATCGACAAGGTGGCCGAATACGCCCGAAACCGCGAAGTGTTTGGTCGGCCTATCGGGCAAAACCAAGGTGTGCAGTTCCCGATTGCCGAAAGCTATATCGAAGTGGAGGCCGCGAGCCTCATGCGGTATGAAGCCTGCCGCCTGTTCGATGAGGGCAAGCCCTGCGGCGCGCAGGCCAACATGGCAAAATACCTGGCCGCCAAGGCCAGCTGGGAGGCCGCGAACGCCTGTATCCAGTTCCACGGCGGTTTCGGTTTCGCCAGCGAATACGATGTCGAACGCAAGTTCCGGGAAACCAGACTGTATCAAGTCGCGCCGATCTCGACGAACATGATCCTGTCCTACGTCGCCGAACATATCCTTGATTTGCCGAGGTCTTTCTGATGCGGCCGCTTGAAGGAATAACTGTCGTCACTCTGGAACACGCGGTCGCCGCGCCGTTTGCAACCCGTCAGCTAGCCGATCTGGGCGCGCGGGTGATCAAGATCGAACGCCCGGGTTCGGGGGATTTCGCGCGCGGCTACGACACCCGGGCAGCGGGGCTTGCATCGCATTTCGTGTGGATCAACCGCAACAAGGAAAGCCTGACCCTGAACCTCAAGGCACCCAAGGCGCAAGAGATCGTGGCGCAGCTGGTGGGGAATGCGGACATACTGGTTCAGAACCTTGCACCCGGTGCCGCCGATCGCATGGGTCTGTCGCATGAGGCCCTGTGCGATACCAATCCCGGCCTGATCGTGTGCAACATTTCCGGTTATGGCCCGGACGGACCGGACCGCGACCGCAAGGCCTATGACCTGCTCATTCAGGCCGAGGCCGGGTTCCTGTCGATTACCGGGTCACAGGATGCACCCAGCAAGGCGGGCATATCCGTCGCCGATATCGCGGCGGGAATGTATGCCTATACCAATATTCTGGCCGCCCTGATCGAACGCGGTCGCACCGGACGGGGCAAGCGGATTGACGTCTCCATGCTTGAAGCTTTGGCGGAATGGATCGGATACCCGATGTATTACGCCTATGACGGCGCCCCGCCACCGCCGCGTGCAGGCGCGTCACATGCCACGATTTACCCCTATGGCCCGTTCCGCGCCGGAGACGGACAGGACGTGATGCTTGGCCTTCAGAACGAACGAGAATGGGCCGCATTCTGCGATGTTGTCCTTGGGATGCCAGATCTGGCCACCGATGCGCGGTTTGCATCCAACCACGCACGATCTGGCGCGCGCGCGGCATTGGACGAAATCATCTACTCTGTTTTTGACGGGCTGAATTCGCGCGAATTGATCGCCCGGCTTGACCGGGCCGGGATTGCCAACGCACGGGTCAATGACATGCAGGGGCTATGGGATCATGCCCAGCTCAAGGCGCGGGATCGCTGGCGCGAGGTCAGCAGCCCAGCCGGACCGCTGCCTGCGTTGGTGCCTCCGGGCCAATCCCCGCAAGAGGCCCGCATGGATCCGATACCGGCATTGGGCGCGGATACCGATGCCATCCTGCGTGATCTGGGACATGACGAGACCGCAATTTCAGCCCTTCGCGCAGATGGCGTGATCTAGCGCCTTTCAAACAGGTAGAGCGTCGTGGGTTGGTCAACCACGAACCCCGTGCTGTCGCTGCGGGCGTGCTGATCAAAGGCGGCGCGCATCTGCCCGGCAGAGCCGTCGAACGCTGCCGCGCGGGCAGGATCGACATAAACAACCGACGCGACAAGCGTGTCAAAATCCGTGTAAATGCGGGTCAGGGTATAGTCGGCTTTCTCAACCAGCTTAAAAGCGGGACCGGCCCCCAGCGCATCCAGAAACCGGGCCGCTTCGGTGCGAACGACGGTTTCGTCCTCGACTGGTTTGACGATCTCGGTCATACCGCCAAAAGTCTTGGGTTCTGCCACGAATAACAGACCGCCCGCGCACAAGACACGCGCGATGTCAGCGGCGGCCTCTGCGTGCAATTGCGCTGGAATATGATGCCACGCATAAAGAACCGTCACCAGATCGGCGCAGCCATCCGCCAGCGGCAACGCCTCGGCGCGGCCAGTCCGGAACTGCGCCACATCGCCAAACTGTCGCTGTGCCTGCGCAGTCTTGGCCGGGTGGATCTCTATCCCGGTGACCGCATCCGCGCCCGCTTCGGCGAGTTGCCCCGCGAAGGCCCCTGTTCCAGCGCCCACGTCAACGACATGCTTGCCTGAAAGTGGCACCCGCCGGGTCAATTCCGCGATATGTGTCATAACGCGCGGGTCAGGCCCATTTGGCCATTGGCGGCAGGCTCATCAAAACCGCATTGGCGTCATGGCCGGTTTCCAGCCCAAACTTGGTGCCCCGGTCATAGACAAGGTTATATTCGGCATAGAGCCCGCGATGGACCAGCTGGGCATCCTTGTCAGCGTCGCCCCAATTCTGCACCCGGCGCTTTTCCACAAGCGGAACGTAAGCGGGCAAAAAGGCGCGGCCAATGTCCTGGGTCAGGGCAAAATCTGCCTGCCAATCGCCTGTGCAGTGATCGTCCATGAATATACCGCCGACACCACGCGCGCGACCGCGATGCGGAATATAGAAATATTCGTCAGCCCATGCCTTGAGATGCGGATAGTGGTCTGAGCCGTGCGGATCCAGAAACGCCTTTTGCGTAGCGTGAAAGTGGTCGGTATCTTCGGCATATTCGAGACAGGGGTTCAGGTCGGATCCCCCCCCGAACCACCATGCATGTGGCGTCCAGAACATGCGGGTGTTCATGTGCACAGCCGGAACATGCGGGTTTTGCATATGTGCCACGAGACTGATCCCGCTGGCCCAAAACCGCGGATCGTCCTTCATTCCGGGCAGACCCTTGCGCGCCATCATGGCCGCCTGCGCCCGTTCGCCCAAGGTGCCAAAAACGGTCGATATATTGACGCCCACTTTTTCGAAGACACGCCCGCCGCGCATGACGCTCATCAATCCGCCGCCTGCATCGCTGCCGTCATCGGAACTGCGACGGGTTTCGGTCACTTCAAAACGGCCGGGTTGCGCATCCGCCAGAGGGCCCGTGTCGTGGTTGGTTTCCAGTGTTTCGAATGCGCTGACGATCTCGTCGCGCAGTTGGCGGAACCATGCCGCAGCCGTGGCCTTTTCCGTTTCAAAGTCGGTTGTCATTCTCGCATCCGGTTCGTTGTTTTTGGTTTTGGAACAGGCGTCCGAAGCCGGTCGCATGTCATTTCAGATCATTGTGCCGATACAGAGACCGGATCATAGAGCGTTCTTCCGCCATCAAACGTCAAAACCTGTCCGGTCATGAATTTGGATCCGTCGCAGGCCAGATACTGAACCGTATCGGCGAGCTCTGCAGCGGCAGCGATGCGCGATAGCGGCGTATGTTTTTCGATCTCCGGACGCAGATCCGGATTTTCCTTGAGGACCCCCTGCAAGGAGGCGCTCATTACGGAACCGAAGGCAACCGCGTTGACCCGGATCTTGTTCGGCGCCAGCGCCACGGCAAGCGATCTGGTCATTTGTTCCAGCGCGGCGGAGGCAATCGAATATCCGAGCAACTGCGGGTGCACCCTCTGCGAGGAAATCGAGGTCAGGTTAATAATTGCTCCGCCCGCTTTTTCAGGGGCGTCTTCGGCCTGTTTGATCATACGCCGGGCGACCTGCTGGCTCAGACGCAAGGCGGGCATCAGGTTCATATCCAGAAGCTGTGCGACGGTTTCGTCATCGGGATCAAGCGGGTCGGAAGGCAGGATCTGCCGGGCACCGTTGACCAGTACATCAATCTGATCAAACGCGTCGATGGTGGCAGAGATCAGGTTGGCGACCGTCAGGCGTTCACGCAGATCCCCTGCAAAATAGCGCACGTTGCCTTCTTCGGCGCGGGGGCCCAGCTCTTCGACGAGGCGCTTCTCGTCCATGTCTGCAAACATGACGTTGGCACCCTTGTCGGCAAATTGCCGGGCGACCGCCAGCCCAAGCCCGTTGGCCGCGCCGGTAACGATGGCGGTCTTGCCCGCGATGGAAAAGGACATGTTGTTCCCCCAAGCCGCCTAGGCGCGCGACTTTTTGCTTTTGGGGCGCTGCGCATGCAGCACCTTGAACCGTGAATCGCCGCCCAATTCGCTGACGTCCCGGAAAAGATTAGTCAACGTGGCCTCGTAGGGCAAATGGCGGTTTGCCACCAGCCAAAGCCGTCCCGACCCGGACAGGATACGCGCGGCATTGGCAATAAACGCCTGACCCAATGCCGGGTCCGCCGCGCGGGCGGTGTGAAACGGCGGGTTCATCACCACCGAGGACAACGGGGCCGGAGGTGTCCAGATGCGCGCGTCGGACCAAATGAATTGCGCGCGCGGGTCGGTGACATTGGTGCGCGCGCAGTCCAACGCCGCGTGATCGGCCTCAACCGAGAATAGGGTTTCAATCCCCGGACGGTCGCGCAGCAAGTGCGCCGCAAGATACCCCCACCCTGCTCCGAGGTCCGCAACGCGCGGGCCAAGGTTGTCGGGCAGGTGCTCAAGCAACATACGAGAGGCCGGATCGATACCATCCGCAGAAAACACCCCGGGAACGGTGGTAAACCCGTCAATCTTGCGCGGCTTGGCGATCCAGTCGGCAAACAGATCGGCATCCGCGTCGAACCAGAAGAGCTTGCCATGTGCCTTGTTGACAGGGCCATAGACCGGACACCGTTTGCGCACATCTTTCAGGATACTGTCGACGCCATCGGTTTTGGCCCCGTCGACGATCACCGGCCCGTCACTGCACGCCGCAGCAGCGGCGATCATGGCGCGGGCCTGATCCTTGGCACGCGGCAGCGCAACAATCGCGGCGGCCACCCGTTCCGGGCGTGTCTGCGTCACACGATAACCGCGCGCGGCCCATGCCTCTGCATCAGGCCAAAACCCGTGGCGGATGATAACCCGACCCGCATCCAAAGCGGTAAGGTCAAACGACAAGGCAGGCGTATCGACAAGGATATCACCCCCGTCAGGAAAGCTCAGAGTCCCCTGATCAAGGGCCAAGGTCAGGCGCGGGGACATGGCGGGGATCAGTCTTCTTTTTCCATCGTGCACTGCAACGGGTGCTGATGACGACGCGCAAAGTCCATGACTTGGCCCACCTTGGTTTCGGCAATCTCATGGCTGAACACGCCAACAACGGCCAAACCGCGTTTGTGCACGGTCAGCATGATTTCAAACGCTTGCGCGTGGTTCATACCAAAGAAACGTTCAAGGACATGAACAACAAATTCCATCGGCGTGTAATCGTCGTTCAGCAACAACACCTTGTAGAGAGGTGGCCGCTTGGTCTTGGGCCGCGTTTTGGTAACAACGTCGGTTTCGTCCCCCTCATCGGGGCGGTCTGTCATCGTGATGGGCGATAGCGTCATGACGCGCCTGACCTGTTGCGGGAATCCCTTTGTGAAGGTTGTATATAACGTCAGACCCCCCAGAGAAAAGGGACCGCGCAATCACGATGGGCAAAAACATCACGATCATCGCCTTTGATGCCGATGACACGCTTTGGCACAACGAACGGTTTTTCCGGCTTACCCAGGCGCGATTTCGCGATCTTCTGAAGGCCCATAGCGATGCCAGCCATCTTGATGAACGGCTGCTTGCGGCCGAGCGGCGCAATCTCGGGCGATATGGTTATGGCATCAAGGGGTTCACCCTTTCGATGATCGAAACAGCACTGGAGGTCACGGAAAACAGAGTTCCGGGTGAGGTGATCCATGAATTGATCGCAGCCGGTCAGGACATGCTTGAACATCCGATCGAACTGTTGCCCCACGCCCGTGATGCGGTCAGCCATGTGGCCAAGACCTATAAGACCCTGCTGATTACCAAGGGCGACCTGATGGATCAGGAACGCAAACTGGCCCAATCCGGGCTCGGCGATCTGTTTCACGGTGTCGAGATTGTATCGGAAAAAACCCGCGACGTTTATCAAACAATTTTTGCCCGCCACGGCGGCTCCGCAGCGACATCCATGATGGTCGGAAACTCAGTCAAGTCGGATGTGGTGCCCGTGATCGAGGCCGGAGGATGGGGCGTGCACGTGCCCCACGGCCTGGAGTGGGAGATCGAAAAAGCCCCCCTTCCGGTGTCCGAACCTCGGTTCCGCCATCTAAAGGATCTGGGCGGCATAATTCCGCTGCTGTCACAAATCTGATCAATCAACGCCGATTGGTATTCGCTTCCCTCGTAGGCCATTCAAGGCCAGCCACAACATGTAGGCGCTTAAGGTTTCATCGGTAACACATTAAAAATTAAGGTTTTCTTTGATTTCTTGCCCGTTCCGCACTATCATTGAGAAAATTCGGGCGCAGATCCGGGACACTGAGGCAGACAAAGGCGACTATTGTGCAGGAACGGCGTTTTCAGCCGGCCCGTTTTGGGCTTGTTCTTCTATCCCTGATTTTCGGGCTGTTTGCGTTGTCGCAATCATTGGCGGCGGCCCCTTATGCGGCCATGGTCATGGACGCGCGAACAGGAGAGGTTTTGCATTCGCGGAACGCCGACACACGTTTGCACCCTGCATCACTGACCAAGATGATGACCCTTTATATCGCATTCGAAGCCGTAGAGAACGGTGAGATATCGCTCGACACCAAGGTTCGCATTTCCAAACACGCCGCTTCCGAACCACCGTCCAAGCTGGGACTCAAGCCCGGTCAACGGATTGCGCTTCGTTATCTGATCCGGGCTGCCGCGGTAAAATCAGGTAATGATGCGGCAACCGCGTTGGGCGAAGCGATTTCGGGCAGCGAAACAAAATTTGCCCGCCGGATGAACGCCACCGCCAAGGCTTTGGGAATGACCCGCACGACCTTCAAGAACGCGCACGGATTGACCGAGGCTGGGCATATGTCCACCGCTCGGGATATGACGATTCTGGGGCGGCACCTGTTTTATGACTACCCGGAATATTACAATCTGTTTTCGCGCCAATCCACGCATGCAGGCGTGCGAAAGGTCAGCAATACCAACCGCCGCTTGCTTCAGGCCTATCGCGGGGCGGACGGAATCAAGACCGGCTACACACGCGCTGCGGGGTTCAACCTTGTCGCGTCGGCTGAACGGGGAAACGAACGAATTATCGCAACCGTGTTTGGCGGAAAATCCAGCGCCTCGCGCAATGCCAAGGTGGCTGAACTTCTGGATCTCGGGTTCAGACGGGCGCCATCCCGTGTTGCGATAAACAAGCCCGTCCGGCCAAGGTATGTCGGAAACGCTGACCGTGCCGCGCCGATCCAGCGCGCCAATGGGCTGGTTGCCAAAAGTGTCCGGCCACAACCCCGCCCCGGTTCGACAATCAAGGATCAAGCCGTGGTCGTCGCGGCCATCGCGGCCAAACAGGAAGACGCCCTGCGCGAAACCATTGCCGATGCGATCACTGAGGCGGTGCCC
This sequence comes from Alphaproteobacteria bacterium, assembly GCA_030425395.1. GTDB lineage: Bacteria > Pseudomonadota > Alphaproteobacteria > Rhodobacterales > Rhodobacteraceae > JAUIAS01. Next base: position 12,087 of record JAUIAS010000001.1, read on the forward strand.
GACGCCGCCGATCAGACACCGCAATCTGCTGCGGCCTCCGACGTTGAACCGGTACCACGCCCGATCCTACGCCCGGGAACGGAAATCCTGACGCCTGCTTCTTTGGGCGAAGCCGTTATCGCCGAGACCCAGCCCGCCGAGTCCCCCCCTATCGAGGATGATGCCCTTGAGGTGGTAACAAGGGTTTCCACTTCGGGTGGTCGGCAATGGGGAATAAACCTTGGACGCTATGGAAGCCGGTTTGCCGCCGAGAAGATCCTTCTCAAGACGGCGCTTGCCGAAATGAAGACCTTGGACGGAGGGTTGCGCAAGGTCATCCGTAACCCGCTTGGCTTTGATGCGAATTTCATGGGGCTGACCCGCGATCAGGCCGATCTTGCCTGTCGCCGCCTCCAAGCCCGCAAGCAGGCTTGCTTTATGATAGATCCGGGCTGATCGCGGTCACAGGCTGTCAGGGCTTGGGGTGGTCGTCCCAATCATCGCTGAGAATGCGGCGGCTATCGCCCTCGGGGTCATCATATTGGTTCGACCGCACGGTATACAGAAACGCCAGCAGTCCCAGAGCCCCCAGCACCAGCGAAATAGGTATCAGATAGGATAGTACGTTCATGTCCGTTTACCTCAGACGTAGGGCGTTCAGCGAAACGGTAATCGACGACGTGGACATTGCAAGCGCCGCGATAAGCGGGGTCGCGAACCCGGCAATCGCAAGAGGCACAGCAATCACGTTATAGGCGGTCGCAATGCGGAAGTTTTCGCGAATCCGGCGCGTCGCAGACCGCGCGGTTTCAAGCGCGTCGGCAATCGGTGTCACATCCCGACCGAGCAGCACGATATCCGAGGCCACCCGCGCGGCGTCCAACGCCGTCGCCGGAGAGATCGACACATGTGCCGCTGCCAGAGCCGCCGTGTCATTCAGGCCGTCACCCACCATCAGCACCTTGCGCCCATCGCGCGCCAGCGACGCAATGCGGTTCGCCTTGTCTTCGGGCAACGCTTCGGCGATCCATTCGTGAATGCCCAAATCGCCAGCCAGTCGAGCCACCGCGTGCGTCGCATCACCGGACAAAAGGATCACAGTCTTGGACTGCGCATGTAGCGCGGCGACGACCTCTTCAACACCGGGGCGCAGCGCATCCACAAAGGAAAACCCAAAAGGCGCGTTTTGGCCGACGCTCAGCCATGCGGCGGTTTCTGTTCCCTGTTGTGCGCCAACCCAGCTTGCCCGGCCCAGCCGAACACGCTGCCCCTTCCAGAGGCCTTCCGTGCCATATCCAGGAATTTCGCGAATATCCGAAACGGCCTGAGGCACAATTCCAAGATCATCTGCCGCCCGCGCCAGCGCGACCGAGAGCGGGTGCGATGATCCCTTGGCCAGGGCCGAGGCAATCGCCATCTGATCACGGTCATAGCTGTCGGGCGCGTTGAGCTTTGGCGTGCCTTCTGTAAGTGTTCCGGTCTTGTCAAAAACAACAGTGTCGACTTCGGCCAAACGCTCCAGCGCGGTGGCGTGTTTGATCAACATCCCCTTGCGGAACAGACGGCCAGACGCCGCCGTCGTCACGGCAGGCACGGCAAGACCAAGAGCACACGGGCAGGTAATGATCAGAACCGCCGCTGCGATATTCAGCGCCACGCGCATATCACCCGACCACAGCAGCCAACCGACAAACGCCAGCGCCGACAGGATATGCACCCCCGGTGCATAGAGCTTGGCCGCGCTATCGGCCAGGGATGTATACCGAGAACGCCCCGATTCCGCGATCGAGACAAGCTCGGCCATGCGGTGCAGGGACGTGTCCTGTCCTACTGCGGTTGCCCGCACGATCAAGGGGCCTGTCAGGTTCACTTCGCCCGCGCTGACGGCCTGTCCCGGTGCGGCAAAAACCGGCACAGTTTCGCCGGTCAGAACCGAACGGTCCAATTCGGAGCGGCCTTCGGAAATTTCTCCATCCACGGGAATACGCCCGCCGGGCCGGACGCGGATGTAGTCGCCTGTGGCCAGCTCCGCGACGGGAACCTCGCGGTCTCCGTCAGTGGTCACCAACAAGGCGCGCGGCACTTCGAGCGCGGCCAGTTCCTGCGCCGCCGACCGGGCAATCGCCCGTGTTCTGTGATCCAGATAGCGCCCGGCCAAAAGGAAAAACGTCAGCGCAAGGGCCGCATCAAAATAGGCGTGATGTCCGCTGAGTGCCGTTTCCCAAAGCGACGTGGCCAAGGCCAGAACGATGGCCAGAACGATCGGCACATCCATGTTCAGACGCCGCACCGACAGGGCCGCCCAAGCGTTTACAAAAAACGGTTTGGCGGAAAAGGCGATAGCAGGCAGCGTAATGGCTGCGGAAATCCAGTGGAACATATCACGCGTTGCATCTGCCGCGCCCGACCAAACCGAGATGGACAAAAGCATCACGTTCATCGACGCGAACCCGGCAACAGCCAGACGCATCAACAGATCGCGACCGGCCCGATCCGCCTGAGTTGCGCTCAGAGCGCCGGTATCAAGCTCGTGCGCCTCGTAACCGGCCCTTTCCAACACGTCCACCAGCGCCGCAGCGGTCACGTCAGGTTCGGCGTCAACCATCGCCCGCTTGAGCGTGAGGTTAACCCGCGCCAGCGTCACCCCCGGCACATCGGCCAACGCGCGTTCCACCGTGCCAATACACGCCTGACAATGAATGCCCGGCAGTGAAAGCGCGATCCGCGCTGGCCCCTCGGGCATAGGCTGAACCGGCGCGGCGGGAGCCGCAACACAGGCGGGACAAGCGGCAAGAGCGGGGCGCGCATGGACTGTCATTGGATTATCCGTTCACCCGCAGCACAACCCGCTGGGAAAACTCTGTTCCATCGTCCGCGCGTGCGGTCATGCGGATGTTCCAGTTGCCCGGTGCCAGATCCGCATGGGCGACATAGGCCGTGCCGTCGAATTCAAATGCCGGGCGGCTGTCATCCTTGACATGGGTCGCCCGGCCCAAGGTGGCATCGAGATCGTTGACCTCAACCGGATTGCCGTCACGATCGGTGATGGACAGGATCAGGCGTTCGGCCTGCACCTCGGCAAAAACCGACCAGCCCAGCGCTAGCTGCGCATCACGCTTGGCGTCGAACTGCTGACTGGCCACGTAGGAATTCTTGACCTCAAGACCCGGGAAGGTTTTGACCGCGCTGACCGCGAGCAGAATGTTGACCCCGATGATGATGCCAAAGGCTCCGATGAACACTGCGGCGGCATGTTTGCCGGTGAATTCGCGCGTTGCCATGTTTCAGTTCCCTCTTCCATTGAATGTCGTGTCTTTGTAGGCGCGATCGCCGTTGCTCAGGTCTTCGATCCAGAACCGCAGATCAACCCGTTCGGCATCGGCAGCATCAGATGACGGCGGCACCACAACATACACCCGCTGGAGCCGCATGGAGTCTGCTGGAATGGTGATCGATTCATAAGGCGTGCCTTCCAACTGAACCCGGAACGCAGGGTCACCCTTGGCAAAGATGCGGAACAATCTTTCGTCACCGTTTTTGTTACGGATGCGCACATCATAGGTGTTGCGAATAGATCCGTCAGACAGAGTCACATAGGTCGGGTTGCGCACCGGCGCGACGGTCATGTCGATGTCGGGCCGGATAAACAATGCGAACACCAGCCCAAAACCAACCAGCGACCAAAGCGCCGAATACATGATTGTGCGCGGACGCAGGATGTGTTTCCAGATGCTACGTGGCTCTTGCCCTGCACGTTCCAGAGTTTCATCGCTAAGCGCCATATAGTCGATCAAACCGCGTGGTTTGCCGATTTTGGCCATGATGTCATCGCAGGCGTCAATGCAAAGTGCACACGTGATGCACTCCAGTTGCTGGCCCCTGCGGATGTCGATACCCACGGGGCACACGTTGACGCAAGCCATGCAATCAATGCAATCGCCCTGAGGAGCACCGGCCTTTACCTCCTTGGAGTTCTTTCGCGGTTCGCCCCGCCATTCGCGGTATCCGACGGTCAGCGTATCTTCGTCCATCATCGCCGCCTGAATACGCGGCCACGGACAGGCATAGACACAGATCTGTTCGCGCGCAAAGCCGCCGAAGAAGAAGGTTGTAAGGGTCAGAACCGCGATGGTGGTATAAGCAACCGGGTGCGCGTTCAGTGTCACCAGGTCCTGCAGAAGCGTTGGAGCATCCGCAAAATAGAACACCCACGCCCCACCGGTGGCCAGACCGATTATCAACCAACTCAGCCACTTGGTGACCCGCAGCCGCGCCTTGCGGAAATCCATCTTTTTCTGGCGGTGCAGACGCAGACGCGCGTTTCGGTCTCCTTCTATCCATCGCTCCACCAGAATGAACAGGTCGGTCCAAACGGTCTGGGGGCAAGCATAGCCGCACCACACCCGGCCCAACGCCGAAGTGAACAGGAAAAGGCCCAAGCCGGCCATGATGAGCAGACCGGCGACAAAGTAGAATTCATGCGGCCAGATTTCGATCCAGAAGAAATAGAAACGGCGGTTGGCAAGGTCGAGCAACACGGCCTGATCCGGCAGGGCCGGTCCGCGATCCCAGCGGATCCACGGTGTCAGGTAGTAGATGCCCAGCGTAAAGGCCATCAACGCCCATTTGAGGTTGCGGAACGCACCCGTCACGCGCTTGGGGTAAATCGGTTCCCGAGCGGCGTAAAGGCTGGGCGGTGTCTGGGATGAACTGGACAAGGGAATCCCTCTTGGATGTGCTTCAACACTGGCCTTTTCACATCGCGGAACCGCAATATCTTTGACATGGGTCAAAAGCGCATCGTTCATTTATCTTTTACGCCGCATTCGTCTTCACGGCCCCGTGAACGCCTCTCTTTCGGGCGCTCCCGTGACCAGATACGCCATCAAAAATGGCCACACCCAAAGGTGTGGCCATCGGTCCAAGTCATTGGACCTCAAAGAAATTGCGCCGGCTTTCCAGGAAACGCGCGAACAGATCGGAAAGCCGGCGCTGGCCCCGTGCCGCACATGCGGCGCAGGGTGTTTCGTCAGTGGTTATTCACCACCACCAAGCTGGTGGACGTAAGTCGTAACAGCCCGGATCTCTGCTTCGCTGAGACGTTCCGTCCAGGGCGGCATCACGCCATAACGGCTATAGGTCACCGTCGTGTGCAGCGTGTCATAATCCCCGCCATACAGCCAAATCGCATCGGTCAGGTTCGGCGCACCCTGATAGATATCGCCGGTGCCGTCATCCGCGTGGCAAGCCGCGCAGTTGTCGGCGTAGACAACCGAACCGGCCTCAACAAGGGACGCATCCATTGCAGTGCCACCAGACAACGTCATCACATAGTTGACGACCTGATTGATTTCCTCGGCTTCGAGGATTTCACCAAAGGCGGGCATTTCAGAGAAACGCGCGTCTTCGTCTTCCTCGTTGCGAATGCCGTGGCTGATGGTCAGGTGGATATCTTCCATCGTGCCACCCCAAAGCCAGTCATCGTCCAGCAGGTTGGGATAGCCTTTGGCCCCGGCCGCACCGGACCCGTGGCACTGGGCACACCAAGTCCGGAAAACTGCCGCACCTGAGGAAACCGCATAGCCATAAAGCTCTGCATCGTCTCCGATAGAGGCCAGTTCCACCCCGGCAAGCTTGGTGTTCATTGGGGCATTTGCCTCTTCGAACGCCTGGATGTCCTCGGCCACTTCACCGCGGGTGGAGTAACCCAGAAGGCCAGCAGTGCTGCTCTTCAGACCGGGCCACGCCGGATAGGCGATGGAGTAACCGATGCCCCAGATGATGCAAAGATAGAACGTCCAGAGCCACCATTTCGGAAGCGGTTTGTTATATTCCTTGATCCCATCCCACTCATGACCGGTGGTTTCATAGTCAAGGTCATCATCTTTATGGTCGCTCATGTCCTCGCCTCCTCGGTCTGGGCGGGTTTGTCTTCATGTCTGAAGGGAATATTCGCGGTATCGCGATGTTCCTTGCTGCTGCCGGGGCGCATCACCCAAAAGACGATGCCCACGAAGAAGGTGAAGAGGAACAGAAGCATCCAGCTGTCTGCGAACTCTCTCAGAAGTGAGTAAGTTTCCATTGGTGCCTCCTTAGCGGCTCGCGAGCGGGGTGAAGGTCGAGAAATCGACCAAAGTACCCAGCATCTGAAGATACGCAATCAGGGCGTCGGCCTCGGATATCCCGGGCTGGCCGTCAAAATTGCGAACCTGTGCGCCCGGATACCGTTCAAGCAGACCGTCATAATCGCCGAAGGGGTCGATCTGGACGTTGAAGTCCGCAGCGGCGTTTTCCAGCATGTCGTCGGTGTAGGGAACCCCCACCATGGCATGCGTCGCCATCAGATCCGCGATGTATTTCGGCTCGATCATCCGGTTTTCGAGGAACCCGTATTTGGGCATCACCGATTCCGGCACAACGCTTTGCGGATCACGCAGGTGATCGACGTGCCATTCGTCCGAGTAGCGCCCACCGACACGGGCCAGATCAGGCCCGGTCCGCTTGGACCCCCATTGGAACGGGTGATCATACATCGATTCCGCCGCAAGGCTGTAATGGCCATAGCGTTCGACCTCATCACGCATCGGGCGGATCATCTGGCTGTGACAGACGTAGCACCCCTCGCGGATGTAGATTTCGCGCCCGGTCAATTCGAGGGGGGAGTAGGGGCGCATGCCCTCTACTTCCTCAATCGTATTTTCCAGCCAGAACAGCGGTGCGATTTGCACGATGCCGCCGATCGTCACAACCAGAAAGCTGAATACCAGCAGAAGGGTCGCGTTGGTCTCAAGGATCTTGTGTTTGTCCAAAAGTGCCATTTGTCTCGGCCCTCCTTTATTCGGCCGGGACGGCTGTGGCGAGGCTCTTTTCCTTGGCAGGAGCAGCCTTCACAGTCATCCAGAGGTTGTAGCACATGATCAGCGCACCGACGAGGAACATGACCCCACCAAGACCACGGACCACATACATCGGGAACTTCGCGCTTACCGTGTCGGCAAAGCTGTTCACGAGGAACCCATTGGCATCAACTTCGCGCCACATCAGGCCTTCCATGATACCGGTCACCCACATCGAAGCGGCGTAGAGAACGATGCCGATCGTCGCGAGCCAGAAGTGCCAGCTCACCAGGCTGAGCGAATAAAGACGCTCACGTTTCCACAGGACAGGCACAAGGAAGTAAAGCGCGCCGAATGTGATCATGCCATTCCAGCCAAGTGCGCCAGAGTGAACGTGACCGATGGTCCAGTCAGTGTAGTGCGACAAGGAGTTGACCGCACGGATCGACATCATCGGGCCTTCGAAGGTCGACATGCCGTAGAAGCCAACCGAGATCACCAGCATCCGCAGAACCGGGTCCGTGCGCAGCTTGTCCCAGGCACCCGAAAGCGTCATCAGACCGTTGATCATACCACCCCAGGACGGCATCCACAGAACCACCGAGAACACCATACCGAGCGTCGATGCCCAGTCAGGCAACGCTGTATAGTGAAGGTGGTGCGGACCGGCCCAGATGTAGAGGAAGATCAGGGCCCAGAAGTGGATGATCGACAGTTTGTAGGAATAGACCGGGCGTTCAGCCTGTTTCGGCACGAAGTAGTACATCATACCGAGGAAGCCCGCGGTCAGGAAGAAGCCCACCGCGTTGTGGCCATACCACCATTGCGTCATGGCATCCTGAACACCCGCGAACACCTGCACCGAACGCGACCCCCAGATGGAAACCGGGATCGACAGGTTGTTGACCACGTGAAGCATGGCAACCGTTACGATGAACGACAGATAGAACCAGTTCGCCACATAAATGTGGGGCTCTTTCCGTTTGATGATCGTGCCGAGGAAAACCGCCAGATAAGCCACCCAGACAATCGTCAACCAAAGGTCAACGTGCCATTCGGGTTCTGCGTATTCCTTGGACTGCGTGGATCCCAGAAGATAGCCCGTCGCCGCCAGAACGATAAAGAGCTGATACCCCCAGAAAACGAACCATCCCAGATTGCCGCCCCAAAGCCGCGCCGCGCTGGTCCGCTGGACGACGTAGAACGACGTGGCGATCAACGCGTTGCCGCCAAACGCAAAAATCACCGCACTTGTGTGCAGTGGGCGAAGGCGTCCAAAGTTACCGAACCCTTGTAGGAATTCAAAGTTCAGCTGGGGAAAGGCCAACTGGAAGGCAATGAAGGTGCCGACCAGAAATCCGACCACCCCCCAAAATGCCGTTGCGATAACGCCGGCGCGCACGACGCCGTCATTGTAATGGAGAGCCGCATCCGAAGCGGGCACGGGCTCATCCGTTTTGCGAACTGTCCACAGGAACATCCCGCCAGCCACCAGCATGACGATAATCGCATGCACCTGATAGGCTAGATCGCGCGCAAAATTGACCGCCATCATCGCAAAAAGCGTGACGAGGCCAAGCGCGATCAGCTTGATATAATTCATCATTTTTCGTCCCTTCGTCGTGTCCATCGCGATTCGGTTGCCGCGGCAGACGTATTTAGACTGATCGCTTGATGCAGAATGCGCCCGCGCAATACCTTGATCTGCATCAATGGTTCGTGTCGCAGAGGTTGACCGTGATCAAAGCGCGGCACAAAAAAATCTTTGAGGATGACGCCATACAAATCTTGAGTTTGGAGATGACGGATGGCTTACAAATCACTGCTGACAGTGCTGACGGATAAGGACCTGGCCGGAACGGCGCTGGATCATCTGGTGGCATTGACCGAAAAACAGGACGGACACGCCGAGGCACTGTGTCTTGGGGTCGATCGGTCACAAACCGGATATTACTATGCCGGGGCGAACGCGATGATCCTTCAGGAAACGATCACCCGTGCCCAATCCGAAGCAAAAGAGCTTTTGCAAATCGCCGAATCCACATTGGGCAAGACCGATCTGCGTTGGTCCGCCGAGGAGGGCGTGGTGCAACTGCCCGATATCGGGCGTCATGTTGCCTATGTCGCGCGCTTTGCCGATCTGGTCGTCCTGCCCCAGCCCTATGGCCCGGATCGCGGCGCGGAACTGGAACCGGTTGTCGAGGCCGCCTTGTTCGAAGGCCGCGCGCCAGTTTTGATAGTGCCGGAAAAGGCCACCCCAGTGCCTGCCCCGGAACGCATCGTTGTTGCATGGAACGAAAGCCGCGAAGCGCTTGCTGCCATCCGCGCAGCGATGCCCTTTCTGGTCGCGGCCAAATCAGTGCGCATCTGCGTGATCGACCCGCCGGAGCACGGGCCGGAACGCTCCGATCCCGGTGGAATGCTTAGCCAGATGCTTGCCCGTCAGGGGGTCAACTGCGAGATCGACGTCCTGTCCAAGACCTTGCCGCGGGTTTCGGATGTGCTCTTGCGGCATGTGACCGACACAGATGCGCAAATGTTGGTGATGGGGGCATATGGGCATTCGCGGTTCCGCGAGGCCATCCTTGGCGGAGCCACGCGCAACATGCTGGAACAGGCTCCCGTGCAGGTTTTGATGGCACACTGAAGAACAGGAACAAGAAAGGCGCATCCCTTTCCGGGTGCGCCTTCAATGCCTCAAAGGGGTGGCACGATTGGGTCCGGGTTAATCAGACGAGGAACCCACCGTCGCTGTCGTCTCCTGCCTCTTCGATCAGACGACGAACGCTTGGCACGGTAACGTGACGCTTGCCTTCCAGGTGAATGACACCATCCCGTTTCAGGGCTGAAATCTGACGGCTGACCGTCTCCAGCGTCAGGCCCAGATAATCGGCCATCGCCTCCCGTGTGAGGGGAAGATCAAACACGACTTCACCCGAGTTAGCCGTCGCATTCAGCGTTGCGTCCCGGCGTGCGATGATTGAAAGAAGGGATGCAATCTTTTCACGGGCCGTCTTGCGGCCCAGCACCAGCATCCATTCCCGGGCTGCATCCAATTCGTCCAACGTCATCTCAAGCAGGCGGTGCGCGATGTGCGGCGTGCGTTCCATCAAGCTTTCAAAAGGTTTCTTTCGGAAACAGCACATCACGATATCGGTTGTCGCGACGACGTCATAGGCCGCACCTTCGCGGCCCGGACGGCCCACGAAATCCGACGGCAACAACAGACCTACCATTTGCGTGCGCCCGTCTTCCATCGTCTGGGTCAATGACGCGATGCCGGAAACAACAGAGCCTACGAAATCCATCTTGTCGCCAGCCCAGACGACAGTCTGGCCCGCCTCGAAGCTGCGGTAATACTTGATCTGTTCCAGCCGTTCGAGTTCATCCGACTCGCAGCGGGCACAAACCGCACGGTGACGGATCGGGCAATCCGAACAATCTTGCATGAGCGTGGGTGCGGTTGCTTGCATTAATCGGCTCCAAACCTTGATCTGGGTCAAAGAAACGGTTTCGTTCCTGTGCCTAAGCCTACTCGCATGGAAACAAAATCTCAATTGGCGAAACTCGGACTGTTTGACGCGAAGGTTCCGCGATACACCAGCTATCCGACCGCACCGCACTTCAGCAATGACGTTGGATCAGCCCGTTTTGCCGAATGGATTGGAAAGATTGAACCGGGTCGGCCGGTTTCGCTCTATGTTCACGTGCCGTTTTGCCGCAGGCTTTGCTGGTTTTGCGCTTGCCGAACCCAAGGCACCCAAAGCGACGCACCGGTGCAGGCCTATCTCAGGACACTTCTGGACGAACTTGATCTGATCGCGGCTGCCCTGCCCGAGGGGGTCACGCTGTCCCGGCTGCATTGGGGAGGCGGCACGCCAACTTTGCTCGCTCCGGACATGATGACCAAGCTGGCGAATCGTATCCAAGACATCACACCTTTCGCGGAGGGGGCCGAATTCTCGGTCGAGATCGACCCGAACGAAATCGACGAAGCGCGGCTTGATGCACTTGCCGCTGCGGGAATGAACCGGGCGTCGATCGGCATTCAGGACTTTGATGAACAAATCCAGAATACGATTGGCCGTATCCAAAGCTACGATGTGACCCGCGACGCGATTGAAATGATCCGGGCCCGCGGCATACAAAGCCTGAATGCGGATATCCTCTATGGCCTGCCACACCAGACGCGGGAACGCATGACGGAAAGTGTGCAAAAACTCCTGTCGCTCAATCCCGACCGGGTTGCGCTTTACGGTTACGCACATGTGCCCTGGATGGCGCGCCGTCAGGCACTGATCCCTTCTGACCACCTGCCCACGCCAGAAGAACGGCTGGGACTATATGAAACTGCACGGCGTCTGTTTCTGTGGGACGGATTCGAAGAAATCGGTATCGACCACTTTGCAGCCCCGTCGGATGGGTTGGCTATTGCCCGCAAAGAAGGGCGGCTGAGACGCAATTTTCAGGGCTACACCGATGATTCTTCCGACGTTCTGATCGGTGTCGGCGCGTCGGCAATCTCGAGGTTTCCGCAAGGCTACGCACAAAACGCCCCCGGTACATCCGCCCATACGACAGCAATCCACGACGGCGCATTTTCGACTGCGCGCGGCCACGCCTTCAAGGATGAAGATATCGTGCGAGCACGCATGATCGAAGCATTGATGTGCGATTTCCGGATCAGTCGGCCCGAAATCCTGAACGACCATGACGTAACCGAAACCTGGCTTGATTCGCTGTTTGCGAATGTCGCAGAGCAGTTCCCCAACATGGTTGATGTGGGCGAAAACGGCCTGTTCATCCCGGCCAAGGCCCGCGCCCTGACGCGGATGATCGCCCGCGCCTTTGACGTCTATGACCTGAGCAAGAACGGCCACAGTTCTGCCATCTGAACCCAGCCAATCCCCGGTTTCAGTTCAGCCTGCGGCCATCAGCAAGCTGCGCGCGTAATCTGTCTGAGGGCGCAGAAATACGTCCTCTGCCGCTCCCTGTTCGACGATGTCGCCCTGCTTCATCACCAGAACCCGGTGCGACATTGCCCGCACCACCTTGAGATCGTGGCTGATGAACAGATAGGCCAACCCATACTTTTTTTGCAGATCGCGCAGCAATTCAACGATCTGAACCTGAACCGTCATATCGAGGGCAGACGTCGGTTCGTCCAGCACAAGAAGCCGGGGCCGCAAGACCATCGCGCGCGCAATTGCGATCCGCTGACGCTGGCCGCCCGAAAACTCGTGTGGATAGCGATCCATGACCTCAGGATCCAACCCGGTTTCAATCATCACCTCGCGCACCAACTCTCGCTTATCCCGCCCCGGATCGACTTTATGAATCGCCAAACCCTCTGAAATGATCTGCGAGCAGGTCATACGTGGGCTAAGCGACCCAAACGGATCCTGAAAAACGATTTGCATGTCCTTTCTCAGGCGGCGTAATTCGCTTGTGCTCCACTTGCGGATATCCTGTCCCTGAAAGGTGATGCGCCCCTCTGACGCAAGAAGGCGCATGATCGCCAAGGCAAGCGTCGTCTTTCCCGATCCGCTTTCACCGACGATGCCAAGGGTTTCGCCCGAACGAACCGTCAGGGTAGCGTCGTTGACAGCTTTTACATGGCCAACGGTGCGCCGCATGAACCCTTTTTGGATTGGGAACCAGACTTTGAGCTTTTCGGTCTCAACAAGGACAGGCGCGTCGCCCTCAACCGGATCAGGCGAGCCTGTCGCCGCCGCAGCCAGAAGCTTTTGCGTATAGGGATGCTGCGGGCTTTCAAAAATCGTTTCTGTTGAGCCGGTCTCGATGATCTCGCCGTTTTTCATAACACAAACACGATCCGCGATGCGGCGCACGATTCCCAAATCATGCGTGATGAACAAAAGGCCCATGCCTTCGCTCGACTTCAATTCGGCCAGCAATTCGAGGATCTGCGCCTGAATTGTCACGTCAAGCGCAGTGGTCGGTTCGTCCGCGATCAGGATGTCCGGTTTGTTCGCCAAGGCCATTGCAATCATCACGCGTTGCCTCTGGCCGCCCGACAACTGATGCGGATAGGCCCCCAGACGGCTTTCGGGATCACGGATGCCGACCTTGGTCAGCAACTCGACGATCTGCCCCCGCGCACCGTCACCCACGACGCCCTGATGAAGGGCAAGGGATTCACCCAATTGTTTTTCGATGGTGTGCAGTGGATTGAGTGACGTCATCGGTTCCTGAAAAATGAAACTGATGTCATTGCCGCGTACCCGGCGCAGATCGCGTTCCAATGCACCAACCATTTCGCGGCCATCGTATCGCACTGAACCGCTGACCTGTGCGTTGTCACCCAGAAGCGATACGGTGGACAGGGCCGTTACCGATTTTCCCGAGCCGCTTTCGCCGACGAGGGCGACAGTCTCACCGCGATTCACCGCAAAACTGACCCCCCGCACCGCATCGGTTACGGTCTTGCCCTGCACAAAGCGCACATTCAGGTCGGAGACTTCGAGAAGCGCGGTCATGAGAACGTCTTTCGCGGGTCAAAGGCGTCACGCACACCTTCAAAGATGAACACCAACAGCGACAGCATCAGCGCGAAGGTAAAGAACGCCGTAAAGGCAAGCCAAGGTGCCTGAAGGTTCTCTTTGGCCTGCAAGGTCAACTCCCCAAGGGACGGTGCCGAAGACGGCAAGCCAAAGCCCAGAAAATCGAGGCTGGCCAATGTGCCAATGGTGCCCGTGACAATAAAGGGAAGCATGGTCAGCGTCGCAACCATCGCGTTGGGTAACATATGGCGGAACATGATCGTCAGATTGCCAACGCCCAGCGCTTTGGCCGCGCGGACATATTCCAGATTTCGCGCACGCAGGAATTCGGCCCGCACCACGCCGACAAGGGCCGTCCATGAAAACAGCACGAGCAGAAACACCAAAAGCCAGAACCCCCGCCCGAGGATCGCGAACATGATGATGATGATATAAAGCGATGGGGTTGAGGACCAGATTTCGATTATCCGCTGAAAGATCAGATCAAGCCATCCGCCAAAATACCCCTGCACCGCACCGGCGGCGATGCCGACGACGGTAGAAGCCGCCGTTACGATCAGCGTGAACAGGATGGACAATCGGAACCCGTGGATCACCCGCGCCAACACGTCACGCTTGGTATCGTCGGTGCCGAGCCAGTTCTCCCCATTGGGCGGGAGCGGGGCCGCACCGGGACGATCCACCGCCGTGTCAAAGGAATAGGGGATCAGCGGCCAAAGCATCCAGCCCTTCTGGATAGTTTCGCCGTCGATCACACCATCGGCGGCATCTTCGATATAGCCTTCGGGATCGTCAAAACACAGATCCAGCCCCCCCGTGGTGATCAGACAACGAACCTCGGGGTCGCGATAAACTGCCTCCGTCTGAAAATCGCCGCCGAATTCGGTTTCGGGATAGAAATTCCAGATCGGCGTATAAATCCCGCCCCGGTACTGAACGATGATCGGTTTGTCATAGGCAAGAAATTCGGCAAACAGGCTAAGCCCGAACAGGATCGAAAAGATCCACAACGACCAGAACGCCCGGCGGTTGGCCTTGAAATTGTGCCAGCGGCGGCGGTTGAGTGGAGAGAGCGCCATTATCCCTCCCTCCTTTCAAAGTCGATCCTAGGATCGACCAGCACATACATCAGATCAGACAGGATACCGACCAACAGCCCGATCAGGCCAAAGATGAACAGCGTGCCAAACACGATCGGATAATCGCGCGCCACTGCCGCCTCGAACCCCAAACGCCCCAAACCATCGAGAGAGAATATTGTTTCGATGATAAGCGATCCGGAAAAGAACACCCCGATGAACACCGCCGGAAACCCGGCGATCACAATCAGCATCGCATTGCGAAAGACGTGGCCATATAGAACGCGCGATTCTGACAATCCCTTGGCACGGGCGGTCATGACATAGTGTTTCTTGATCTCGTCAAGGAAACTGTTCTTGGTCAGCAAAGTCAGTGTTGCAAAGGCGGAAATCGTCGATGCCAGCACTGGTAGGGTGATATGCCAGAAATAATCGGCGATCTTGGCCCCTACGCTCAGATCGGCCCAGTTATCCGATGTCAGACCGCGCAGCGGGAACACCTGCCAGTATGATCCACCAGCAAACAAAACCAAAAGCAGGATCGCAAACAGAAAACCGGGGATCGCATAAGCCACAATGATCAGACCGCTTGTCCATGTGTCAAAGCTTGTCCCGTCGCGCACTGCTTTTCGAATGCCAAGCGGAATAGACACCAGATAAGCGATCAAAGTGGACCACAAGCCCAGCGATATCGACACGGGCATCTTTTCCAGAATCAGGTCGATCACACCGATAGACCGGAAATAACTTTGGCCAAAATCAAGCCGGACATAGTTCCACAGCATGTTTCCAAAGCGTTCAAGTGGCGGCTTGTCAAAACCGAATTCGCGTTCCAGCTGTTCTATGAACTCGGGCGGCAGACCTCGGGCACCGATATATTCGTCATTGGACGGCCCAGCATCCTCCATGCCCGACGCATCGCCCTGAGACCCGGCAAAACTGCCAAAGACGTCGCCCTGCCCTTGCGCCCGCGCAATAGCCTGTTCGACAGGCCCACCGGGCACAAATTGCGTCAACGTGAAATTCACGATCATGATGCCGAGCAAAGTCGGAATGATCAGCAAAAGCCGCCTGAGGATATATGCGCCCATGACCCCTGTTACCTGAGCGCGCCGGATGCCTTGAGGTTTGCGGCCTCATCGGCGTTGAACCACCAGAAATCGAGGAACCCGAGATCATAGGGAGGCAACGGATCGGGGTGCCCATATTGGTTGTAATAGGACACCCAATAGCTGTCCTTGTACCAAACCGGAATCATGAAAAACTCATGCCGCAGCACACGGTCAAGAACCCGAAGGGCGGTGTGTTCCTCCTCGCGCGTGGTGGCAAGCAGCGCAGTGTCGATCACTGCGTCCACGAGAGGGCTGGCCAGCCCGGCGGGGTTAAAGACAGAGAACGCGGCATCCTCAGAGCCATAACGCTGCATCAAGCCGGTGCCCGCGCCAAGAAACGCACCGTAGGAATCGAAGACCAGATCATAATCCCGCTCGCGTTCCCGGAGCGTGTATTGGGCCGGGTCCACCTTTTCCAGAACCGCGTCGATCCCCATGACAGTCAGGTTTGTCATGAAATTTTCGATCACAGCGCTCAACGTGCCTTCGGACGCAGTGTTGAACAAAAACGTCAGCCGGAGCGGTTGGCCGGACGCATTGCGACGCTTGCCATCATCGCCGACAGCCCAGCCAGCCTCGTCCAGAAGCTTCATAGCGCGTCTCAGGTTGCGCCGGTCGTTCAACCGCTTGGGGCTGGAGCTATGCGGAACCAGCGCCGGTTCACTGAGCAACTCCGGGGCCACAAGATTCCCAAGCGATTGCAAAAGGGCCAATTCGGCCCCCTCCGGCACGCCCGTAGCCATCAAAGGCGTATCTTGGGTGAACGACACGCGTTGCTTGAATAGCCCATATTGGAGAGATTCGTTGGTCCATTCGAAATTGAAGCCCAACGCGACGGCCTCGCGGACGCGTCGATCCTTCAGAACCTCGCGCCCGAGGTTAAAGACAATGCCCGAAGGGGTGGGCGGCGTCCCGTCAGGAAGCTCAGCCCGCACAACATCACCTTGCTGGATTTTGGGAAAATCGTATTGCGTCGCCCATTTCTTGGAATCACCTTCCTGCCGGAAGGTATATTCGCCCGCCTTGAACGCCTCGAATGCTGCGGTGTCGTCACCAAAATATTCTACGCGGATGGCATCAAAATTGTGCCGTCCGCGGTTGATGGGCAGATCGGCACCCCAATAATCGGGATTGCGGCGATAAACGATGCGACGGTTCACGTCGACGGTTTCTATCATATAGGGACCAGAACCCGGCGAAGTTTCCAAACGGCTTTCATCCAGCCGCGCGCCTGTCTCTTCAAACCATTTCTTCGACCACACAGGCACCCCGCCAACCTGATCAATCAGACTGCGGCGCGAAATGCCTTCTGTGAAGTAGAACTTGACGGTGTGGTCATCTATCACTTCGGCCTTGGGAATTCGTTTCTTGACCGCAGCCGCGTAGGAAGGAAGCCCCTGCTCAAGCAGCAGGTTATGGCTGAACATCACATCATGCGCTGTCAACGGTGTGCCGTCCGAGAACCGGGCTTCGGGACGCATATGGAAAATCACCCAATCTTTTGACGGCGGATATTCCACGGTATGCGCCAACAGCCCGTATCCTTCACCATAGGCATCAGCGGCACCATCGCCCAAAAGGCTTTCGTACATCATCCAGCTCAGTTGACCGCGGCGCCCTTTGACAGTGTAGGGGTTCATCGAATCGAACGTGCCCAGCGCGGAAAATGAAATCTCTCCGCCCTTTGGGGCATCTGGATTTACGAAATCGAAATGCTCAAACTCCGCAGGATAGGTCAGATCGCCATAGAAGGAATAACCGTGGCTACGGATTACCTCGTCTTCGGCACGGGCCGGATTGGTCCAGACCATCGCAGCAACTGCCAGCCCGGCAAGGGCCAGACCGCGCAGGGATTGATTTGCCATTGTCGCACACTTGTTACGCACGTCGTGATACCTCCGCCTCTGCCACGGGGCCAGATCGCCCCTTGTTGTTATGCATGTAAGCTAAAGCGCGGGCAGGCCAACATTCAAGTTGCGAAAACGTGATGCAAGGTGGGAAAGCATGGCCAAAACACGAAAAAGCCGCCGTGTGGCACGGCGGCTTTCGCAAATCGGGTCGGGTAGGTTATTCGCCGATGGTCGCGAGATAAGCAATCAGGTTTGCCCGATCCTCGATCTTGCGCAGTCCGGAGAAACCCATTGTCGTGCCCGGCGCATAGTTTTTGGGGCTTTCGAGGAACCCGCTCAGATTTTCGGGCGTCCAGGATGCCTCTAAGCTGGCGAGCGCATCGGAGTAGCCAAAGCCTTCAACCGCTGCCTTTTCGCGACCGACAACACCATACAGGTGCGGACCGGTTCCATTGGCACCGTCTTCGAGCTTGTGGCAGGCCTTGCACTTGTTGAAGACGCGCGCGCCTTTGCCAACATCCGCGCTTGCCAGCACTTCGTCGAAGCTCACTTCCACCGCCTCTTCATCGCCACCTTCTTCGGCACCGGTGTCGATCACGTAGGCCTGTTCGCCATGGCCGGCGTCATGGTACATCACATCTGCTGCCCATTTACCAAGCAGAAGAATGAGAAGCGCGCCGCAGACACCTGCGGTGGCTTTCGTAAGGGTCATTGTATCAAACATTGATCGCGGTTCCGTTTATCTGTTTGCGCGGGTGTCTATTGCTTCCTCCGCAAAGTGGCAAGATATAGTCTCCGCGACCAATCGACCAACCCGCAAGCCGAAGCAGGACAGCAACATGACCAACCGTATCGCATTTCAGGGCGAACTTGGGGCCTACAGCCACGAGGCCTGCCGTAACGCACGCCCCGACATGGAGGCATTGCCGTGCCGCACCTTTGAAGATGCCATCGAGGCGGTGCGCAGCGGGGCGGCTGATCTGGGTATGTTGCCGGTGGAAAATTCAACCTATGGAAGGGTAGCGGATATCCATTCGCTGCTCCCGCAATCCGGGTTGCACATCATCGAAGAGGCCTTTGTCCGCGTCCACATCAACCTGTTGGGTCGTCCGGGCACCAAACTCGCCGATGTCACCCATGCGATGAGTCACACCGTCCTTCTGGGACAGTGCAAATCGTTTCTGGCAGAACACGGCATTCATCGTGTGACCGGCGCGGATACTGCCGGATCGGCGCGACACGTGTCCGAACAGAATGACTCCTCGCTGGCAGCGTTGGCCAGCGAACTGGCCGGAGAAATCTATGAGCTGGACCTGTTGGCCCGCCATATCGAGGACCACGGCAACAACACCACCCGTTTCCTGATCATGTCGCGGGACGCAGACACGACGCCGCGCGGGACGCATGGCATGATGACCAGCTTTGTGTTCCAGGTGCGAAACATTCCCGCCGCCCTTTACAAGGCGATGGGCGGTTTCGCCACAAATGGCGTGAACATGACGAAACTGGAAAGTTATATGGTTAACGGATCGTTCACTGCGACCCAGTTCTACGCCGACATTCAGGGCCACCCGGACGACCCCGCAGTTCAGCGCGCCTTGGATGAACTTAATTTCTTCACCACAAACGTGGAAATTCTGGGGGTTTATCCCGCCGCGCCAGAACGGTTCTGACGCGCCATCCGATCCAGTTCAGGCGCGTATCGGCCTGCTGGCAAGCTCTGTTGCAAAATCGGAGACCCGTTTCTTGAACCGTTTTTGCAAATTGCCCTTGGCCAGTTTGAGCGACTGAATCATCAATCGCGCGGGAAGATTCAACGGTTTCAATTCAAAGCCGACCGTCAGGCGAGTGCGCGAAGGCGCGAGCGACACCAGCTCGATATCCAGCATAGACCGCAAGCCACCTGACTGGCTTTCGAAACTCATGCTGTGTGGTGGGTCGATTTCCGTCATTTCGATATTTACGTCGCGCATCCGGTTGCGAAACAGAAATCGAGCCTTCCACTTCATCCCGGTGGTGGGCAATTCGTGTGCCGTGATGCGGATGACTTCAGCACCACGGCGAATCGCCGTTCGTTCATAGAAATCAAGGTCCGATACCGCTGCAAAAACCTGCGCGATCGGTGCATCGATATCTTCGTTCGTGGAAAACTTCATGCCACCCTCAGCGATTACGCGCGCATCATCCGGTTATTCCAGCCTGTCGGCAAGCCAATGCTCAAGCAAAAACCGAGCGATTGCACCCTTGCGGGCTGGTTTGATTTTGGGGTGGCCACCGGAAAAGGCAAGCATCATGTCGGATCGAGTGACCCACATTGCTTCTTCGATTTCTTCGGGGTCGATGGTGATCTCTTCGCTGATCGCGTCCCCATGACAGCCAAACATCAGCGACGCGGGAAATGGCCATGGCTGACTGGCCAGATAGGACACGTCACCGACCTTGACGCCGGTTTCTTCTTCCACTTCGCGGCGCACGGCGGCCTCGAGGGTTTCGCCCGGTTCGATAAACCCCGCCAAAAGCGAATACATCCCGTCAGGCCAGCCCGGGGAACGCCCCATAAGAACCGAGTTTCCCCGCGTGACCAGCATGATCACCACGGGATCCGTGCGCGGGAAATGGTGCGTCTTGCAGGACGGACAGGTGCGCTGCCAACCGGATTGCACAATATCCGAAGCCTGGCCGCACCGCGCACAGAACCCGTGCGACGCATGCCAGCCGATCACCGCCTTTGCAGAGGCGGCCAATTCTGCATCGCGCGGATTGAGAAAAGTCATGACCCGGCGCAGTTCCGCGAATCGCTGCGTATCGGGCAGGTCAGGGTGGCGCTGTTCGGTAGGGTCCAGAAACAGCCCCAACGCTTCGGCGTCATAGCTGTCTGGTTCCCACGTCGAGATATCGGCGGCGAAAACCGCATGCCCGTCGTCTTCGATACCGAGAAAGATAAGCGTGTCCCGCGCACCGAGGTTTTCCAGTATGACAGGATGGTTCAACGGCAGTTGCGCAACCCCTTGAAACCGGTCTTTCCACATGTTCAGCAAGGGTTTTCCTCGCCAAAACACCAATGCGGTGCTGGATTTTTCCGCGCGCAACAGCGCCATTCGCTCATCATCACCGCGCAAATGCGCGGCGCGTTCAAGGCCAGAACCTCCGAAGGTTACGGTTTCTGCAATGCGCATCTTTCTCCCCAGTCTTTTGTTGCAAGGGTTCGCACGAACCGTCGCAGTTCACAAGCGTTGCAGCCACGTCAAAGGGCATGGACGGGATGTTGTCATTTGCCCAACCCGCGACTATATGGGCGGTGAGAGGTTGGCGCGGGCGAGCGCCTCGCCAACCCGGTCAGATCCGGAAGGAAGCAGCCGTAACGAGCCCCGCTTGGGTCGTTGTCCAACCTCTCACCTTTTCCCCTTCGCTTGTTGTGACGCTTCTTTGACGTCGTTGGCCCACCGTCGGTGGACGCCGCCCCGCACAGGGGCTATCGTGCACCGGTGCTGCTGCCACTACTGTCAGGAAATTGAATGCCCTCCGACGCACAGAACCCATCGCAATACCGCGTTCTGGCGCGCAAGTACCGCCCTGAAACCTTTGCCGATCTGGTGGGGCAGGATGCGATGGTGCGCACGCTTAAAAATGCGTTTGCCGCCGACAGAATTGCCCAGGCGTTTATCATGACGGGGATTCGCGGCACCGGAAAAACCACCACCGCGCGGATCATTGCAAAAGGCATGAACTGCATCGGCCCGGATGGTGAGGGAACACCCACCACAGAACCCTGCGGTAAGTGCGAACACTGCGTCGCCATTATGGAAGGCCGCCACGTCGATGTCATGGAAATGGACGCGGCGTCGCGCACCGGCGTTAACGATATCCGCGAAATCATCGATTCGGTAAATTATCGGTCGGCCTCGGCACGTTACAAGATTTATATCATCGACGAAGTTCACATGCTGTCGAACAACGCCTTCAATGCGCTGCTCAAGACCCTAGAAGAACCCCCTGCGCATGTGAAATTCATCTTTGCCACCACCGAAATCCGCAAGGTTCCGGTAACAGTCCTGTCACGCTGTCAGCGGTTCGACCTGCGACGCATAGAGCCCGAAGACATGGCGGGCCTTCTGCAAAGGATTGCTGCCGCCGAAGGGGCCGAGATCGCGCAGGATGCCATGGGCCTGATTATCCGCGCGGCCGAAGGTTCGGCGCGGGATGCCACGTCGCTTCTGGATCAGGCGATCAGCCATGGCGCGGGCGAAACCACCGCCGATCAGGTGCGCGCCATGCTTGGGCTGGCAGATCGTGGACGGGTTCTGGACCTGTTCGAAATGATCATGCGTGGCGATGCCTCGGGCGCGCTGGCAGAACTGTCGAGCCAATATGCCGAAGGGGCCGACCCGATGGCCGTCTTGCGGGATCTGGCGGAAATCACCCATTGGCTTTCCGTAGTGAAAATCACGCCCGACGCGATGGAAGACCCCACAATGTCGCCCGACGAACGCAGCCGGGGCGCGGTGTTGTCCCAGGGCTTGCCGATGCGCGCGCTGACACGCATGTGGCAAATGCTTCTCAAGGCTTTGGAAGAGGTCGCATCAGCCCCCAATGCGATGATGGCGGCAGAAATGGCGATTATCCGGCTAACGCATGTAGCCGACCTGCCTTCACCAGAAGAACTTCTGCGCAAGCTCGGCGATGGCCCGGCCCCGACCGGGACAGGAGGGCCATCGGGAAGCAGCATGCCAACGGCGGCCCAGACGCTCGCACAGGCCACTGGGACGCTGCAAGCACCCGCGCACTCCGGTGGGCCGACGGCCCATGGCTCTGCGCAGGCAAACGGTGCCATGCCGGCCTTGGCATCTGCCCCGGATGTCGCATTGGCACGCTATCCGACCTTTGAGCATGTCGTAGACCTCATCCGGCACAATCGCGACGTCAAGCTTCTGGTGGAAGTCGAAACCTGCCTCAGGCTTGCCGCCTATCAACCCGGTCGCATCGAATTCACCCCGACGGACAGGGCACCCAAAGACCTTGCTGCGAGACTGGGCAATGCCTTGCAACGTTGGACCGGGAACCGTTGGGCTGTAACACTGGTGAACGGTGCCGAAACACGTACAATTGCCGAATTGCGTGACGCCAAGGAAATCGCCCTGAAGGAAGAAGCGGAACAACATCCCTTGGTTCAGGCCACATTGGCCGCATTTCCCAAGGCCCGCATCATCGCAATCCGAACCCTTGAGGAAAAACAACAAGAAGCCTCGGTAGAGGCGCTGGAAGAGGTCGAGGACGAATGGGATCCCTTCGAAGAAGACTGAACCGCGCCGGTTTTCCCCTGACAAGCGTTACAGCCACAGCAGCGACGTTTGCATTGATCAGTGCCGGGCCAGCCAGGGCCGCAAATGCCTGCGAAACAGAGAGACCCTATTGGACACCCGGCGCACCTGCGACGGTTCTGGATGAACTGACCCATCTTGCGATGTCCCCCCTGACCATCGGTCTCGCTGTCCTGACGGTTCTCGCCGTGCGGTTCCGAAGCAAATGGGGCGGGCTGATCGTATGTCTGATGTGGTCCTTTCTGGCCAGCATTCTGGCGTTTGGCTGGGTGCCTGCGGGCCGCGCAGAGCTCAGGGCTGCTGCCATTACCGAAGGCTGTATCGGGTCTCCTGCCTTGTTCATCGGGCTTGTGGCTGCCATATGCGTGGCAATGATCCTATTCACGACGCCGCCAGAACGGCGCGACCCATCCAAGGAGTGATCGCAGATGCTTAAAGGTCTCGGTGGTCTTGGCGATATGGCCAAGATGATGAAAACCGCACAGGAAATGCAGGGCAAGATGGCCCAGCTTCAGGAAGATCTGAATTCCGTTATTGTCACCGGTGAATCCGGTGCCGGTCTGGTAACGGCAACCTGCACCGCCAAGGGTGAGCTAAAAGGTTTGGATATTGATCCTTCGATCTTCAATCCCGACGAAAAGGAAGTTGTCGAAGACCTGATTCTGGCCGCGATCAAGGATGCGCAGCAAAAAGCATCCGAAAGATCACAACAGGAAATGGCGAACCTGACCGAAAGTCTTGGCCTGCCAAAGGACATGAAGCTGCCGTTCTGAACGGCAGCTTCGCCGCGCGATGAACTCCACCCGCGACATTGAAAACCTGATCGACCTGATGGCCAAGCTTCCCGGTCTTGGCCCCAGGTCGGCAAGACGGGCGGTGCTTCACCTGATCCGCAAGCGGGCGTTGTTGCTGACGCCGCTGGCCGATGCCATGACCACAGTGGCGACAACAGCGCGGGAATGTCTGAACTGCGGCAATGTCGGAACCTCCGACATCTGCGACATCTGCACAGAAGAAAAACGGGCAAACGGCGAATTATGCGTTGTCGAGGATGTCGCCGATCTATGGGCAATGGAGCGCTCTGGCGTATTCAAAGGGCGGTATCACGTGCTGGGCGGGACACTGTCGGCACTGGATTCCATTGGCCCCGATGATCTTGGCATCCTGCGCCTGATCGACCGGGTGGCCAGTGAAGAGATTTCCGAGATCATTCTGGCCTTGAACGCCACCATCGACGGCCAGACCACAGCGCATTACATCGCCGACCGGCTGGGTGATCAGGTGAAGATGACGTCGCTGGCACAAGGTGTGCCCATCGGCGGCGAACTGGATTATCTTGACGATGGAACGATCAGCACCGCGATGCGGGCGCGCAAAGCGCTTTAACCGATCTCAATCCAAGGCAAGAAGAACAGCAACGACCCGCCTGTTGCTGCGGCGGCCATCCTCGGTCAGATTGCTTGCTACCGGGGCCAACGAACCTGCCCCGGCGACATCGACCCGCTCCGGCGAAATGGCATGGACGTCTCGCAATAGATCGCGCACGGCAGATGCACGCGCCTGAGCCAGATCAGTCGTCTCTTTCGCTGCCGTTTCGATCGTATCTGTGTGCCCCACCAGACGAATGCGCGCTTGCGGATGCTCCACGAGAAACCTCGCAAGCGGTCCCAGTCCCTGCCCATCCTGAATCAAAGGAATTTCAGCCCCCGCGCCGAATACCAGCCCTTTCAACACAACGGCTCCGGTCGCAATCAACTGCGCATCGAACTGGCGGACAGAGGGGCGCGGCTGGCGTGCCCCCATCGGGTGGTCCGGTTTGATTGTTAGTGCATCGTGGGCCTCTGGTCCATCGGGACGATGCTTTGGGGCGCGACGTCGGCGTTCATAATGCCGGTGACGGTGACGACCTGCATGAACATTGCATCAGAAGATCCGCTGATCAAAACGCCAGCTGCCTCGGCCTTGCCTCGCCGGGCGGACAGAAACCGGAAATCGCGGAGGTTCACATACATCTCGGGCGCAGGCAGAACCTCGATACCGAACCTGAAATCAAACCCGCCGCAATCCCGTGTGTCGCACTCAAATGCGATGTCAAAGCCCTGCTCCCGCAGGTTTTCCCGGATCGGGACAAGGATTTGTAACGACGTGGCCGATTCTCCGTCGATACGAAAACTGCGATGGTGCACCAGCCCTTCCACCACGACCTGAGGCACGCCGGTATCGCCCCAACGGCCAACCGGCAGACGATACGAACCCAACTGCACGGCTTGATCTGTCACGACCCGCGCATGATCCGGCAACGCAAGGTCAAAAGCGGTGGCCACTGTTCCGACACAAGAGGCCACCACCGCAAAGGCGAATGCACGCATCATCTGTGCTGCGCGTGATACTCGTCATTCGGCTGCATGGCCGTGGCGCTTGCGACCCGGTTGGTCATGTTGAAAAAACCCGCGACATTGGCAATGTCCCAGATATCCCGGTCGGTGAACCCGACATCGCGAAGGCCCTGACGGTCTTTTTCTTCGACAGTTGCACTTGCCGTTGTCAGCAACGCGGCAAAGTCCAGCATCGCCCGCTGCCGGGCATCAAGCGGGGCCATACGGTAATTCATCACCATCGCCTCACCGAGCTTGGGATCGCCCGACAATTCACGCACGGCCGCGCCATGGGCAACAAGGCAATACCAGCATTTGTTGATTGACGACACGACCACCGCGATCATCTCGCGTTCCAGTTTGCTCAGGTTGCTCTCGCCCAGCATCAGATCGTTATACATCGCCGTAAAGGTATTGAGTTTTTCAACGTTGAACGCATAGGCACGCAGAACGTTGGGCACCATGCCCAGCTTGTCCTGACAGATATCGAAGTACTTCTGCGTAGCGGGCGGAAGCGGATCGGCCATCGGCAGGTCAAGAGCGGTCGGTTGATCGGATTTGGTCACGATAGGTCCTCTTTTGCTATTCGGTAATGGTAATGCCCCACGGATTTGAAACCGAGGGATGAATAAAGAGCATTCGCGCCGATGTTGACATCCGTGCACAGCACAGCGAGCGTTTCTGCCCCGTGCTCAAGCGCCCAGAAGGCCGCGCCGCGCATGATCCATGATCCGACGCCCAAACCACGCTGATGCGGCAAAACCTCGACGGCATGCACCATGGCAATACCGTCGTGGATTGCTGCGAATGCTGTTCCTCCCGGCTGTTCGTTCCAGCGCGCCAGCAGCCCCGTCTTGGGGCCTTTCACCCTGTCCATGACCCGCAAGCGCGCCGGCCCAATTCCACCCTTGGCCCAGATCTCGACCATGATGGCCAGCGGCTCCCAGATTGAAAACAGCGTGACCGGAGGGATCGCCGTATCAGTCAGCGCCTCGGTGCGACAGGAATAGACCGTGACCGGATCAACCAGATCATAACCACGCGCGGCCAGCGCATCATCCAGTGCCGCTTGCCCCGGGCGCAGCATGAACATCGGGGTTTGCCCCATATCGCGCATGGCGGCCGCGGCTGCATCTATGTCGGCATCATTAACCGCGCTGTCAGTGGTGGCGGCCGATACACGTTTGCCACCGCCATCGCCGCGGCGCAGGACCCATGGTCCCGACTTCCGGATTTCGGCGGCAGGCCAGGTTTCATCTACGGCAGCGAAAATCCGGTCGTCTGACGTCATAGCCCCAAATCCCGTGCCAGTTGGGTCATAGCGGCATCAAGGCGCGCGCCGTCCGATGCACGGACCACGACATTGGCACCATAAGCGCCATCCTTCTGGAACGGATAACATCCGATGGATACGTCCGGGAACGCCGCAGCAACCGTGCTGAGCGTGTCGGCAATGTCGCCTTCGCCGCGCATCACGCGCAAGGTTTGTGACATGAGCGGTGCGCCGCCTGTCAGCGTGGGCAGGACAGAAGCCACCATCGCCTGAAAGACGCTGGGCACGCCTGCCATCACGTGCACGTTCTCAACCGTGAACCCCGGAGCGGTCGAGACAGGATTGTCGATCAAAGCTGCCCCTTCGGGAATACGCGCCATGCGGAGCCTTGCGGCGTTCAGTTCCTGCCCCGAACGATCATAATGCGCCTGCAACAAGGCGCGGGCATCTTCACGCACGTCAATTGCCCGGCCAAAGGCTTTTGCGATACAATCGGCGGTAATGTCGTCATGGGTGGGACCGATACCACCCGAGGTAAAGACGTGGTCAAAACCCTCCGACAATGCCTGGACCGCATGGATGATCGCGTCAACATCATCGGACACAACGCGGACCTCGGAAAGATTGATGCCGTGACGCGTAAGTTCTCCGGCAAGGAAATGCATATTGGAATCCCGCGTGCGTCCCGACAGGATTTCATCTCCGATAACCAGCATGGCCGCCGTCGGATTGCCCATCAACCTTCCTCCTTGAATGCTCTTTGCGGCAGGTATACGGCGGAGCCATGCGCTTTCAAACCCCTCTTGTTCCTGCCCGGCTGATACGCCGCTACAAACGCTTTCTCGCTGATTGCGTGCTCGAAGAGACAGGAGCTGAGATCACGGCCCATTGTGCCAATCCCGGCTCGATGGCCGGTCTTGCGGCACCGGGCACGCGGGTCTGGCTGGAACCCAACGATGACCCGAAACGCAAGCTCAAATACGGTTGGCGTCTGGTGGATCACGAAAATGGTCACTTTACCGGCGTTGACACAGCCGTGCCCAACCGTGTTCTGCGCGCCGCCTTTGAGGCGCGATCCATCGAGGAACTAGCCGCTTACACATCGGTGCGCCCCGAAGTCCCCTTTGCCGAAAGAAGCCGGATTGATTTCCTGCTGACCGGTGACGGGCTGCCCGATGCTTGGGTCGAGGTCAAAAGCGTAACCCTGTGCCGCCAGCCCGGCCTTGCCGAATTTCCCGACAGCGTGACCAAACGCGGTGCCAAGCATCTGGGCGATCTGGCTGAATTGGCCGCAGCCGGCAAACGCGCCGTTTTGCTGTTTCTGGTTCAACGCACCGATTGCGATCGTATCGACCTCGCCCGAGACATTGATCCCGCGTATGCCACAGCCTTTGAAACGGCGCGGGCCGCAGGTGTCGAAATCCTTGCGCTTTCGTGCGATATTTCGCCCACATCCATCGAAATCGGGCCTGCAATCATTACATGCCCGTGAGAACGGCTGGCCCTTGGCCGATGGAAGGTCTAACACATTGCCGCAAAACCACGCATGGAGCCGACTGTGAAAAAAGAAGCCCGAGGACGCGTAACAAAGGATGGGATCAGGCTTTATGAAGAAGCCGATTTTGCGGGTATGCACGCGGCAGGTGCGCTTGCCGCCAAGATCCTTGATGACATCGCCCCCCACGTTTTTCCCGGTCAGACAACCGCAGCGATCGACAAGCTGATCAACGATATGGTTGACGCAGCAGGGGCCACTTCGGCAACCATCGGTTACAAAGGATATCAGCACGCAAGCTGCATCTCCGTGAACCACGTGGTTTGTCACGGCATTCCCGGAGCAAAAACCCTCAAGGATGGGGACATCCTGAACATAGACGTCACCGTGATCGTCGATGGATGGTTTGGTGACACCAGCCGTATGTATGTGGCGGGCAAACTGCCCCGCAAGGCCGAACGCCTGATACAGGTAACCCACGATGCCCTGATGATCGGAATCGAAGCGGTGCGCCCCGGCAATACCTTTGGCGACATCGGGCACGCGATCCAGACTTATGTCGAAAGCCATAGAATGAGCGTCGTGCGCGACTTCTGCGGTCATGGGCTTGGTCGTGTCTTTCATGCGCCGCCCAACGTGCTCCATTATGGTCGTCCCGGAACCGCGGCCAAGCTGGAAGAAGGCATGTTCTTTACCATCGAACCCATGGTCAACCTTGGTCGGCCGGAAACGAAGACGCTGGCCGACGAATGGACGGCGGTTACCCGCGACAAATCCCTGTCGGCCCAGTTCGAACATTCGGTCGGCGTGACCTCCGACGGGGTAGAGATATTTACCCTGTCGCCCGGCGGTCTGTTTCACCCGACCTATTCCGCCTGAGCGCTGCGTTCACAACCCGATCAGCCCGGGAACCTGCGCCATGTCCTGAAAGACCTCTGCCCCAAGCGCAGCAAGGCGGGCACCGTCGTCATGCGGGGCAAAGCCAAGGCACCGGTATCCAGCGCGCTGCGCGGCCAACGCACCCGAAGGGCTGTCTTCAATCACAATGGGCCGCCTGCCACCCATCGCGGTACTGGCCGCGATGAACAGGTCGGGGTCAGGCTTGGCCGTGCCCAGCACATGCGCGGAAAACATCGCGTCTTTGAACCGATGCATCATGTTGTTTTGACCAAGGGTGATCTGCATTTTTTCCGGGCTACCGTTGGAAGCCACGCAAAACCGGACACCGGCAGATTCAAGCCGATCCAACAACGCTTCCACGCCTTCGACAAGCGGCGTGGCCGTGCGTAGCGCGGCATAGATTTCGGCATAGACGTCTTCCACCCAGCTATCCGGAAGGGCCGCCCCCATTTCGCGGGCCTGAAGATGCACACCTGCCATTGTGCCGCCAACAAATTGCGCCATGCATTCGCGCACTGTGAGCGACAATCCATGACGTTGCAGGTTCGCGGCCAGCACCGTGTTTGAGACCACTTCGCTATCTACCAGAACGCCATCGCAATCGAAAATCACCAGATCATGCATTCTGTTTTCCTTCTTGGACACGGATCATGCGGGCGCTTCGCGCCACATGAGGGTTATGTGCGTATCCCCGTATCGGCGCGCATCATGTCTTACAAAACCGGGTGGCGGCTCCATTGGGCTGCTTTCTTCCCAAACGATCAAGGCGTCATCCGCGATCCACGCACCTTCAAGCGCCGCAAACAGGGCCTTCTGACCCAATCCCTTGCCATAGGGCGGATCAAGAAACACCAGCGAACAGGGGTCTGCCGGATTGGGGGGCAGACGCGCCGCGTCCTTGCGCAGGATATCAGCTCGGGGGCCCGCGCCGGTCAATTGCACGTTCTGCCGGATCAGACCCAGCGCGGTGCGCCCATCATCGACAAAGGTAACATGCGACGCACCCCGAGACAGCGCCTCAAGACCCAGTGCGCCGGTGCCTGCAAACAGATCAAGAACGCGGGCACCTTCGATCACATCGAGATGGGTCAAGACACTGAACAGACTTTCGCGCACACGATCAGTGGTAGGGCGCAGATGTGCGCCCACATCCCCCTTGCCCACAGAAGCCAAAGCCCGCCCCCGGAAATCGCCCGCGATGATCCTCACGCCTTGAGCAGCGGCTTTAGATCCGCCGACGGGTCGCCCACGACGCCGGGGTCGGCGGTCTTGCCTCCGTCGATAAGGCGTTTGCCAACCATATAGGCGCGGGGATCATTCATAGCGTCCACAGCAACCAATTGGTCGCCCGTATAATACCAGAACGACACGGTATGGCCGTCGCCTTGACGGGTAATGACACGATCATATCCGGTGTTCAGACCTGCGATCTGAAGTTTGACGTCATATTGATCCGACCAGAACCACGGTTGGGGCACATAAGGCGTATTCGCCCCAAGGATATTGTCCGCGACGCATTCGGCCTGATCAATCGCGTTCGGCACGCTTTCCAGCCGAAGCCGCCCGTCTCCGTGCGGAAAGGAACAACAATCACCCGCAGCCCACACACCGGGGGCGGATGTGCGCCCCAACGCGTCTACGGCAATGCCGTTATCAACCGCGATCCCGGCTGCTTCGGCAAGAGCGGTATCCGGGACGATGCCCACGCCCGCGATGACAAAATCAACGTCCAATTCGGTGCCATCGCTCAAAATGGCACCGGTGACGCGGTCATCACCGACAAGGCGATCCAGACCGACACCTTCCCTTATGTCAACACCGTGGGCCTGATGCAGTGCGCGGAAAAAATTGCTGGTTTCCGGGGCTGCAACACGTTGCAGGATGCGCGGGGCCATCTCAACCAAGGTGACATGCACGCCCAGCTTGGCCGCAACCGCCGCGGCTTCCAGACCGATATACCCCCCGCCCACGATCAAGGCACGCGCACCGTCGCGAACATCGCCGCGCATGGCGTCCACATCGGCCAGCGTGCGCACAACATGCACCCCGGAAAGATCGCCGCCAATCGCCGCCGGCAGACGTCGCGGACGCGACCCGGTGGTCAGGATCGCGGTATCATAGGCGATTGTTTCGTCGCCGAGATGCACGAGTTTGGCCGCTGTATCCAACGCGGTAACGGCAGCACCGGTGCGCAGGGTGATATCCTGTTCGGCATACATCGCTTCGGGACGCAAAAAGAGCCGTTCAACCGTCATGTCACCCAGCAGATACGCCTTGGACAAAGGGGGGCGCTGATAGGGCGGGACAGGTTCTTCGCCGATCAGGGTCACTGGCCCTTTATGGCCCGATTTGCGTAGCCGTGCCACCGCGGATGCACCGGCCTGCCCAGCCCCGATTACAACGATGTGGTCCATGCTATACCCCCTTGAAAAGAAATCTTCTGGCCCCCAACCTTGGCGGACCCTATATGCAGCCTAGCGATAAACGCAATCACAGAGAGGTATCACATGACGATTTCCACCGGAGAAAAGCTGCCGCAGGCAACGCTCACTCAAATGGGTGAAAACGGCCCCGAAGCCGTGGATCTTTCCACGAAAACGGCTGGTCGCAAGGTCGTCATCTTTGCGGTCCCCGGCGCATTTACGCCGACATGCCATTCGGCCCATGTGCCCAGCTTTATGCGCACCAAGGCACAGTTCGACGAAAAGGGCGTAGATGAAATCATCTGTGTGTCGGTCAACGACCCGTTTGTGATGAAGGCATGGGGCGAAGCCACCGGCGCGACCGAGGCCGGAATTACCATGATGTCGGATGCACAAAGCGAATTTACCAAAGCCATCGGCATGGATTTCGACGCACCACCCGTTGGCCTGATGGCCCGCTCCAAGCGGTATGCCATGCTTGTGGACGACGGAACCGTCACCCTGTTTCAGGAAGAAGAAAACCCCGGTATGTGCGAGGTTTCGGCAGGCGAGGGGCTTCTAGCCTCAATGTAAACCTATGGGCCGTCAATACGGCCCTCAGGATGCGAGGGCGTCAAGCTTGCGGGCAAGCTTGACGTCCAGCGAACTCAAGCCATCCACGTCATGGGTTGTCAGGGTGACTTCAACCGTTTTGTAGACGTTACGCCATTCGGGATGGTGATTCCACTTTTCCGCCCAGAGAGCGGCCCGCGACATCCAGCCGAATGCCTCAACAAAATCGGTGAACTCAAATGTCTTGTGGATCGCATCGCGGTCCTTGGTCATCGCCCACCCAGTCGCAAAGAGCGGGCCCAGCAATGTGTTCCGGGTTTCCTCTGAAAGGCGTTCGGTCATTCCTGTTCCTCCACTTCGATTTTCCTGAACGGACCATAATCCGTCAGGATTTCGATTTCTTCCTCGATCGCTGCGCGTTCTGCGTCTAGGTATCGCCCGACAGCGTCGGCAAAACCCCGGTCACCGATCCAGTGCAGGCTGTGCGTCTGCGCCGGCATATAGCCGCGTGCCAGTTTATGCTGACCCTGTGCGCCTGCCTCTACCCGCGTCAAGCCGTTGGCGATGGCAAAGTCTATTGCGCGATAATAGCACAATTCAAAGTGCAAACATGGATAATGCCGGATGCACCCCCAATAACGGCCGAACAGAACGTCCCGGCCAATCAGGTTCATGGCCCCGGCGATATAGCCGCTTGCGTCCCGCGCCATCACCAAAAGGATATCGTTACGCAGATGCTGCTGCGCCTCGTCAAAGAAGGCGCGGGTCAAGTAGGGTGTGCCCCATTTGCGTGCGCCCGTATCCTGATAGAACTGCCAGAAATGATCCCAATGCTCGGGCCGGATTGCATCGCCGGTCAGCTCTTCGATGATCAGACCTGCACCGTTTGCCTCGGCACGTTCCTTGCGGATATTCTTGCGCTTTCTTGATGACAACTGGCTCAGGAACCCATCGAAATCCGCATAGCCGTCGTTATGCCAGTGAAATTGCTGGGTGGTGCGGTGCATCATGCCAATATCCTGCGCGGCCTGAGCTTCGTCTTCGGTGCAAAAGGTGACGTGCACCGAAGAAATCCCGTTGCTTGCTGCCAACTGCGCGGCTCCTTGCGCAATAGCGCGCCGCCCAAGATCCGTAAACTCGGGTCGGGCCAGGAAACGTCGGCCAGTAGCGGGCGTGTGGGGCACCGCAATCTGAAGCTTCGGATAATACCGCCCGCCAGCATTTTCATAGGCATGTGCCCAATTGTGATCAAAGATGTATTCGCCCTGAGAATGGGACTTGAGATACATCGGCGCGACTGCGATCAGCAGATCACCGGCCCACGCACCAAGGTATTGCGGCCTCCAACCGGTTCCGTCACCCACGGACCCGCTGACTTCCAGCGCGCGTAGAAACCGATAGGTCGTAAATGGATCAACAGGGCGCGTGCCATCTGCGGCCTCGGGGCAAGCGCAGGCGTCCCATTGCTCCTGCGGAATTTCAGCAAGCGACGCATAGACGCGAATATCGACTTCGGTTTCCTGCACTGTCATCCCCGGTTTGTCCAATATCCAGACCCGAACCCAGTTAGATGCGGCTTGACCGCTCGGGATCAAGCGGGAAATTCAGGAAGATAGCCTTCGAAAGTTATATTGGCGGCGACCTCGCGCGCTTTGTCCTCTTGCGCAAGCGACCGCACCGTCCAGCACAATATGGCGCAGCCCCTGTCGCGCAGCGCCGCCACACGGGGGCGGCCAAGATCGCTGGCTTCGTGGCTGATAAAACTGATATTCAGCCTGTCCGCATCCGGGATTTCGCGCAGTCTGTCGCAGGTGGCCGCCGTCAGCGGCCATTCGGAAACGACGTAGGCGCTTGTCGTCAAACCGATCGGCGTTTCTGGGGAAACCTTGGCAAAGGCCTCTACGCTATGCGGATTGAAGCTCATAACAGCCACCGGTCCGCCGTACCCGATCAGGTCGCGCGCGACGGCATTCTCGAGCGGGCCAACATCGCGGCCCATTGCTCCATCCTGGTCCTTGATCTCGATCAGCACGGGCACCTTGCCCGCGACCTGCGCCAGAACCTGCGCCAACGACGGGATGCATTCCCCGGCCCCGCCCGCGAGCGGGATCGTAGATAGCTCCGACCATTCACGCAGGCGCACCGGCCCGCGTTCATCGGTCAAACGATCCAAGGCATAATCGTGAAAGACAACCGCAACCCCGTCTGCCGAAAGCTGCACGTCGATTTCGATCCCGTAGCCATGCGCCATCGCCGCAGAAATGGCCGAATGGCCGTTTTCCGGGCGGCCGGAGGCAACATCATGCAAGGCACGATGAGCCAACGGCCGCGTGCGAAACACATCAGGCAGAGGTATCATCTGATCTCAAAGATGCCTTCGATCTCCACCGCCACACCAAATGGCAAGGATGCTGCCGACACCGCAGACCGGGAATGCCGCCCCGCATCGCCCAACGCTTCGGCCAGGAAATCCGAAGCCCCGTTGATAACTTTGGGCTGATCGCCAAAGTCCTGGGTCGAGTTCACGAACCCAGTCAGCTTGACCACCCGCACCAACCGCGAAAGATCGCCCTCACAGGCCGCCTTGACCTGCGCCAGCAGGCTGATGGCACAACTGCGCGCGGCGGCGGCACCGTCTTCGACCCCCATTGTATCACCCAGTTTTCCAACGATGAATCCATCCGGCCCCATGGAAACCTGACCCGAGACATAAAGCGTGTCGCCAACGCGAACAAAGGGAACGTAATTGGCCGCAGGGGCTGGGGCATCGGGAAGAGTGACACCCATTTGGGCAAGGCGGTCTTCTACGGTCATTTCAAGCGATCTCCTGCGCTTAGAGGTTCTGCGCGTGACGCTACCCGCCGGAGTGTTCATGCGAAAGTCAAAAACCAACCCTCTCCAAAACAAACCGTCTGCACATGCGCCTCATGGCAACACACCCAAAATTTTTTTTGTCCTTTGCCTGGTCGTGTTTTCAATTCGGGGCAAATAAGGCATGGAACGCCTTATATTCTCATGCTCGCCATCTAAAAGTTGTCTGCACCGAAAGCCAATTTATGCCACTTTCCAGTAACACGAAAACGGTTTCAAAACTTGCGGCAGCCGCTGCACTGATCCTGACGCTTGGGGCCTGTTCAAATCCCGATACCGCAATGACCCGCGGCGATCAGGTCTGGGATCCCTACGAACAGGGCAACCGCAAGGTTCACGCATTCAACCGTGGGCTGGACCGTGCAATCATACGCCCAACTTCGCGGGGATATTCAAGCATCCTGCCCGATGAGATCGAAGACAGCATCGGCAATGTTGCCGAAAACCTCGCGATGCCCGGTGTCTTTGTGAATGCTATCCTGCAGGGCGATCTGCGGACCGCCGGTCTGGCCACAACGCGATTTCTGGTGAACTCCACCCTTGGGATGGGCGGGATGTTCGATGTCGCGTCTGATTTCCAGGTCGAAGAAGCTGACACCGATTTCGGAGAAACACTGCACGTCTGGGGTGTGGGCGAAGGCGCCTATATCGAACTGCCGTTGTTGGGACCCGCAACAGGAAGGGATACGGCTGGGAAAATTGTCGATCTCTTCACCAATCCTCTCAGCTATACGCTGCCCAGCCCCGAGAAAACCTATGGCACGGTGGCATCCGTCGCTTCACGTCTGAGTGATCGGGGAAGGTATTCCGACACGATCGACTCTATCCTGTATGAAAGTGCCGATAGTTACGCGCAGGCCCGCCTGATTTATCTTCAGAATCGCCGGTTCGAACTTGGGCAAAGCAACCAAAGCGCAGAGATTGATCCCTTTGCGCTGGATACGGAGGGGTTTTGATATGGAACGTCGTGTTTTTCTTGCCGGACTCGGGGCGATGGGCATTGCGCCCGGCACCGCCTGGGCGCTTGACAAGAACTCAGCCGAACGGCTGATCAACGCACTGGTATCGGACATCAACCGGGTGATTGCATCGGGCAAATCCGAAGGCGCGATGTTCCGCGAATTTGAGCGCATCTTCAAGAAATACAGCGATACTTCGTATATTGCGGCCTATGCCATGGGCGTGGACGCGCGCCGCGCCAGTGCCGCCCAAAAACGCTCTTTTTCGCAAGCTTTCCAGAAATATGTATCGCACAAATACGGTAGCCGGTTCCGGGAATTCATAGGCGGTCGCCTTGAAGTGACCGGCGTCAGCAAGGTGAAGAACTGGTATGAGGTTTCAACTGTTGCCTATCTGCGAGGAGAGTCGCCGTTTGAGGTAACGTTCCTTGTGTCGGATCGGTCCGGGCAGGATCTTTTCTTCAATATGTACATCGAAGGCGTGAACCTGCTTTTGACCGAACGCACCGAAATCGGCGCGATGATCGACCGGAACGGCGGAAATTTGGACAAGATGATTGCCGATCTCCAAGCGATCACCTGACCAATCACCGGCTTGCGCCGCCCGCCTGCGGCGCTCCGGATCCACCGCCCAGTATATCCCTCAGAAGATTGTCAAGAAAGCTGCCGCCGCCCTGCCCTGCGCCGGGCGTGCGCTCTTGTGGGCGGCCCTCGGGTGTTTGCATCGGCAGCGGACGCGCTGGCAGGCCTGCGTTCACGCGGAGCATCGTTTCGTGCCAGATTTCTGCGGGCAAACCGCCGCCGGTCACCCCCGTCAAAGGCGAGTTGTCGTCATACCCCATCCAGACACCCGCCACGTAGTCCGCCGTGAAACCGATAAACCACGCATCTCGCGCGGCTTGTGTTGTGCCGGTTTTGCCTGCGGCCTGCCGATCGGGAAGCGCCGCCCGCCGCCCTGAACCTTCGGACACCACCTTTTCCATCATCCAGATCAGCTTTTGCGCTGCGGCTTCTTGAATGACACGTTCGCCAATGCCGCCATCCTGTCCCATGATCGGCTCTTCATCTCCCAAAAGGCGCAACTCGGTCATGCCGTATGGTTCCACGGAAGATCCTCCGTTCAAAATCCCAGCATAAGCGCCGGTCATCTCAATCAGGGTGCTTTCTGACACACCAAGGGCGAGCGCCGGACCACTGGCCAGATCGCTTTGAATGCCGAACCCTTCGGCCACGCGGCGCACGTTTTCGCGTCCGACGCTCTCGGAAATCTTGATCGCCGGAATGTTCAGTGAATCCTTCAGCGCCTGTGTCAGCGTGACCTTGCCGTAGTACTTGTTGGTATAGTTGCTGGGGCACCATTCGCCCGACCCCGGTATATCAAGGCAGAAGGGCGCGTCCTCGACGACGTCGTTCGGGGAATATCCCAGATCAAGAGCCGCGGCATATATGAACGGCTTGAAAGATGACCCGGTTTGGCGCAACGCTTGCGTCGCACGATTGAACGCGCCGGATACCTTGGTGCGCCGTCCCCCGACCATTGCGCGAACCGCGCCATCGGCTGACATCACGACAATGGCGGCCTGCGCCTTGGACCCTTCACGAACCTTTTCCTCAAAGATATAGGCCATCGCCTCTTCAGCGGCTGTTTGCAGGCGTTGATCCAATGTGGTGCGAATAATCACGTCTTCGGTCGTGTTCCGAGTAAAGAAGTCCGGCCCGCTTGAGACAACCCAATCCGCGAAATAGCCGCCCGCACGCGCCTCTGCCGCTTCGGACAGACCAGCTGGATTCGCTTGTGCAAAATCCGCTTCGCTCTGGGTCAGATATCCCTGTTCCCGCATCAGCCGCACAATCGTGGCGGCCCGGTTCTGGCTGCGGCTCAGATCATTGGTTGGCGCAAAACGCGTAGGTGCCACCAGCAATCCGGCCAGCATCGCGGCCTCTGCCGGGCTGACTTCGGCGGCAGACTTTCCAAAATACCTCTGGCTTGCGGCTTCGAACCCGCGTGCGCCAGCGCCAAGGAATGCGCGATTCATATAAACCGTCAGGATTTCATCCTTGGTATATTTAAGCTCCATCGCCATCGCATAGACGGCTTCCCTGGCCTTGCGCCACAGCGTGCCCCGCCGACAGTTTGCTTCATAATCGGCCTCGCTCAGACCCGCAGATGGATCATAAGGTTCCCCCAGACACAAAAGCTTGGCCGTCTGCTGGGTGATGGTTGATCCGCCATGCCCGGACATAGGCCCCCGGCCTTCTGACAGGTTGATACGGATGGCGCTGGCAATGCCGCGCGGGCTGATCCCGAAATGGCTATAAAATCGGCGGTCTTCGGTGGCCACGATTGCGTTGCGAAGATGCGGCGATACGGTCCGTGCCGTTACCACACCCCCGAATTGATCCCCGCGCCACGCGAAAACCTCGCCTTCGTGATCCAGCAAGGTGACAGACCCGCGCGCGCGTCCATCCAGCAAGGCATCCAGTGGCGGAAGCCCGGAATAGATATAGCCCACGGCCATTGCGAGGATCACCGCACAGATCAGCGATACCCGCCAAAACAGGGCCCAAACAAGGCGCAGGACAAACCGAACAAAACGCCGCGGCCATGTGCGAATGCCGCCACCCGTTGGCCGAGAGGGCTTGCGGCGCGCCGGATTGCGGGCTGGCTTACTGGCCACCGCCGGTTTTCTTTTGGCTTTCGGTTTGCGCTTGTCCGCGACAAGCGGGGGCCTGCGCCGTCGTGAATCAGTCATCGGTTGCCTGCTCGCCTTGTTATTGCGCCCATCTTACCGGTCGCACAGGCGATTGTTGAGGCGGGAAACCCCAAATCGCGCATTACTGATGTGACTATAATTTAGGCGCATTGCAATTATTGCGCACTTTTTGTGCACATTATCGCAAATCGACCGCACTTTCTGCGACGCAGCACTGCCATCCTCCGATCAGACCGGTTCTGGTGACATCAGTCGCAGGGAAACCTGCCAACTTAAGGGGACACTCGTGAAACTCATCATCGCAACAATAAAACCGTTCAAGCTGGAAGAAGTCCGCGAAGCGCTGACCGAATCCGGCGTTCGCGGAATGATGGTTACCGAAATCAAGGGTTTCGGCTCACAGTCAGGCCACACCGAGATCTACCGCGGTGCCGAATATGCCGTGAACTTCGTGCCGAAGATCAAGCTTGAACTCGTGGTGCCTGCCGCGATGGCCGATCAGGTCGTCGATACCATCGCAAAAACAGCCAAGACCGGAAAAATCGGGGACGGCAAAATCTTCGTTCTCGACGTGCAGCAGGCCATCCGCGTGCGCACCGGCGAAACCAACGATGACGCGCTCTGAGCGTCAAGAAAACCAGGGGAATACGGACATATGAAACTGATCCAATCCATTTCCGTCGCTGCAATGCTTGGTGCATTGCCGACGCTGGCGCTCGCTCAGGACGGCCCTGTGCCGGGAGTGAACGCATCGACCGATTCGGTCTTTATCTTCAACTCGCTGCTGTTTCTGATCGGCGGCTTCCTAGTGTTCTGGATGGCCGCTGGCTTTGCCATGCTGGAAGCGGGCCTTGTACGCGGCAAGAACGTGACAATGCAGCTCATGAAGAACATCTCTTTGTTCTCGCTTGCAGCGATCTTCTACTACCTCATCGGCTATAACCTGATGTATCCGCTGGGCACGTGGGCAATGGAAGGTATCCTGTCCGGCGTCTGGGGCGTGGGTGCCTTGGAAGCTGTCGGCGTCACAGCAGATGCCGCTGACGATTACAGCTACGCTGCAACGGCCTCTGACTTCTTCTTCCAGTTGATGTTCTGCGCGACAACCGCGTCGATCGTGTCCGGCACATTGGCCGAACGTATCAAGCTGTGGCCATTCCTGATCTTCGTGATCGTCCTGACCTCGATCATCTATCCGCTTCAGGCATCCTGGAAGTGGGGCGGAGGTTTCCTTGACGGAATGGGCTTCCTCGACTTTGCCGGTTCGACCGTTGTTCACTCTGTCGGTGGCTGGGCTGCTCTGGTTGGCGCGCTGATCCTTGGACCCCGTATTGGCAAATACAAGGACGGCCGGACAATCCCGATGCCCGGTTCCAACCTCGCTCTTGCCACGCTCGGCACGTTCATCCTGTGGCTCGGTTGGTTCGGCTTCAATGGCGGCTCACAGCTTGCCATGGGAACTGTCGGTGATGTTGCAGATGTTTCCCGCATCTTTGCCAACACCAACACTGCAGCAGCAGGCGGCGCAATCGCAGCCCTGATCTTGACGCAGGTTCTTTATAAGAAGCCTGACCTTACCATGGTTCTCAATGGCGCGTTGGCAGGTCTGGTGTCGATCACCGCCGAACCACTGACCCCGTCGCTGGGTGCTGCAACCCTGATCGGTGCCGTGGGTGGTGTGATCGTGGTCTTCGCGGTTCCCTTCCTCGACAAGCTCAAGATCGACGACGTTGTTGGCGCCATCCCGGTTCACCTGTTTGCAGGTATCTGGGGCACCATCGCGGTCGTTCTCACCAACCCGGACGCCAGCGTGATGGTCCAGCTCTACTCGATCCTCGTTGTCGGTATCTTCGTGGTCGTCACCTCTGCCGTCGTGTGGTTCATCCTCAAGGCCACCATGGGCATCCGGGTCAGCGAAGAAGCCGAGATCAACGGGCTCGACATGGCGGAACTGGGGATGGAAGCCTATCCCGAATTCTCCAAAGGCTGATCGTCACAAGCCTTAGGCATATATAAGACAAGCCCGGGCGTCCTCGCCCGGGCTTTTTGCTTGGCCTAACGCCTGGTTCAGAAACAAAAAGGGCGGGGAAATCCCCGCCCTTTGCTTGTATTTCAGTCAGATCAGACGCCAACGTCGACGATCGCCTGCGCCAAAATCGGGATGGTTTTCGCATTGAGGCCCGCGATATTCATGCGGCTGTCACCCACCATATAGATGCCGTGATCGGCCCGCATCTTTTCAACCAGTTCAGGCGTCGTCCCAAGCCGCGAGAACATGCCGCGATGCTGTGCGAGAAAGGCGAACCTGTCGGAACCCGTCAGAGCCTGCAGCTCGGAGGCCAACTGCTGCCGAAGGCCCAGCATGGACAGGCGCACCTCTTCCAGTTCGGCGGCCCAATCTGCGCGCAGGGCTTGATCATTCAAAATCATTGTCACCACCCGCGCCCCGTGATCGGGCGGGAACGAATAATTCTGGCGGTTCAAAAACGCCAGCGTTCCTTGGTTCAGCCCGCGCGCACCCTTGTCCGAGGACACCGCCATAAGCAGCCCTGCGCGCTCACGGTAGATTCCAAAATTCTTGGAACAGCTTGCAGCGATCAGACATTCCGGCACCCCAGACGCGACCATGCGCGTGGCAATCGCATCCGCTTCAAGACCATCACCGAACCCCTGATAGGCGATGTCGATCATCGGCAACGCGCCCTTGGCATTCAGCAGGTCAATCACCGCTTGCCATTCAACCGAATTCAGGTTCGCACCGGTCGGATTATGGCAACACCCGTGCAAGAGAACGATGTCGCCCTTGGTGACCTGTTCAAGGTCAGCCATCATCCCACCAAAATCAACACCGCGTGTTTCATCATCGAAATACCGATAGCTGACCATTTCGATACCCAGATAAGCCAAGATCGAAATGTGGTTGGGCCAGGTCGGGTTTGAAACAAAGACCCGCGCCGCAGGATTGGCCATGCGGATCATTTCAAACGCCTGACGCACCGCACCGGTTCCCCCCGGCGTGGCAACAGACGCAACGCAATCGCGTTCCACCGCATCCCCGAGGATCAACGAGATCATTGCATCGGAATACGCGGGATCCCCCGCAAGGCCGACATAAGCCTTGCTGCTCTGCTCCTCCCAAAGCTGCCGTTCGGCCGCTTTGACCGCGCGCATTACCGGCGTGACACCATCGGCGTTCTTGTAAACGCCGACGCCAAGGTCGATCTTGTCAGCGCGCGGATCGTCCTTGAACGCCTGCATAAGAGCAAGGATCTTGTCCGCCGGCTGGGGTTTGAGGGCTTCGAACATTACGCGTCTCCTGTCGCGACGGGCACCGTGGGGAACGCGCCCCATTCAGCCCATGAACCATCATAAAGCGACCAATCCACCTTGCCCATGCGCTCAAGCGCCAGACCCAGAATGGCAGCAGTGACACCCGACCCGCAGGTGGTGATTGCCGGTTTGGACAAATCAACGCCAGCGGCCTCAAAGACCGCGCGCAATTCGTCAACCGGCTTCATCGTTCCGTCATCATTCAGCAGCGTCGAAAACGGCACGTTGCGCGATCCCGGGATATGGCCCAGACGCAGCCCCTCGCGGGGTTCGGGTTCATCCCCGCGAAACCTGCCCGCGCTGCGCGCGTCGATAATCTCGTGATCCCGCAACTTGGACGCCGCCGACACTTGCGTCACATCCCGCACCAGCCGGTTTTGCACCCGCACCGTCATGTGGCGATCGCGCACGATCGGCTCCATATCCTCGATGGGGCGGCCTTCGGATGTCCATTTTGGCAACCCGCCGTCCAGCACGGCAACATTCTCTTGGCCCATCAGTTTGAACAACCACCAGACCCGCGCTGCCGAATTCAGTCCCGCACCGTCATAGACAACCACCTGGTGACCATCGCCGATTCCCATGGCCCGCATCCGCGACATGAATTTTTCAACCGGTGGCACCATATGCGGCAGATCGGATCGCTGGTCCGAAATTTCGTCGATATCAAAGAAGCGCGCGCCGGGGATATGTGCGTCGTCATATTCGGCCCGTGGATCACGCCCGGCGGCGGGCAGATACCAAGACCCGTCAAGAATGCGCAGGTCCGGATCACCCAAATGCGCAGCAAGCCAGTCTGTGGAAACGAGAGTTCTGGGATCGTCTAGAGCCATGCCAATTCCCCTGCATCAAACGGTATTGTGCTTACTGGGCCACGCGCCACGAGGCAACCCTGACGCGCAGGGTGCGCGCACTGCCTAGCGGTTTTCCTTAAGCAGACGTTGCTTTTGACGTGACCAATCGCGTTTCGCCTGCGTTTCGCGTTTGTCTACGTTCTTCTTGCCCTTGGCGATGCCAATCTTGATCTTCGCCTTGCCACGATGATTAAAGTAAAGAACCAACGGCACCAACGTCATTCCCTTGCGCTGGGTGGCGTTCCAAAGATCGGCCAGCTCCTTGCGGGACACCAGCAACTTGCGGCGGCGGCGTTCTTCGTGACGGAAGCTCTTGGCTTGCTCATATGGCGCGACATAGCTGTTGGTGAGCCACAATTCGCCGTTATCCACGGAGGCATAGCTTTCCGCAATATTCGCGCCCCCGGCACGCAGGGATTTGACCTCGGAACCTTCAAGGATAATACCGCACTCGATATCCCGCTCGATCGCATAATCGAAACGCGCACGCCGATTTTCGGCGACAACCTTGTAGTTTGGGTCTGTCTTTTGCTGGGCCATGGTCGGCAGATGTAGTCGCGCACAGGGACCGGCGCAAGGCCACATCACGCAGCCACGTGCCGCGATTTGCCCCGCCGATCAGAGAGAGGATCAGAAGGCGGTGTGCAGAATTCCGAAGACGATTGCCGACAAAAGAGCGGCCGCAGGCACAGTAATGACCCAAGCCGCGACGATGGTAAGGAAATGAGACCGGCGGACGAGCTTTCGGCGGCGGCGTTCTTGGGAGGCCATCACAAGATTGGCAGGACGGTTAAGGCGCAACCGGCGTTCCGAATACCATTCGCGGAAGAACCCGACGCCAAACACAGCCCCAACCGCAATGTGGGTTGAGGACACGGGCAAGCCCAGCCAGCTTGCCACAATCACGGTGATCGCCGCGGACAAGGCGACGCAGTAAGCCCGCATTGGGTTCAGCTTGGTTATCTGGCTGCCGACCATGCGGATCAGCTTTGGCCCGAACAGAACAAGCCCGAAGGAAATTCCAAAAGCCCCGATCACCATGACCCATGTCGGGATGGCGACCTTGCCTTCAAAGCCCCCCACCTCGGTCGCGTGAACGATCGCGGCAAGCGGTCCCACCGCGTTGGCCACGTCATTGGCACCATGAGCAAAAGACAGCAGCGCTGCCGAAAACACCAGCGGCAGGGAAAACAGGACTTTCAGCGACTTGTTTCGATTCTCAAGGCCTTCGGACTGGCGGTGAATCATTGGCCGCGTAACAGCATAGGTAACCACGCCAACGATCACACCGATGAACAAGGCGGTGCCGATGTCGATCTTGACGATTCGCTTGAGCCCCTTCATCGCCAGATAGGCAGCAAAGGCCGTGGCCATGACCGCCACCAGAACCGGAACCCAACGGCGCGCCGCAGCGATCTTGTCTTCCTGATAAATGATATAGGTCTTGATAAACAGCAGCACCGCCGCAG
The DNA here is from genome assembly GCA_030425395.1 of Alphaproteobacteria bacterium. Lineage (GTDB taxonomy): Bacteria > Pseudomonadota > Alphaproteobacteria > Rhodobacterales > Rhodobacteraceae > JAUIAS01. The sequence goes on from JAUIAS010000001.1 coordinate 56,000, forward strand.
CGATCAGCCCCCCGAGCAACGGCGAGATCACCCAGCTTGCCGCGATTGCGGACATCGTTGGCCAGTTCACGGCCCCGAAGCCCGCCGAAGCAATGCCCGCCCCCATGACGCCGCCAACCACGGAATGCGTGGTGGACACAGGTGCCCCGATCCAGGTGGCAAGGTTTACCCAAAGCGCCGACGAAATCAGCGCCGCCATCATGGCCCAGATAAACACCCGTGTTTCAGCGACGCTTTCAGGATTGATGATGCCCTTGGAGATGGTCGAAACCACATCGCCGCCCGCCAAAAGAGCGCCTGCGCTTTCACAAATCGCGGCAATGGCAATCGCTCCGCCCATGGTCAGCGCGTTCGCGCCCACCGCAGGCCCCATGTTGTTGGCAACATCATTCGCACCGATGTTTATCGCCATATACGCCCCGACAATTGCCGCAGCGATTACCACATAGGGCGAAGAAGCACCTGTCAGGAACAGCGCGGCCCCCAGACCGGCGACGACCATAAAGGCCAACGCAACCCCAAGCCCGACCATCGGACGCGCTACGATCTGGTTGGCATATTCTACGCTTGAAATGCGCCCGAGGTCGCGATCAAGCGTTGTCCAGCGCCCGCTAGTGGTCTTTTTTGTCATAGGTTCGCCCGCGTCTCTGCATGATCGGAGAGTTTCGCACGCCTTAAGGCCTTAGGGCTTTACGTTCAACGAGTGTAGTTCGTTCAGACTACATTCATTGTGCAATTAGGCGTGAGTGTTGCCGAATTCCGTTACTACGCGTGCCACTTCCGCGTCCGCCAGCATGGTCGCCGCATCTTTTGGAGTGACCCATTCGCGGCTGCGCTGCCCGGCTTCGGGATAGTCATCGCCCAGTTTGCCAACGGCGATATCATAGATGTCCAGCTGGCAAGGAACCACCGCACCACTGTCAAAACGCTTGGTCGTATCAATGCTGGCAAAGGGCTTGCGGCGCGGTTCACCCGATTTCACACCGGCTTCTTCCCACGCTTCACGCAGCGCCGTATCCGGTGCATCCAACCCCATGATTGGCCAACCCTTTGGGAGAATCCAGTTCCCGGAAGATGACGTGATCAGCAAAACTTCCAGATCTTTCCCGGTCCCGCGATGACACAGCGCCGCGACCTGAAACAGGGGCGGACGTTTGAAAATCGGGGATAGAATTTCCGCCCATGCGGACCGGAGAAAAGAAGTCATGCCTGCTCACTCAATTATGTACTTTTGATTAATGTATTGTATCCCGGAGAAAATTTCAAATCGCGTCAGTCGCCCAGCTTGGCATGGACCTCATCAAGGTCGATCTCACCAACCGGCATCTTGTTGGCGGGGTTTTCAAAGTCGTATTTGAACAGCTCGAAATCCCGATGATAGATTTCATAAACAAGATGCATCGACAGATCGTCGAAATACTCTTCGACCGGATGCGCCCGCTTGGGCCCGTGTCCTTCGCTTTCGTTGAACCGGGGGATCGTCTCAAGATCGACGGGATGCGGCGTGTCGATCTTTGACAGAACCTTGCCCATGCCGTCATTGAACGCCTCGGTCCAGAAAATCTCGTCGTAGCGCCCGCCATTGGTGATAAAGGTCGATACATGTCCAGACATCGCCGACCAGTGGATATCCGGATCCATGGGCCGTCTCCAGCGAATGGTGTCACGCGCGAACAGGAGAAACCGCCGAAACGAAGCGATCTGATCGAATTCCTGTTTGCCGTCTTCGCCGCCGACCTCGATTCCGTATTTCTGCACAAGCAACGGCACCAAATTGCCCCGGTACCGGCGGCCATTCCTCTGAATGCCACAAATCTTGTCAAAAAAGGATGAAAGGATGCGCGCGTAAGGGTTACGCACGCAGGTAAAGGAAAACACGTCCCTCGACTGCGCCGCCCGCGTGATCGGTCCCTGACTTTCCTCTTGCGCCCATTTGTGCAATCCCGCCTTTGAATCATGGATATCACCGTCAAAGAAGACGCCATGATCCGAGTAATAGAGGATCTGTCCAATGGTCGAGCAGGCACATTTCGGCACCACCCGATAGATCACACTTTCGCTTTCCGTCATCCAAGTGCCGGGAAATCCCATGCCTTTTGCCCCCTGTCGTCACGTTTCCCGTGATTTTCAAAGACTGCTCTCTATTATAAAAAGCAAAGAAACGTGGTTTATTCAATCTGTGTTCGTCTTTATCACAGAGAAACACAGACGCTACGACGAATAGTTCCGAGGTGAGCATGGCAAGAATCGCGTACATCCTGTTGTGTCACAAGGATCCCGACGCGATCATTAAGCAGGCCCAAAGGCTGACTGCTGTCGGCGACTACATGTCCATCCATTTTGACGCACGCGCCAAACCGTCGGATTTCGCCCGGATCAAAGAGACGCTCAAGGATAACCCGCACGTAACCTTTGCGCGTAAGCGCATTAAATGCGGCTGGGGGGAATGGTCCCTGGTGCAAGCCACCCTGAACGCCATTGAAGCGGCCGTGGACAGTTTCCCAAAGGCGACGCATTTTTACATGCTCTCCGGTGATTGCATGGCAATCAAGACAGCCGAATACGCGCATGCCTTTCTGGACCGCAATGACAAGGACTATGTCGAAAGCTTTGATTTCTTCGAAAGCGACTGGATCAAGACGGGCATCAAGGAAGAGCGATTGATTTATCGCCACTTCTTTAACGAACGCCAGAACAAGAAGTTGTTCTACACGGCGTTCAACCTGCAAAAACGCTTTGGGCTGGAACGCAAGATACCGGACGACATTCAGGTTCAGATCGGGTCGCAATGGTGGTGTCTACGCCGACGCACGATTGAATGGATTTTGGACTTTACCCGACAGCGCCCTGATGTGATGCGCTTCTTTCGCACCACATGGATACCGGACGAAACGTTCTTTCAGACCCTTGTGCGCCATCTGGTGCCGAAAGACGAAATCGAATGCCGGACCCTGACGTTTCTGATGTTTTCGGACTATGGGATGCCAGTGACCTTTTACAACGATCACTTTGATCTGTTGTTGACTCAGGATTTTCTGTTCGCCCGCAAGATCAGCCCGGAAGCGATTGAACTGAAGAACCGGCTCGGGCGGCTTTACGCTGCGCGCGGCGTGCCCTTCCAGATTTCCAACGAAGGGCGCAGCCTTTTCAAGTTCCTTACAGGGCGGGGCCGGATCGGACGTCGGTTTGGCATGCGCTTCTGGGAAGCCGAAAGCTCGCTTGGTCGGGACCGAGAGCTGTTGATCGTCGCCTGTAAGAAATGGCACGTGGCCAAGCGGCTTCTAAGCGGTATCCGCAAGGTCACCAACATCCCTGCCATCGAATACGTTTTCAACGAAGAGAGCACCGAACTCCCCGATCTGGGGGGATTCAGGCCTCTTTGTGGAAGCGAACGCGACACCGGCGCGCGCTGATGCGCATGTTGTTTGAATACTACGAGACAGACCGCCTGATCGTATGCATGGACCCGTCCAATGTCGAACTGATGGAGGATTTCTTTTCGGACCGGTCCAAGACCAAGCTTCTTGAGATAGAATGCAGTTTCTCGGATGAATACCTGATCGGCCACGCCAAACGCGTGGGTCTGGCCGGCGAACGCACAACGCAGGCAACGCTGAACCGGCTTCTGCCCACGATCCGCAACGATATGGCCCACGAGAGCGATCTGATACGGGACGCCAACTTTGAACCGCATTACCGCTTTCAGGAATGGAACGAGCCGCAGGAAAACGCCGAGCGCCTTAGTGCATTTCTCGACATTCCTGCCGACCGGGCGCTTCAAGTGGCAGAAACCGAATACCTGTTTGCCGACTGACCGCGCTTAGCGACCGCGCAAGTTACTTATGAAACGGCCAATCCGGCTGCGCTTCTCTTCCACCGCATCACCGGCTGCTTCCCAACTGTCACCGATATCTTCAAATACAGGGTCCAGCCGCGCTCTGCGAAAACGCACCCATCGCACCCAGACCGCATATACCAGCGCCGCAAGAACCGTGAGAAAAACGATGTTGAACCAAGGTATCAACCGGACATCCGGTCCGGCCACGGGATAAACAGAAACCGCGTTCGGATAGATGCTCAAAAACTCGTTCCGCCAGCCATAATGGCGAACAACCGCCCATTGTGGATCGGATTTGGTTGATACCATGTCACGGGCTTCGGCCTGCAGGTTTGCGCTGTCCAGCTTGAAATAGGGCGGCCAGCCCCACCCGGTGTCTTCGTTGCGAAACACCATCGGCGCATCGTTCGGCAGGAAGGTTTCGATGAAACGGACATCGCGGCTGGTGCGGGTGGCTGCGCCCGTATCAGGTTGTGCCCAGAAGATCGAGTTTTCGCCGAAGTCGATGCGCTGGACTTCGGTATTGACTATCCGCACGACATCCCGCTGTGGAAGGGTATAGTGAAGAAATGCCGCCACAAAGGCCAGAATGGTCAGCCGCACACCCCATTTTACATAGAACATACCGTTCCCCTTCACATGAAGTTGGTGACGTAAACCAGAACCATGACCAGCGCCAGAGGCACGACATAAATTCCATACAGCATTCGCCGGCGTAACGAAGCCTCATAGGCCTCCATGCCACGCGCAACAAAGGCTGCTTGGTCCCGATCAACCTCCTGCGCGGCCCATTCCTCGGCAAGACGCGCGCGCCTTTGGGCGCGTGCAAAAGCCAGAACGCAAAGATAGACAATCGTCTGTGCGATCAGGATGACCACCAGAAATCTCAGCAACACAATCATCATATCCCCCTTGGTCCAACAGTTTAAACGCCCGGCGGTGCCGGCATCAATCCGGCCCTATGCCCGCCATTTCATTTTTTGTTGCCTTCTTGGATGCATGAGGCAACGATTAACCCATTACCAACGAGAGGTTCGAAAGATGAGATTTGCTTTTGCTAGCGCCGTTTTTATCGCGTTGATGCCGTTTTCGGCGGGCGCGGATGAGATTTCGGATGCACTGGATTCCGCCAAGGCGGCTTATGCCGACGGCGATATTCAATACGCCATAGAGGAACTTGATTTTGCCCGGCAGCGCCTTGCTGCGTTGAATACCGATGCGCTTGGTGCGTTTCTTCCTGCAGCCCCATCCGGTTGGACCCGTGAAGTTGATACCGAAATGGGCGCGGGCTTGGCCATGATGGGCGGGGGCGCAGGGGCCGAGGCCACCTATTACAACCCCAACGACGGGTCGCAATACACCGTCACGCTAATCGCGGATAACCCGATGATTGCGGGGATTTCCGGCATGATCGGTCAAGCCGCCCTGATGGGAATGAAGGTTGAACGCGTCGGACGGCAGAAATTCATGGTCCAGGACAACGAGATGACCGGCCTTATCGCCAACCGGATCATGGTCAAGATCGCAGGTGCCGACGTTGACACGATGAAATCGGTCCTCGAAGGCATGGACTTTCGGGCGATCGGGAACTTTGGCAACTGAAAAAGAAAGCCCCCGGTTCGCGACCGCTCCGGGGGCTTGTTGTCAGTCGTAAGTGCGCTGATCTTCGATGACCAGACCATCGCGCGGCAAAGCACCCGGCGCGACCACCTCAATGCGCGCCTTGAGCTTGAGGACGTCCATCACCGACGGCAAATAGCTGTCAGGTGATCCGCCTGTGGCTTCGATTAGCACGGTCATGGTGTCCATTTCGCCATCACGTCCGGCAACCACACGCGCCTTGACGATTTCATCATGCTTGTCGACCAATTGTGCGACCTGTTCGGGACGCACGAACATTCCCTTGATCTTGGTCGTCTGGTCCGCACGGCCCATCCACCCCTTGATCCGCATGTTGGTCCTGCCACAGGGGCTGATCCCGTCCATGACTGCGCTCATGTCACCAGTCGCAAACCGGATCAGCGGGTAATCAGGGTTCAACGTGGTCACAACCACTTCGCCAACCTCGCCCGGCGCAACCGGTGTGCCGGTCCCCGGCGTGACGATTTCAACGATGACATGTTCATCGACGATCATGCCTTCCATCGCCGGGCTTTCGTAGGCAATGTTGCCCAAATCCGCCGTCGCATAGGATTGCAGGCACATGATCCCGCGATCAGCATACGCCTGACGCAGGCTGGGGAACAGCGCCCCACCGCCGACCACCGCCTTGGTAATACCGAGTTCCACGCCAAGTTCATCCGCCTTGTCGAGAATGACCTTGAGGTAATCCGGCGTGCCCGCATAAGCGGTTGTTCCCACATCACGCGCAGCCGTCACCTGCAATTCAGTCTGACCGGTGCCTGCCGGAAGCACCGTAGCCCCAACGGCACGTGCACCGTTTTCAAAAATCATACCCGCGGGTGTGAGATGATAGCCGAAGCAGTTTTGAACCACATCGCCATCGCCAATCTCTGCCGCGTGCAGGAACCGGCCCATGCGCCACCAATCGTGTTCCATTCCACCCGGTTCGTAGATCGGGCCGGGGCTTTGGAAAACATGGGCAAAACCCGTGGCAGGGCGCGTTGTAAATCCACCAAACGGGGCGGATGCGGCCTGAGCCTTGCCAAGCTCGGCCTTGCGCAGAACAGGCAGATCGGCAAGATCGGCGACGGTTGTCACCTTGGCCGGATCAATATCAGCCAACGAGTCGCCATAACCTACGAGACTTTTGGCGCGAGCGATCTGCTCAGGCAAACGTTTCGCGATATCGTCGGCGCGTTGTTGGGCGCTCCGGGTTTCCAAAGCATCAAAATGGGTCATTGCACCGTCCCGCATCAGCTCAGCCAACGCTTCCGGCGGCGATAGGACCGCACATCTCGGAAGCTCTTTCGTCCATCATCGGATACGCCAAGATAGAATTCTTTCACGTCCGGGTTTTCACGCAGTTCCTTGGCTGGGCCATCCATCACGATCCGCCCGGATTCAAGGATGTATCCATAATGCGCAAACCGAAGGGCTACGTTCGTATTCTGTTCAGCCAAAAGGAATGTCACGCCTTCGCGCTCGTTCAGGTTTTTCACAATCTCAAAGATTTCTTCAACCAACTGCGGCGCAAGCCCCATAGAGGGTTCGTCCAAAAGGATCGTTTCCGGCTTTGACATCAGGGCACGGCCGATGGCGACCATCTGCTGTTCACCACCCGATGTATATCCGGCCTGGCTTTTGCGACGTTCCTTGAGACGGGGGAAATAGGTATAGACCAGATCAAGATCGCGCATCATCTCGGCCTTGCCGCCGGTGCGCGTGTAATACCCGGTCAAAAGATTTTCTTCGACTGTCAGGTGTTCGAAACAATGACGTCCTTCCATCACCTGAATGACGCCCCGTTTTACCAGATCGGCGGGGTCGGCTTCGTGGATGGCGTCGCCGCGATACTTGATCGACCCTTTGGTCACTTCTCCGCGTTCGGAATGGAGAAGGTTTGAAACCGCTTTCAGAGTTGTCGTCTTACCCGCACCGTTCCCACCAAGAAGGGCTGTAATGCCTCCCTTGGGAACGCGCAGCGACACACCTTTGAGCACGAGGATAACGTGGTTGTAGATCACCTCGATATTGTTGACCTCAAGCAGGGTTTCGGCCTGCACATCCGTGGTTTGAGCTGAATCCAGCATCCGCGTGTCCTCTTTTGCCCCGACGGGCGGGGATGGTCAGAGTGGGGCGGCGGATCGCCGCCGCCCCGGGTTCACATCCGGCCCGCAGTTCGGGCCGGTCGAATGATCAGTTGCAGCGCTCTTCGATGCCGTTTTCGGCGGCGTAGGCTCCGCTGTCTTCCGCGATCAGCGCGTTGATGATGTCACCATCGGTCGGCGCAAAGTCCGAAATCAGGTTCCATTCCTTGGCGGCCGCATCCCACTGGGACACACCGACCATCGCGTTACCGCCATGGTTTTCGCAGGACACCTTCAGCTCGGGGCCAAAGTTGGGCATGCCCAGTTCAACCATCCGCGCTTGGGTGATTTCCAGCGCCTCCATGCCGTCGCGCATCATCCCGGGCGTGATATCCGCTGTTCCGTGGATTTCCTGCGCGGTGCGGGCAGCCTCAGCCGCGAGCATCGCCGCATAGACACCGCGGTTGTACAGAACCGTACCAATCTGATCGCCTGCACCGGCGGCTTTGCCAGTATCCACGACGTATTTCTGAATGTCGTCAAAGACCGGGAAATCGTCGCCAACCGCGTGGAAGGTGATCGCCTTGTAGCCGTCTGCGGCCATGCCCGCGGGCAGAACGTCATGCTGTGCACCGGACCACCAGACACCGATGAAGTTTTCCATCGGGAAACGGATGTTGGCGGCTTCCTGAATGGCAACCTGGTTCATCACACCCCAGCCCCACATGATCACGTAATCCGGGCGTTCACGACGGATCTGAAGCCACTGGGACTTCTGTTCCTGGCCCGGGTGATCCACGGGAAGCGTCTTGAGGTCAAAGCCATGCTTTTTGCTCAGCTCTTCTAGGGTGCGGATCGGCTCCTTGCCATAAGCAGAGTTGTGATACACCAGCGCGACTTTCTTGCCGTTGATGTCACCGCCGTTGGCGTCCAGCAGATAGTTGATCGCGCCCGATGCACCATCCCAATAGTTCGCAGGATAGTTGAACGTGTGGCTGAACACCTTGCCGTTCTTGGCCGACGTCCGGCCATAGCCCATTGTGTGCATGGGGATATTGTCGGCTGTGGTTTTGGGGATCAGCTGGTACGTGATACCGGTGGACAACGGCTGATAGACCAAAGCGCCTTCGCCCTTGGTGGACTCATAGCACTCAACGCCTTTTTCGGTGTTGTAGCCGGTTTCACATTCCAGAACCCGCGTCATCGCTCCACCGATGCCGCCATCACGTTCATTCAGCAGCGTAAAGTAATCCGCATAGCCGTCAGCAAACGGAATGCCGCCAGCCGCATAAGGACCTGTCCGGTAGCTCAGCGATGGAAAAACAAGGTCAGCCATCGCGGGGCCTGCAGCCATCAGGGCGCCTAGCGCCACGGTTGCCAGTTTAATCTTCATCGGGGTTCTCCTCCCTTGGTTAGACCGATGTACGTGCACGGGGGTATCGAACCGCCCCGTATCGGGTTGACGCTTCCCGCTTAGTGCGGGAAGGGCCAGAGTCTCAGTTTTTCCTTGGCCACACGCCACAGTTGGGCAAGCCCGTGCGGCTCCATGATCAGGAAGATGATGATCAACGCACCCACGATCACCAATTGCAAGTGCGCAACGATATCAGTGGGCCATCCCAGCATATCAGCGCCGACGACCTTGAGCACCACAGGCAGCAGCACGAGGAAGGCTGCTCCGGCAAAGGACCCAAAGATTGATCCCAGCCCGCCGATGATGACCATGAACAGAACCGTAAAGGATTTCTGGATGCCAAAAACTTCGCCCACTTCCACAGCGCCGAGGTAGAGCGCAAAGAACAACGCGCCGGAAATACCGATAAAGAACGAACTTACGGCAAAGGCGGTCATCTTGGCCTTGAGCGGGTTCACCCCGATGATTTCCGCGGCGATGTCCATGTCACGAATCGCCATCCAACTGCGCCCGGTGACGCCCCGCGTCAGGTTGCGGGCAACCACGGCGGAGAATGTCAGAAAGATCAGGCAGAACAGGTAAGTGGCCCAAGCCGGTGCGTTAGGTCCGGTGATGATGATGCCGAACACATCGCGTTCGGGCGAATTGATCTGCCCGGATGCAGAGTAATTGTAGAACCACGGAACCCGGTTAAAGAGCCAAACAAGGAAAAACTGAGCAGCAAGCGTCGCCACCGCCAGATAGAACCCCTTGATCCGCAGAGATGGCAGGCCGAACAGCACACCCACCACGGCGGTGATGGCACCCGCGATCAGGACGTGGATAAACATCGACACATCCGGAAAAGCGGTCATCAGCTTGTAACAGGCATAGGCCCCCACAGCCATGAATCCGCCTGTCCCGAGGCTGACCTGGCCACAATATCCGACCAGAATGTTCAAACCGATGGCCGCAATAGCGTAGATCAGAAAGGGCAACAGCAGCGCATTCGCCCAATAATCGTTGATGATGAACGGGATGATCCCGAACGCCACGGCCAGAACTGCATAATAGCGATACCGGTCGAACTTGATCGGAAACGTCTGGTTGTCGGCAACGTAGGAGGTTTTGAAATCTCCGGCTTCACGGTAGAACATCGTTCACATGCCCCCTTCGGACTGCGCGCGGTCCAAAGCCGACGCGTCGAGTTGATTTGTCTTTTTTGCGTAACCGCTTGCCTCTGCGGCGCGGACCAGCCGCAGATATGCGACGATCCCCATCATGAACCCTGCAAAAGCCAGAAGGCCGGCCACGGTGAGTTGATTTGCGCTCAGGTCATCGGACGTGACCGCGATATAGCCAAACGCCCAGAAGCCGGACCAAGAGATAACATTGATGATCGCAATGACTTTGTTCATCTGTGTCCATCCTTTCCTGTGCGGTTTCCGGGCCGATCTGCCACGTCAGACCCTTTCGATGATTTTCTCGCCAAACAGACCCTGAGGCCGGAACACGAGGAAAATGAGGGCGAGCACATAAGCGAACCAGTTTTCTGTCGCACCACCGACCAGAGGGCCAACCGCGAATTCGAACAGCTTTTCACCCACACCGATGATAAGCCCGCCCACAATTGCACCCGGGATCGAGGTAAAGCCGCCCAGCATCAGCACCGGCAATGCCTTGAGAGCAATCAGCGAAAGCGAAAACTGAACACCCGACTTGCTGCCCCACATGATCCCTGCGACCAGCGCGACAAAACCCGCGACCGACCACACAAGAACCCAGATGGAATTCAGCCGGATGCCAACCGAAAGTGCAGCCTGGTGATCATCCGCCACGGCGCGCATCGCGCGGCCTTGCTTGGTGTATTGGCTGAACAGAACCAAGGCGACCACCAGAATTGCCGCGATAACCGTCGCTACAAGATCCAGTTTATCCAGGAAAAAGCCATAGAAGTTCTCATTGCCCATACCCATCCACTGGGTGTTTTCCTCGATCCAGAAACTGCCACCCTGAGGAATGCCGACATCAAGTGTCTTGATATCCGACCCCCACATCAGATCCGCAACGCCTTCAAGGAAATATGCCAGACCGATCGTCGCCATGAACAGAATGATCGGTTCCTGCCCAACCAGATGGCGAAATACATATCGCTGAACCAGCCATGCCAGCAGGATCATCACGATGACGGTCAGAACAATAGCCAGCAGCGCCGGGATCTCCCAGCCGAAATGATGGATATGGGTGCCAAAGGTTGCATTGATCAGATGCGCGAAAGGAACCTGGCCCACCATGATGCCATGCAATGTCATCGCCGCAAAAAGAGCCATAACCCCTTGGGCATAGTTAAAAATACCCGAAGCCTTGTAGATCAGAACAAAGCCAAGGGCGACAAGCGCATAGAGAACCCCGGCCATCAGACCATTGAGGAAAACCTCGGTACCGAAAAGTAGTGCGTCAGGCATGAAGGCCTCCCATCATTGCGGGCCGCAGCCCCGGACCCTGAAACCGGGCCTCGTTGTGTGCTTGGCGAAACAGATCAGTCATGGGCAACCCCCAGATAGGCGTCGATGACCTCTTGGTTGTTGCGCACTTCGTCGGGCGTGCCGTCGCCAATCTTCTTGCCGTAGTCCATCACCACGACCCGGTCCGAAAGATCCATGACAACGCCCATGTCGTGTTCGATCAGCGCGATGGTGGTCCCGAATTCGTCGTTCACGTCCAGAATAAAGCGGCTCATGTCTTCTTTTTCCTCGACGTTCATCCCTGCCATCGGTTCATCAAGAAGCAACAGCTTGGGTTCGGCGACAAGGGCGCGGGCCAGTTCGACACGTTTCTTCAAACCATAAGGCAGACGCGATACTGGCGTCTTGCGGATCGCCTGAATTTCGAGAAAGTCGATAATCTGCTCGGCTTTCTCGCGGTTTTCAACCTCTTCACGCTCTGCTGCACCTTTCCAGATGGCTTGTTTCCAGAGGCTGCCGTCCATCTTATTCAATCGCCCGGTCATCACGTTATCCAGCACGCTCATACCTTCGAAAAGAGCGATGTTCTGGAAGGTGCGCGCGATACCCTGCTGCGCCACTTGAAACGGCTTCATGCGCGGACGCGGTTTGCCGTGATACCACACTTCGCCTTCCTGCGGATTGTAGAATCCACTGATCACGTTCAGCATCGACGACTTACCCGCGCCGTTCGGGCCGATGATCGCACGGATCTCGCCCTCGCGGATGTCAAAGCTGATGTCCTTGATCGCCACAACACCACCAAATCGCAGAGTGATGTTCTTCATCTCCATCACGACGCCACCAATCTTGCGGCCGTCTACAGTGATATATCCGTCTTCGGTCTGGTCCAGCATGTCTGTCTGCCTCCCCGCAGCGGTGCATGCGCCGGGCGCATGCTACCGGCTGTTTGTTGTCATTCCGCGGCCATCTGTGCCCGCATGGCATTGGTGCCTGCTGTGCGGATCTCGAGCGTGGCACTGATAAAGCCTTTGCGACCGTCTTCGTAGGTCACTTCGGTCTTGGTGCTGACCTTGTCCGACCCATCGTAGAGCGCGTTAATGATATCCGCGTACTTCTCTTCGATGATCCGACGCCGCACTTTGCGCGTCCGGGTCAGTTCGCCGTCATCGGCATCCAGTTCCTTGTGTAGAACCACAAACCGGTGCACCTGACAGCCCGACAACATTTCGTCCTCGGCGACAGAAGCGTTCACCTCTTCTACATGGGACTGGATCGTATCCATCACCTGCGGATGTCCTGCCAGTTCCTGATACGACGAATAGGCGATGTTATTGCGTTCCGCCCAATTGCCCACCGCAGTCAGGTCAATGTTGATAAAGGCTGTGCACTCTGTCTTGGCGTTTCCAAACACAACCGCTTCAAGAATGTTGGGGAAAAACTTGAGCTTGTTCTCCACATATTTTGGCGCGAACAACCTGCCGTCGGCCATTTTCCCCACATCCTTTGCGCGGTCGATAATCCGAAGATGGCCAGTGCCTTCTTCGATAAAGCCCGCGTCGCCCGTTGCGACCCAACCTTCGGCGTCCTTGGTATCAGCCGTGCTCTCCGCGTTCTTGTAGTATTCCACAAACACACCCGGTGACCGGTAGAACACTTCGCCGTTGTCGGCGATGCGCAGTTCGACACCCGGGCTCGGCACGCCAACCGTGTCGGAGCGGACCTCTCCATCAGGCTGTGCGGTGATGAAAACGGTTGCTTCGGTCTGGCCGTAAAGCTGTTTCAGGTTGATCCCGAGCGACCTGTAGAAATCGAAAATCTCAGGACCGATCGCTTCACCAGCGGTGTAACCAACACGAACGTTGCTGAAACCCAGCGTATTCTTGAGCGGCCCATAAGTGACCAATTCGCCCAGCGCATATTTCAGCCGGTCCATGAAATCGACGGAATGGCCGTCCAGGATATCCGGCCCGACCCGGCGGGCGTGGGCCATGAAATAATCGAACATCCGCTTTTTGAACGGGCTCGCGTCTTCCATGCGGATCATGATGTTGGTCAGCTGGGTTTCGAAAACGCGCGGCGGGGCAAAGTAATAAGTCGGCCCAATTTCGCGCAAGTCGGTCATCATCGTGTCCGGACTTTCGGGACAGTTCACGCAAAACCCGCACCAATACGCCTGACCGATGGAAAAGATGAAATCACCGACCCAAGCCATAGGCAGATAGGCCAGAATTTCTTCGTTGGGGCCCAGCTTGTCGAATTCGGCAGAGGATTTTGCCGTCTCGATCACGTTCCGGTTCGAAAGAACCACGCCCTTGGGCTTGCCCGTCGTGCCCGACGTATACAACATGACACAAGTGGTGTCATAGGTCAGCTTTTCGCGACGACGGGTCAATTCCTTGATGTGCTCGTCATAGGCGGCACGGCCCTGCGCCTGAACGTGGCTGTATTGATGCAACTGCGTGTGGTCGTATTTGCGCAGACCGCGCGGATCGAGGTAAATCATGTGTTCAAACTGGTGCAACTGGTCCTGCACCTCGATGACCTTGTCGACCTGCTCCTGATCGGCAACGATCACAAACCGGGCACCGCAGTGACCCAACACATAGGCCATCTCCTCGGCGCTGGCGTCCTGATACAAAGGCACCGGAATCGCCCCGACGCATTGCGCGGCGACAATGGACCAATAGAGATACGGACGATTGCGACCGATGATCGCGATAAAGTCACCTTCGGCAACGCCCATGTTGACCAGACCAAGGGCAAGCGCCTCGATCTCCTTCTCGGCCTCCGCCCAGGTCCAGCTTTGCCAGATCCCGTATTCTTTCTCACGGTAGGCAGGTGCATTCCCGAATTCGGTCGCATTGCGATGAAGCAGCGCCGGTATGGACGCGAGTCCACCGACGCCAGTCTGCGTCTGAGCCAAAACTGTGTCTCCTCCCTCGTCGGTGCGTTCTGCACGGACGGCCCCTCTCAGCCGAATCCATGCGTTCACCGATTTCAAGGGAACCTGACGCGCAAAGATTTCGTTAACTTTGCGCAAATCTAACAAATTGTAACAAGCCTTCTGATTGGCGCGAACTCTTGTCTCCGAGCCGTGCAAACGACATGGTCAGGTCGGGGGAAAACATGCCAAAGAACCAGACACGCACCGAAGAAATGACCCAGGCCGGCCTGAACCTGATCGCGCAGGCGCTTTCGATCTATGATGCGGATTTGCGGCTGGTGCAGTGTAACAAACGATTTCAAGAGATGTTCGCCCTGCCATCTGAACTGGTTGTTCCGGGGGCAAGGTTTGACGACACGATCCGTCATCTGGTTGATCACGGCGAATACGGCCCGGTATCGGATGTTGAAGAATTTGTTCAGGCCCGCGTTCGACAGGCCAGCGCATTTGAACCGCATTACATGGAGCGCACCCGCGCCAATGGGCGCACGATCAGCGTAGAAGGTTCACCGCTGCCGCAGGGTGGCTGGGTGACGGTCTATACCGACATTACCCGCGCGAAACGATCCGAGCAGTTGTTGCGCGCAAGGTCGGAAGAACTGAGCGACCAGCTTCTCAATCATGCCGAAGAGCTGTCGGCCACAAACCGGGAACTGGCCGCTACGATAACCGCGCTGGAAGAGACCAAGCGTCAGCTTACCGAAATGGAGGCCCGCACACGCCTGACCACGGAAATGATGCCCGCGCACATCGCCCATGTCGATGATGAAGGCGTATATACGTTTTCCAACCGGCGGCTTAATTCGGTCATGCCCGGCAGGCCGCTGGATATCGTGGGCCTTGGTATCGCCGAGGCCTTGGGGCCTTCGGCCTATAACCGCATCGAACCGCACCTCAAGGCCGCTTATGGCGGCAAACCATCGGTTTTCGAATTCACCGATACCGACAGTTCGCGTCGCATCAGAACAGCCTTCACACCCGATCTTCTGGGTGGTGTCTATATCCTGTCGATGGACATCACCGAAGAAACACAAGCCCGCGTCGCCTTGCAACAAACACGGCGCCGGGCATTGGCCGCGCAGATGACCAACGGCATCGCGCATGATTTTTCCAACCTGTTGACCATTATCCTTGGCATGCAGGGCAAGCTTCGGCAAATGGCCATTCCTGAGGAAGCGCTCACCTTGATTGATGCCACGATCGGTGCTGCACGGCGCGGTGGGCGATTGCTCAACCGGATTGGGGATATCACGGACAATCGCGCCTATCGCCCGCAACCGACGGATGTGACAGCTCTTCTGATGGACCTGAAAACACTGGCGACGCCGACCCTGCCGCGATCAGTCGGGCTGACCATTCTGGATCATATGCCGACCGAACTGTTCCTTGTGGATGCGGGTATGGTGCATGACGGGCTGCTGAACCTGATCCTGAATGCCCGCGATGCCTGTGGCACTTCGGGGCAAATCACCATCACCGCCCACACCGTGGCCGATACATGGATCGAGATCGGTGTGACAGATACCGGGCCGGGCTTTTCCGAGGTTGCGCTTGAAAAGGCGTTGAACCCGTTTTTTACAACAAAGGGGGGCGAAGGATCCGGGCTTGGCTTGCCGATGGTCTACAACATGGCGCGGCTTGCGGGCGGCAACATCCGGTTGTCGAACACGCCCTCTGGTGCAAGCGTGACCCTGCGCCTGCCTCTGCGGCGGACGGTGATGCCCACTGGGGGGCTTGCGCTTCTCGTCGAAGACAACGACACCCTGCGTGCAACGTTCCGCGATATGTTGATGGGGATGGATTATTCCGTGATCGAAGCAACCACAGTTGATGAGGCCGTCGCCCTTAGCGCGGACCTGCCCGATATCTGCCTCTGCCTGTCAGATGTGAAACTGGCAGGGTCCGCAACGGGTATTGATCTTGTGGAACGCATCGGCGCGTCTGGTCTGCCCTGTATCCTGATGACGTCGTTGCCACCCGAAGACCCCCTTTTTGAACATGCAGCGCGGGTCGCCCCGGTCTTGCGCAAACCGTTTTCGGCCCGGGAACTCACGACCCTGATCCACGGAGGCCAAGCGGCATGACAGCCCCAACCGTCTGGATCCTCGATGACGAGCCCGACATTCGCCGGCTCTTGGCGGATGTGCTTGAAGGGGCCGGCTTTCAAACCCAATCCTTCGGGCGCGCGCGCGAATTCGAAGCCTCCATGAATCGTGAGACGCCCGACATCTGCCTTGTGGACCTATCGCTTCCCGATACTGACGGGCTGACGCTTGTGCACAGGCTGGCGCTGGAAAAGGGAGCGTCAGTCATCATCATTTCAGGCCGATCCCAGGTGCAGGACCGCATTACCGGGCTGGAACTGGGGGCCGACGACTATATCACTAAGCCCTTCGACCCCGCCGAGGTTGTTGCGCGGGTGCGGGCACGTTTGAGAACGGCCAAATCGGCCACACGCGAAAGCGGAAACACTGCCCATTTCAGCGGTTGGACCGCACATTTCGACCGCTACACCCTGGAAACCGACTCCGGCACCGAAACGGCCTTTTCCCATGCCGAGGGCGCGGTGCTTCGCCTGTTTCTGGAAAGCCCCAAGCGGCTCATCAGTCGCCAGTTCATGCAGGAACAATTGGGCGGTGCCGCCGGAGAAAGCTTTGACAGGGCAATGGACGTGCGTATTTCAAGGCTGCGCACCAAGCTCGGAGAAGACCCAAAGAACCCCAGGTTGATCAAGACGATCTACGGCGCGGGATATATCTTTGTCAGCGATGTAAGCTGGAGCTGAGCACCTGTAGTCTGCGCGCATTTCAGGATTACATTGCCTGTGCCGAAGCACGGGTCGCTGCGGCGGCCAGAATTCTAAGGGCTGTGATCAGGTCCGCCTCTTCGGTGTCCTCTTCGAAACAATGACTGCGTCCACCGATGGAGGGCGCAAACAACATGGCCACCGGCATCAGTCGGGCCACGTTCGTCGCATCGTGGAGCGCCCCCGACGGCAGATGCAACCATTCGTCGCCACAGACCTCTTGCGCGCCCTGTTCCAGAGCCCGCCTCAGCCTTGGGTCCATGCCAACAGGTTCAAGCCCAAACATCGAACCGAACGATAATTCAAAACCGCCACCATCTGCCACCTCCCGCGCCGTTGCGCGAATGATGTTTTCCATTCGCCCAAGCCGTTCAGGATCGCGATCCCGCCATTGCATCGAAAACCGCGCCCGCCCCGGCACGATCGAAGATGCGTTGGGGTGCAGGGACACATGACCGATGGTCCACACCGTCTGGGGCGTAACCACATTGCGCAGGCGATCCTCCAGCAAGGCAGAAAACTGCGCCAGCGCCCGGAAAGCATCGCGACGCAGATGCATCGGAGTTGTTCCTGCGTGGTTCTGTTCGCCGTCGAAGGTAACCATCATATCACGGATGCCGACGATATCGGTTACGACGGCCGCGCGCTTGCCGTCCCGATCCAGAACCGGCCCCTGTTCGATGTGCAATTCCATGAACCCCGAAAACCGAGACGGATCGACCGGCCCCGAGGACAGGCCCTCCATCCTTGAACGCGCGCGACCAAGGGAGACGCCGTCATGATCGGTGAAGGCGTCAGCCTCTGCCTGCGATATCTGGCCTGACCAGACCGCGCTGCCGGTGGTGGCCCCAAAGCGGCCTTCCTCGTCCTGAAAGGACACGACCGATACGCCGGGCACACATCGAGCCACCTCCAACGCGGCCATCACGCCCAGCGCTCCGTCAAGCCAGCCACCTTCTGGCTGACTGTCGGAATGTGATCCCAGCAACAGGCTGGACGCGTCCCCCGGGGCCAGACCGAACAGATTGCCCATGTCGTCGAAATGCGGGCGCAGGCCCGCTTCTGCCATTCTGGCGGCGATCCATTCGCGCGCGGCAATATCGGGGTCGCTATAGGCCGGACGGCGCACGCCCCTGCCGACACCCGAGGCCCCAAACCGGCGCAGCGTGTGCAGATCGGACAGGAAACGATCAGGGTTCAGCATGCAAGCTCCTCGGAAGTCGTTGACAGGCTGGCAGTATTGCCAATGGCTGTCCAGCCGCAGTTGACGTTGTCGGGTTCCGGCGGCACAACCACCGTGCGAAAAGGACGCAAACAGGCAGGCACGTCATGAAACAGCTTCCCATCGGCATCGACCTTGGCACAACGAATTCGCTGATCGCGGTATTCGAGAATGGTGCCCCCCGCCTGATCTCAAATGCGCTGGGTTCCGCGCTGACCCCGTCTGTCGTCTCTGACCTTGACGGGCGACTGATCGTAGGCGAAGCGGCACGCGACCGGCTGGCCACGCATCCGCGCGACACTGCCGCAGTGTTCAAACGGGCGATGGGCGCGAAAACGCAATTCAAGATTGGCACCCGCCAAATGGGTGCCGAAGAACTGTCGGCTCTGGTCCTTCGCAAGCTCAAGGCCGATGCAGAAGCAGATCTGGGCCAGCCTGTGCGCGACGTGGTCGTTTCTGTGCCCGCGTATTTCAATCAAGGCCAGCGACAGGCCACGATGGACGCCTGCCGCCTTGCCGACCTGAACGCGGTGCGCCTGATCAACGAACCCACAGCCGCCGCCTTGGCATACGGGCTTCAGGACCGGGACGGCGAAAGCCGGTTTCTGATCTTTGATCTGGGCGGCGGCACCTTCGATATCACCGTTCTAGATCACTTCGAAGGGGTGATGGAAGTCAAGGCAAGCTCTGGCGATGCCCAGCTTGGCGGCGAAGATTTCACCACAGCGCTTGCCAAAACCATGATTGAGACCGCCGGAATTGAATGGTCAGACCTTTCAAGGGATGAACAGATTCAGGCCAAACACCTTGCCGATGGGGCCAAACGGCGGCTTGGTCTGAGCGAAACACATGATGTCACGCTGCGCCTGAAACGTGGCGAAACCGCACTGACCCTGACCCGTGAGATGTTCGAAGCCGCATGCGCACCACAGATGCGCCGCCTTCGCCGTCCGATCGAGCGATGTTTTTATGACAGCGATCTGGCCGCCAGTGAGATGGACCGCATCATCCTTGTTGGCGGTGCCACACGGATGCCGATGATCAGACAATTTGTCACCCGCCAGTTCGGCATGTTTCCGAATAGCAGCATAGACCCGGATCATGCCGTGGCTCTCGGTGCCGCGGTGCAGGCAGCACTTGTTGCACAGGACGCGGCGCTGGACGACGTCGTGATGACTGACGTCAGCCCGTTTTCCGTGGGCCTCAGCACCGCCGAGGCTCTTGGGAACGGACGGTTTGTGGACGGGTTGTTCACGCCACTGATCGAACGCAACACGCCCCTTCCGGCCAGTCGCGAACGTTATTTTTCGACCATGCAGGACAATCAGACCGGTCTGCGCGTCGAGGTGTATCAGGGCGAAGCGCCGAAGGTAGCTGACAACGTTCTGCTGGGTGAATTCCTGCTGTCGGTGCCCCGCGCACCGGCGGGGCAGGAAGGCATGACAGTCCGTTTGAGCTATGACGGTTCAGGCCTGATCGAAGTCGAGGCAACAACTGCCAATGACAAGGGCGGGTTGGTGATCAAGCAAAACGCACCCGGACTGACAGAGGCGGAGATTGCGAAACGTCTCAAGGCCATGGAAAAGCTCAAGGAACACCCCCGCGACGCCGAAGAAAACACCGCCCTTCTGGCGCGCATACGGCGACTTTATGAAATGGCCTCCGGTGACGATCGCACGATGCTGAGCCAAATATTGGTGCGGTTCGAAGCCGCGCTGGCCGATCAGGACCCGCAGGAAATCGACCGCGCGCGTGGCGAAATTTCCCGCCAGCTTGACGCGATTGACGACTACTATGTCAGCTAGTTGGCCATGGCGCGAACTGGGCCTTGATGGCCCCGCTGACGACCGTGCGGTGCGCCGGGCCTACGCCGCGCGGCTGAAATCCATCGACCGTGAAAACGCCGACGCCTTTCAGGCCCTGCGCACCGCCTATGACGCGGCGCGCGCGCGATCCCCAAAGCCGATGGGCAAGCGCCCGAGCATGGCAGAGATTTTACACGACACGCCCCCTGCCCCGGCGACCTACAATGATCTCATGCCAGCGGCGACATCCAAGACCCCACCCGATGCCACGCCTTTGGCCCCTTCGCCTGAGGCGGTTCCCGAACCAGAGAGCACGCCAGAACCGGGCAATGCCCCCGCACCGGTAAAGGAACCCTTTCCCGACACCCCCACAATCGCTGATCTGGACCAGTTAAACGAAACTTGGCCGCACGAAACCAAAGCGGCTTTCATGAAACATCTGCGCGCATCCATCTTCCCGCGCTATGGCGGGCAAACAAAGGATCTTCGTTCGCTTTTGTCCCTTGATATGGCACAGGAATTCGAATTTCGGCGACAGATCGAGTGGCAGATTTTCAACATGCTGGAACAAAGCCTTCGCAATAATGGGGGCGATCCGGTCAACCTGAAGCCAAACCTTGGGCGCGCGCTTGACTATGAATTCGGATGGTATTCCGACGGCGTCGGTTTTCAGCGCCGATTTCGCGGGCGGCAGGCCACACAACAGATTATCGAGAAGATGCAAAGCGCCGTTGGCCAATCCGCAGCCCCCCCAAAAAAGCTGAGCAGCACCAAGGGATTACACTATGTCGCGGCGTTTCTGGTTAGCTGGGCGCTGACCGCGTTGTCCTGGGGCATCAAGGCTGGCGACTACGATCTTAACGATGTTGCCGCACTTGCCCTGTTTGTACTGCCTACAATGTTTGCCTGCTGGTTCTTTGCCGCCATCATTTTCATCGCGACAGACTTTATCTTTTTGCGCGTGCTCCGGCCTCTGTTCGGAAAACGATGGAATGATCTTCGGCGGCGATCACCCAGAATCGGGCGTATCGACGGCATCATGTTTCGCGCGATGCACAACAGTGAATCGCGCGAAAAGATCGTTATCTGGATGGCAGCGGCCATACTATGCACCGCCTCAATCGCGATCAGCTTACTTTAGGCTTGGACAATCTGCGGCGGATCACTCCGCCGCGATGTCAGCCTCGTCCCGTTCCGCACGCACGGCAGAGAATTTGAACTCGGGGATCTTGCCGTAAGGGTCCAGAGCCGAGTTGGTCAGGATATTCGCTGCCGCTTCAACATAGGCGAAGGGAAGGAAAACCATATCCTCCGACACGGCGCGGTCTGCGCGTGCCATGATCGAAACCGAACCCCGCCGCGTGGTCAGCCGGATCATGCCACCAGGTTCAACACCCAGACGACGCAGGGTCTTGGGGTGCAGCGAACAATTGGCTTCAGGTTCTACCGCGTCCAGTACGCTGGCCCGCCGCGTCATCGACCCGGTGTGCCAGTGTTCCAGCTGGCGGCCCGTGGTCAGGATCATGGGATAGTCCGCGTCCGGCGCTTCTGCGGGCGGGATAACGGACGCGGGCGTAAACCGCGCACGGCCATCGGCGCGCGGGAACCCATCTCCGAATACAATAGGTTGGCCCGGATCTTCAGGCGACAGCGACGGGTAGGTTACCGCGTTCTCCTGCTCAAGCCGATCCCAGGTGATGTTGCTGAGCGACTTCATGTTCAGCTTCATTTCGGCAAAGACGTCGGCAGGCGACTGGTATTCCCATTCCAGACCCAACCGGCGTGCCAACTCCACCTCGATCCACCAATCGGCCCGCGCATCGCCGGGCGGCGGCACGGCGGGGCGCCCCATCTGGACCTGCCTGTTGGTGTTGGTCACGGTACCCGCCTTTTCGGCAAAGGCCGAGGCAGGCAGGATCACATCGGCGTAATTCGCCGTTTCTGTCAGGAAGATATCCTGAACCACCAGATGTTCCAGCGCCGCCAGCGCATCGCGGGCATGTTCAACATCAGGATCGGACATGGCCGGGTTTTCGCCAAGGATATACATCCCGCGAATGTCACCCGCGTGCACTGCGTCCATGATTTCCGTGACGGTCAAACCCTTTTCACTGCTGAAATCGCCAGATTTCCACACCTCGGTAAAGGCGCTGCGAACGCCATCGTCCGTCACGCTTTGATAGTCCGGCAGGAACATCGGGATCAGACCGGCATCCGAGGCACCCTGCACGTTGTTCTGCCCGCGCAACGGGTGCAGACCGGCACCGGGGCGCCCAACCTGCCCGCACATCAGAGCCAGCGATATCAGACAGCGCGAGTTGTCGGTTCCGTGGATATGCTGTGAAACACCCATACCCCAAAAGATCATGCCAGCCTTGGCACTAGCAAAGGTGCGCGCCACATCGCGCAGAACCCCGGGCTCGATTCCGCAAATCTCGCTCATCATCTCGGGGGTAAAGCCGCTGAGGTGTTCCTTTTCGGCCTCCCAGTTTTCGGTATACGCGTCGATATACTGTTGGTCGTAAAGCCCCTCTTCGACGATCACGTTCATGATCGCGTTGAGCATCGACACATCCGCCCCCGGTCGGAACTGTAGCATATGCGACGCAAACCGGCTCAGCGCCTGGCCACGCGGGTCCATCACGATAAGCTTACCGCCGCGCTTGGCGAATTGTTTGAAATAGGTGGCCGCGACCGGGTGGTTTTCGATGGGGTTGCAGCCGATCACAATGGCCACATCGGCGTTCTCGATTTCGTTGAATGTCGCCGTAACCGCACCCGAACCCACGTTTTCCATCAACGCCGCAACGGATGATGCGTGGCATAGCCGCGTACAGTGGTCCACGTTGTTGTGGCCAAACCCCTGGCGGATGAGTTTCTGGAAAAGATACGCCTCTTCGTTCGAGCATTTGGCCGACCCAAAGCCCGCAACGGCCCGCCCGCCATGATCGTCACGCAGCGCACGCAAACCGCCAGCTGCCGCATCCAACGCTTCGTCCCAGGTCGCTTCACGGAAATGCGTCTGCCAGTTGCCGGGATCAACATTCAGCCCTTTTGCGGGGGCATCCTCACGGCGGATCAACGGTTTGGTCAGGCGATGATCATGGTGGATATAGTCAAAACCAAAGCGGCCCTTGACGCAAAGCCGTCCTTCGTTCGCAGGGCCGTTCACGCCTTCCACGAACTTGACACGGTTGTCCTTGATCTTGAGCGACACCTGACAGCCGACACCGCAGAAAGGACAGACGCTTTTGACTTCCTCGTCAAAGTCAGCGCTATCGCCGCGCTGATCGGTATCCAGCACGGTGGCGGGCATCAACGCACCGGTTGGACAGGCCTGAACACATTCGCCACAGGCCACACAGGTGGATTCCCCCATCGGATCTGCAAGGTCGAAAGTGGGATAGGCATCATGCCCGCGACCCGACATGCCAATCACATCGTTTACCTGCACTTCCCGGCAGGCACGCACGCACAGCCCACATTGAATACAGGCGTCTAGGTTTACCCGCATCGCCACATGGCTGTCATCCAGAAGAGGGATGCGGTCCGGTTCCAGCTTCGGCAGGCGGCTTTCGCTGACGCCGGTCAGATCGGCCATGTCCCACATATGCGAAGACCGGTCATGTGCCTCATGGCGTTCCGGCTGGTCGGCGACCAGCATTTCCAACACCATCTTGCGTGCAGACGTCGCCCGCGCAGAGGCGGTGCTGACAACCATACCCTCGGCCGGCTCGCGGATGCAGGAAGCCGCAAGGGTGCGTTCGCCTTCGATCTCGACCATGCAGGCACGGCAATTGCCATCGGGGCGATACCCCGGCGCGGGTTTATGGCAAAGATGCGGGATCTTGAGGCCGCGGCCATTGGCCACTTCCCAGATCGTCATGCCTGCCTCGGCTTCGACCTGTTGGCCATCCAGTACAAACCGAACCTTATCCGACATCGGGCGTCTCCCATTCGCGCTTCTGGCGCAAGTTACACCACGTCGCGTGGCTTGGATGACTCCCATTCACGACGCCCTTTGCCAAAATTGCGCCACGCCGTTTCCGATCGACGTCGCGAAATCCCCGATTGAGGCACGCCAACGCTTCCAATGGCCAGCCGTGCGGTTTAAGCCAGTCGCGCAAATGGTCAGGAGAACATCCGATGTCGCAGATCACACTTGTCCGTCACGGTCAGGCCAACACCGAAGCCCGCGATGAACAGAGCTATGACAAGCTGAGCGATCTGGGCCACCAGCAGGCAGCATGGCTGGGCGATCACCTGCGCGACAGCGGCGGCACATACAGCCGCGTGTATTGCGGCACGCTTGTGCGCCATGTCGAAACCGCGACAAGCATGGGATTTGGCGATCACGCAGTGCAGGATGCCCGCCTGAACGAAATGGCATATTTCACCCTGGCGCAGCTTCTCGAAGATCAGCACAACGAACCAATCCCGACCCTGCGCGAAGATTTTGTCTATCACCTGCCCAAGGTTCTGAGCGCATGGCGCGATGGCCGGATCGAAGGCGCACCGGAACGATTTGATGAATTCGAGGCCCGCGTTTCAGACGCCATGCACGATATCCTTTCGGGTGACGGTCCGGCGCTTGTGGTGACCTCGGGTGGGCTGATCGCAATGGTGGTTCGCCAGACCATGCAGCTTGATATTCCTGCGATGGCGCGCACGGCCCTTGCCATCATGAACACCTCGGTTCACCGTCTGCATGTGATCGGCGATGTTCTGGCCCCGGTTCAGTTCAACGCCATTCCCCATCTCGAACACGTCCATAGGCAATTCGCCCAAACCCATCTGTGACCCAAGAAAAGGCTGGCCCTGAATGCTCACCCTCTACTATTTCAAAGGCACCATTGCCGCCGCCGTTGCCATCGCTCTCAAGGATGTCGGCGTGGAGTTCAAAGGCGTCCTTGTGGATTTCAAGAACGCCGAACAGCGCGGCCCTTCCTACGGCGCAGTCAACCCCAAGGGACGCGTTCCCGCACTGGTCACACCTCAGGGAACTCTGACGGAAACGCTGGCGATCCTGTGCTATCTGGGGGATGCGTATCCACAGGCCGATCTATGCCCCGACGACCCGTTCGAGGCGGCACAAATGCGCGGCGTGATGACCTATCTGGCCTCGACTGTGCACGTGAACCACGCCCACAAGATGCGCGGCGAACGTTGGGCCGACAAACCCGAATCCTGGGATGACATGCGCAACAAGGTGTCCCAGACCATGACCGAATGCGCCGCCTACATTGAAGACCACTGCATCAAAGGCGAATATGTGATGGGTGACCGCTATACCGCAGCGGACCCGTATCTTTTTGTCGTCAGCACCTGGTTTGAGGGCGACGGTGTCGATCTTGCAGCCTTTCCGAAACTTGCGCAATTTCACCAACGCATGTTGGCGCGGCCTTCGGTTCAGGCGGCGCAGGCAGACGGCTATCTTTGACGGAGACGATATGACTCATTTATGGGTGCGCGCCGAACAGCGCCAGAACGAAGATCGCGTTGGGCTCACACCCGATGGCGCGGCCCGGCTGATTTCGGCAGGCATTGACGTCACTGTCGAACAAAGCAGCACGCGGGCAATTCCCATTGATGGATATGTTCAGGCAGGTTGCACCATCGTGCCTGAAAACAGTTGGACAGACGCCCCCGCCGACGCGATTGTCTTTGGCCTGAAGGAACTGCCCGACGACGGAACGCCGCTTCGTCATCGTCACATCATGTTCGGCCACGCCTTCAAGGGACAACCCGCTGGGCAGATCCTTTTGCGACGGTTCGCGGCGGGCGGCGGCACGCTCTACGATCTGGAATACCTCGTGGATGGCGATGGTCGGCGGGTCGCGGCGTTTGGGTATTGGGCGGGCTACGCAGGGGCGGCGGTTGCACTGAAATGCTGGATGGCACAGCAAAACGGGGCGCTTTGTGGTCCGGTTTCGGTTTACGCATCCTCCGATCACCTGTGCAATGATTTGCGGGCCGGCCTCGATGCAATGGGCGCAAATCGCCCCAACGCGATGGTAATCGGCGCGCTGGGGCGTGTTGGCACCGGGGCCACGGACCTGTGCACCCAAATGGGTATGGACGTCACCCGCTGGGACATGGCGGAAACAGCCAGCGGCGGACCGTTCCCCGAGATCCTCGATCACGACATTTTTCTCAATTGCATCCTTGCGCGTCCGGGTACGCCCGTGTTCGTGCCCGCATCGGCCAAGACCGATCCACGCAGGCTGCGCGTGATTGGCGATATCGCATGCGACCCCGACAGCGACTTTTCCCCGATCAAGGTCTACGACCGCGTGACTGACTGGGCCGAACCTGCTTTGCGCGTGCACGATGACCCACCTCTGGACGTCACGGCGATCGACAATTTGCCTTCGATGCTGCCTGTAGAAAGCTCAGAGGATTATGCGGATCAGCTTCTTCCGTCCCTTTTGACGCTTGGCGATCTGGGGTCTGGCGTCTGGGGACGCGCGTATGAGACGTTCAGAACACATATGGAAAGGATACCAGCATGACGATTCACTGGTGCGGCACCGGCCTGTCTTCGATCCCCGGCCTTCGACGGTTGATCGGCAATGGCCATGACGTGGTTGTCTGGAACCGGACCGTTGCCAAGGCACAGGATGCCGTGGGCGACGTGGCCAAGGATATCCGTGCATTCGATCTGGATGCGCTGGCCACCGCGCTGAAACAGGGCGATGTTGTCATCTCGATGCTGCCGGGCGACTGGCACGTGCCGGTGGCAGAAGCGGCCATCGCGGCCGGAGCGCAGTTTGTGTCGTCGTCCTATATCGCACCCGAAATGCGTGCGTTGGACGACAAGGCCAAAACCGCAGGCGTGGCCCTTGTCAACGAAGTGGGGCTTGATCCCGGTATCGACCATCTGATGGCACATTCGTTGGTTGAGGCTTACCGTGCATCAGACGCATGCGATCCGGCCAACGACCTGAGCTTTATTTCCTATTGCGGCGGCATCCCCAAAATACCGAACCCGTTCCGTTACAAATTCAGCTGGTCTCCGCTCGGTGTTCTCAAGGCCCTGAGATCGCCGTCGCGGTCGATCCGCGATCATGCGGAATTCAACGTTGATCGCCCATGGAACGCGATCAGCAGCTATACCGCACCGCTAACCGAGCCAGAAACTTTTGAAGTTTATCCTAACCGCGACAGCATCCCGTTCATCGAACAATACCACTTTGATCCCGCCTGGCAGGTCAAGGAATTCGTGCGTGGAACCTTGCGCCTGAATGGCTGGACCGAGGCATGGAAAGACGTTTTTGCCGAGATCGAAACCCTGAAGGGTGCCGAGGGCGAAGCGCGGCTCAAGGAGATGTCGGATACATTCTGGGCAGAAAACGCCTATGACGAAGGCGAACCGGACCGTGTCGTCCTTTGCGTCGGACTAAAGGCCGAACGCAACGGCGAAACCGTCTGGCACAAGACCTATGTGATGGATGCATGGGGCGATACAGATAGCACGGCGATGGCCCGGCTGGTGTCTATCCCGGTTTCATTGGCCGTCGAAAGCGTGTTGAACGGACGTATTCCGGCAGGAGTCAGCGCGGCACCTGACGATCCTGCGCTTGTGTCCGAATGGATGATCGAGATCGGGCAACTGGCCCAGCATCTGACCGTAGAAGATCATCTGGCCTGATCCAGGGACGCGCACCTAAGGGGGTGCGCGGCCTTACCCAGTCCGCTTTACATCAGGTCGTCTTCTTCGTCGGTGACATCAATCCCCAGTGCATCAAGCGCGCTTTCAAGATGATCAGATACATGTGGTGATCCCAACAGGTAGTCCGCCGTTGGGGTCGTCGCCTCGGCCAATGCTGTTTGGATCGCCTCTTTGAGTTCTTCCGGTTCGAAACTTCCGCGCCCGATCCACATCAGGGCGACCAGTTCAGCCTGTTCATCTTCGCCCAAACGGTCGATAAACGCCCGCAATTCCCCTTCGGCGCGATCCATCTCACGGGACATGAGAATGACCTGCGCCACCTTGCGTGTCGAAATGTTCAGCATACCGGGCCTCCTGTTCGCTTCCTTGCCCACCAAGCGGAATTTATTGGCGCGGGTCTTTGATCTCAAGCAAACAGTCGATAGTAAAGCCAATCCGGCAAGAGCTGACTACCGCGAAACACCAGCGAGAACGCCCGTGGAAAGCTCTTCTTGAAGCGCTTCGACCGCATCAGGCCCATCATCTCTTGGGCGGCGGCCTCGGGGGACATGATAAACGGCATCTTGAAATCGTTCTTGTCCGTCAACCGCGTGCGCACAAATCCCGGATTGGCCAACTGAACCCGGACGCCAGACTTCCTGAGGTCGGCATACATGCTCTCGGCCAATGACATAACGCCCGCCTTGGACGCGCAATAGCCGATCGCCCCGGGCAATCCACGGAAGCCCGACAATGATCCGGTCAACACGATATGCCCATGTCCCCTCTCAACCATCTGCGGCACAACGGCCCCCATAACGCGCATCGCCCCGGAAAAATTCACATCGGCCATGGCGTTTGCCTGATCCGCATCCCAGTTTTGAGCCGACATCGGCCAGTAAACACCGGCCAGGAAAACAACTCCGTCCACCTCTCCCGCCTCACGCGCCGCGCGGGCAACATCGTCAGTATCACTCACATCAATGCGCACCGCACGCGACGGCCCCGGCAGGGCCGCACACACATCCTCGAGACGTTCGGCATTTCGCGCCGATACGATCACGCGTGCGCCGCTGGCGCTCAGTGCATGGGCCAAGGCCTCGCCCAAACCTTCGCTTGCCCCAATGAGCCAATAGCTCTTGTCCTTGAACAGGGTCATGCGGCGGTCTGCTCATCGCGGTTGCGGGATGCGTCAGAGGCCGGGCGCATGGTCGCGACCAGTTCGGCAACCTTGATGCCGAATTTCCGGAACTGACTTCGGTTTACGATGGTGCCGTTGGGCGCAAGATACATCCAGTCCACCGTATCCAAGACATGCGCACCGGCGTCTTCGGGCAGGCGGATGCGATACTGCAACCGCACCGCCGATCCGGCCTGATGCCCACGCCCTTCGCCCACCACATCCGGCGCGGTCGCAACGATACCGCCGTCATTTCCAAGGCGCAGTGTCCACTCCCTGTCCTGCGTGGAACCATCATCATAGAGAAACCGCTCCGCCATCACTCCGATGTTGCCGTCCCAGCGGGCATTGAAATGTCCGACAAACCGGGAACTTACACGTCCCGTTGGACCATAGATCGCACCTTCGCATTCAATCGGCCCGTTCAAATGGGTCCGAAGATCGAAAGCAGGGCCGGACTTTTCGTAGTCCGAAGGTCTTTGCGCGATGAACGACCACAAGCGGCTGTGAACAGCAATCGCAGCAATCACAAAACCCGCGCCGAGCAGCATCGGCAACAAGATATCCATATTACCTGTCCTCCTCTAACTTGATGGTTGCCAATAGACCGATAGCCACGGCCTTGAGAATGCAGGGAACCCCTGCGTATAGAAGGCTCAACGCCCAGAGTGCCTGCGGGGTATTCGTGTGGGATGGACCACCGGAAAACCCGACCGCGTCCAGCGCGGGCAACAAAGTGACGGCGGCAAGCGCCAGCGTGAACTTGGAAACAAAGCTCCACAGCCCAAAGGCTTCCGATGCGCTGGGATCAACCTTGGCCATGCGCGCCGAAAACAGTGCAGGTAAAATCGTCATGTCCGCCCCAAGCGCGGCGCCCGAAATCACGCAGATCAGCGTAAACACAAGCCAATCACCCGGTCCCAGCATCAGCGCCAGACTGAAGGCGGCAATGGACAAGAACATCGCTCCGAACAGGACGCGCTGCATACCCAGAGCCTCGGCCAGCTTGGTCCAGACCGGAGCCGCAAGAGCCGCCGAAAGGAAAAACGCCAACAGCAAGACGCCCTCCAGCCCCGGCGCATCAAGGCGTGTTTCGACAAAGAACAAAAACAGGGTTGAACTGACCGCGACGGGGGCCGCATTGACCAGCGCGACACCAAGCAATCTGCGCGCGACCTTGTCCCCCAACACCCGGGCAAAACCGCCGGGCTCCGACACCACACCGGTGCCAATCCACTCACGCGCCATGGCCACTCCTCCGGCCATGCACAGGCCGACAAAACCAAGGGCAAACAAGGCGTAAGGTGTCTCAGACGCGCGCCCAAGGACGACAGGCGCGATCGCGGCGACACACACACCGGCCAAAGCCCCGGTTTCGCGCCATCTCGCCACCGCCAAATGACCATTTGGTCCCAGTTGCCCGGCCTTCTCCACGCCTTGGGCATAGAAACAAATTGTCAGAAAACTGAACGCCGAAAAAACCAGCGTTAACGTCAGAGCAAACCACCACAGTGGTGCGACAGGCGGCGTAACGGCAAACAGCCCCACCATCCCCAGAGCGAGACACCCCATTGCCACGGCAACCGAAACAGCGCGGCGGTGGCGCAATCGTTGGGCGATGCGTCCCAACAACGGATCTTGCACAACATCCAGAAGACGCAGCCCAAACAGCACCGATCCCAACGCCGCAAGGCTCACACCATATGTATCGACATAGAATTTCGGTGCGTGGATATAAAGCGGTAGCCCCGCTGACGCCAAAACCGCGGCAAACAGCGCATAGGCTGGTAACCGGTCAAACCCCGGCCTATCCGCGATGACTGTCATCCTTTCGACACTTCTTGTTGCGGCGGGGTCGGGCGAACGCGATAACGCGCTCCCTTCCACCAAAGCTTGGCGGCCTGCCAATGGATCAGGCCGAGCACCCGCCGTGATCCGAACGGACGGCGCAATGCAGCAAAGAGAATGCTCTTGTTACTAAGAGGCTTTGCATCGCCATACAGGGTCGCAATCAACCCGCCATTGCCTTGCTTGTAGTCAATCCACACACCGATCCTGTCAGGTCGGATATCAAAGCGGAATTCGTAACCACCTTCGATTGGTTGAAATGGCGAGACATAAAAAATCTTGCTGGCCTGCAACCTGTCTTCGGCGCGGATCACGCTGAAGTCCGCGTGATGGCATAAATAGGAGTGGCGTTCGCCAAAGGTATTCGTGACCTCTGAAATTACCGCGTAAAGAGCATCGTCCCCGTTAAAGCACAGCCAAAAGCTGACCGGGTTGAAAACATGCCCCCAGAACCTGGGTTGGGTCAGAAGCTTGATCCGCTTCGGCTGCGGTATGCCGTTGCTATCGAGAACCTCACGCACCCAGTCCGCGCCGCGGCCCGCACCGGGTGTGCCGCCATGGTCGCTATCATGAACCGACGCGATGCCACGCCTGTTTCGACCAAACAAACGGGGACCGCCCACATCGGCTTCGGCATCCAACAACACATAGTCGATGGAGTAGCGAAACGCGTTGCGGATCGCCCCCTTTCGCCCATGAAAGGTCTGGCCCGCGATATGGTCGACGCCAGATGTCATTCGGCGGCCACCGCTGGCGCTATGCTGCTACGGTTCATTGCCTCGACAACCTCTACCGCACTGGACAGACCGTCTTCGTGAAAGCCGTTGCGCATCCAAGCACCACAGAACCATGTGTTGTTGGTGCCGTTGAAAGCGCGCACCTTGTCCTGTGCCGCCAGCGCAGCAAGATCATACACCGGATGGCGCAGCGTCACCTGATCGTAAATCAGGTCTTCGCGGATCGTCCTCTTGGTATTCAGCGTCACGAAATGCGGATCATCATGCGGGATCGGCTGAAGGTTGTTCATCCAATAGGTCAGATCAATGCGATCAGACTGCGCGTTGCGGTCTTCGGTATAGACCCAGCTTGCCCAGGTCTTGCGCCGCCTCGGCATGATGGATTGATCGGCATGAAGCACGATATCGTTCGGTTGGTATGCGACAGCCCCCAGCGCGGCGCGTTCCTGTTCTGAAGCGTCAGACAACATGCGCAGGCTGTCATCGGAATGCGTGGCAAAGACCACTTCGTCGAAATATTCCCATTCGCTACCGTGAGTGCGCAGTTCAACCCCTACACCTGGTCGGCGCACTCCCGCGATAGGGGAACCCAACCGCAGGTCAACCGATTTGCGACGCAGACCGGCCTCAAGCCGCCGGACATATTCCTGCGAGCCACCCTTGACGGTGAACCACTGATGCTGGCCCGTGTGATGCAACAAAGCATGGTTCTCAAAAAACTGAACCATCGCGTGGGCAGGGAAATCCATGATTTTTTCGGTTGGCGTGGACCAGATCGCCCCGGACAAAGGCAACAGGTAGAAATCACGAAACCAAGGTCCGGATCCGAGGCGCTCAAGGAACTGCGCGATGGTCATTCCGGGATCGCTTTCGACAAGCTCAAGCGCTTTGGCATTGAACCGCATGATGTCGCGCAACATGCGCCAGAAGGCAGGCCGTGCCAGATTGGAGCGTTGGGCAAAAATCGCATCCAGACTGTGCAGCCCGTATTCTATCCTGCCCCCGTCGATTGACGCGCCAAAGCTCATATTGCTTTCGACAACAGGCACGTCCAATTCATCGAACAACGCCGCGAGATGGGGATAATTGGCATAGTTGAACACAATGAACCCGGTATCCACCGGCTGATCGCTACGTTTGCCCGCCATGATCGTGCGCGCATGCCCTCCAAGGCGCGGCTCGGCCTCAAACAGCGTAACGCGATGGGTATCGGCCAGCTTGTGCGCTGCCCCCATCCCCGAAATTCCCGCCCCGATCACCGCGACTTTCTTTGATGCGCCTGCACCTGCTTCGAATGGCATGCCAACTGTTTCCCGAATTGATGGTCTATACACAGTCTACGAAGCAGATCGGAAATCGGATGCAAAAGAAAATGCTTGTTTTATTTGTGATCCGCTTAATCGACCCATGCGTAAGAATTGTATGTTGATCACCGCTGATCCAATCTCTAGCAACCAAGCAACGGCGTGGCGGATGCATTCGCCTGGCGCAGCGGAGCAGCGAAACGTGACGACGACGACCTCCAGCTCCTCAATGGAGTGGGCAGAACATGTTGAAAGGATAAGGGACTGCAAGGACCAGCAGGCCTTTGCCGAACTCTTTGGCCATTTCGCACCGCGCGTGAAAGCCTTTCTGATCAAATCCGGTGCTGACGCCAGTCTGGCCGAGGAATGCGCTCAGGAAGTAATGGCGACCCTTTGGCACAAGGCCCATTTGTTTGATCCTTCTCGTGCATCGGTGGCCACTTGGGTGTTTACGATCGCCCGAAACCGCAGGATCGATGTGCTGCGCAAACAAAGGCGGCCCGACCCCGAGGATTTGCCATGGGGCCCCGAGGCCGACCCGGATCAGGAAGATGTCCTGACCTTGCAACAAGAAAGCCAGCAGTTGCGCGAAGCCTTGTCGCAATTGCCAGTGGCGCAAAAAGAACTGATCGAAAAGGCCTATTTCGGGGACCTGACGCACAGCGAAATCGCCTCGCAGACCGGGCTCCCCCTTGGCACGATCAAATCGCGGATTAGGTTGGCGCTTGAAAGGTTGCGCCACGCAATGAAATGAGACCAAAGATGACTGCTACGATAAACCACCACCCCAGCGACGAGGTTCTCTTGTCCTACTCCGCAGGCGGGCTTGCCGAGGCGTTCAACCTGATGATCGCCACGCATGTGTCGCTGTGCGACGAGTGCCGGGCGCGCGTGGACGCGTTTGATACCCTTGGTGGCGTGCTTCTGGATAATGGCGATGTGGAAACCGCCGACGTCGGTGCAGATGCGCTGGCCAAGACTTTGGCTATGATCAAGGACGGCGATCCGACTCCGTCGATGCGCAAGAAATCCATTCCCGGCGTCCTGCCGCAACCACTTCAGGATTATGTCGGGGGCGACCTTGAAGCCATCAAATGGCGATCGGTGGGAATGGGCGTCAAACAGGCAATACTGCCCACCAGCAAAGAGGCATCGGCGCGCCTGTTGTATATTCCGGCAGGGGCAGCGATGCCGGATCACGGGCACCGGGGTCTGGAAATGACCATGGTCCTGCAAGGTGCGTTTCTGGATGATGGCGAACGATTTGGGCGTGGCGATGTGGAAACAGCAGATTGCGAACTGGAGCACACGCCGATCGCGGATTTCGGCGAGGACTGCATTTGCCTTGCCGTGACCGATGCTCCGCTTAAATTCAACAGTCTCATTCCGCGTCTGGCGCAACCGTTCCTGCGAATCTGATCTTTATTGAGCTGGCGGAGTGATCTGCGGGCCGGTGTTGTCCGGCTCGGGTGTCAGTTCCTCAAAATCGAAATTGTCCAACCGAGTCGCGCGCTTTCCTGCGCGTTCTGCAGCGGTTGTGATATCCTCGATATCCTTGCGGGCCTGACCAAAATGGGTGTTCAGCTTGTCGACTCGCTGCACCACCAGTTCCACATCGCGGTGCAATTGGCGCAGCGTCTTGCGGATCGCACCGGCCTGTTCACGCATGCGCGCATCCTTGAGGATCGCGCGCATTGTATTGAGGGTCGCCATGCATGTGGTCGGTGACACGATCCATACCCGCGCAGAAAACCCTTCGCGCACGACATCTGAAAAATTGGCATGCAACTCCGCGTAGACGGCCTCGGATGGTAGAAACAGGATCGCCCCGTCAGCGGTTTCGCCTTCGATGATGTATTTTTCAGAAATTGCCCGAATATGCGCACGCAACGCGGTGCGCAGGGCACGGGCACAATCGGCCTTTTCGCGTTCTGTCGCTGCATTGCGCAAGGCTTCGTAGGATTCCAACGGGAACTTACTGTCGATGACAATAGGACCGGGAGGGTTCGGTAGATGGATCAAGCAATCCGCACGCTTGCCGTTCGACAGTGTAGCCTGCCACGTAAAGCTGTCCGATGGCATCGCCTTGGCTACGATATCATGAAGTTGGATTTCGCCGAATGCGCCGCGTGTCTGCTTGTTCGCAAGAATGTCCTGAAGAGACAGCACATCACCTGACAGCTTGGTAATATTGTCTTGCGCCTTGTCGATTGCAGCCAAACGTTCCTGAAGCTGGACCAAGGACGACGTCGTCTGTTTTGAACTGCCGTGCAGGGTGTCCTGCATACGCCTTTGCATTTCGGACAACGCATTTGCCGACTTCAAGGCATTCTCCGACAAGCGATCGTTCATCTGCTGTTGCACCGACGACAACCGCCGCTCCACCGTCTGGATGACCTGTGTCTGTGCATTGGCCTGCGCGTCCGATACCGTCTGCAAGCCGCCTCGCAACTGCTCTTGGCCCATGGACAACTGCTGCACCTGCGTTCCCAGATAGGCCATATGACCCGGCAGCTTGGCCGCCCGACTGGATGCACGTAGGACAGCGATCAGGACGACAAGCATCAATACAACGATGGCCACACCGATCAGCACGAGGGCCACGACCGGATCATCCGCTGCAAGCTGGTAGGGTCCGATCTGTATCATGTCCGTCCGAACAGTCGTTCGATGTCTGACAGGCGCAATTCAACATATGTGGGACGGCCGTGGTTGCACTGGCCCGAATGCGGAGTAGCCTCCATTTCCCGCAACAGAGCGTTCATTTCCTCTGCACGCATACGCCGCCCGGATCGAATCGATCCATGGCAGGCAATGCGGCTCAGGATGGCTTCTATCCGCGCCTGAAGCATCAGCGATCCATCACCTTCGCGCAATTCATCCGCCAAATCGCGCAGCAGGGCGGGCGCGTTCACCTCGCCCAGAATCGCGGGAGTTTCGCGCACTGCAACTGCTGCTCCGCCAAAAGGTTCAATGCCAAGACCGAACGCATATAGATCATCGCTTACATCCAGAAGACGGCGGGCATCCTCTTCGGGGAGTTCCACGATTTCGGGGATCAGAAGGGCCTGCGCCGCAACCCCGTTTTCGCGCATCTGTGCCTTGAGCCGTTCATAGACAAGCCGTTCATGCGCGGCATGCTGATCGACAATGACGATGCCTGTTTCAGTCTGGGCCACAATGTAGTTTTCGTGCACCTGCGCCCGTGCCGTCCCAAGGGGCAGGCTTTCTGATGCCGGTTCATCCGATGGCTGTGCGTCCTCGGTCACTGGATCGACCCGCGCGGACCATGCCGGTCCGAGGTCGGCAAACCCCGGTGCCTGCGCCGCATGTGCCCCGGCCAGAACCCGTTGCGACGGCCGGTCCATCTGATAGACCCGCGCCGGGCCGGGTTCGGGTGGCCGTATCGCGCCCAGCGTCGCCTGAGAAACAGTTGTGGAGGCCCGGTGCCCTGCCTCGGCCAATGCATGACGCAGACCCGAAACAATCAGTCCACGCACAGTGCCCGGGTCACGAAACCGCACTTCGGATTTCGCAGGGTGCACGTTGACATCCACCAATGTCGGATCGCAATCGACAAAAAGGGCAGCCGCAGGGTGCCGGTCACGGCTCAGGAAATCGAAATATGCAGCGCGCAATGCGCCATACAGCATCTTGTCACGCACGGGACGTCCGTTAACGAACAGGTATTGCTGAACTGCCGCGCCACGCGAATAGGTGGGCAGAGCCGCATAGCCATAAAGTCGGAACCCCTCGCGTTCCGCATCAATACGGATCGTGTTCTCGACAAATTCCCTGCCGATCACTCCACCAAGCCGCTGGTGTAGCGCGTCAAACAGCTCTCCCTGTTCGGCATTGACCCGAAACACCGTGCGACCGTCACTACCGCCTGACACATCGGTCAGAGAAAAGCCCACCGAAGGTTCCGCCATTGCCAGCCGACGCACCACATCCGCGATTGCCTGCGCCTCAGCCCGATCGGTGCGCAGAAATTTCAGGCGTGCGGGCGTGGCATAGAACAGATCGCGCAGCTCAACGATCGTTCCCGAGCTCAAGGCTGCCGGCCGCACAGGGGCCATGACGCCACCATCCACGCGGATCTGCGCTGCCTCATGGCCTGCGGATCGGCTGGTCAGCGTCAGTCGTCCGACCGCCCCCAGAGAAGGCAATGCCTCACCGCGAAACCCGAAGGTATGGATATTGAGCAGATCGGTTCCGTCAATCTTGGACGTGGCATGGCGGGCAAGGGCAAGTGGCAGATCATCACCGGCAATTCCGCATCCGTTGTCGGTGACGCGGATCAGCGTTTTGCCACCATCGGCAATTTCTACCGCAATCCTGTCTGCACCCGCATCGACGGCATTTTCAATCAGCTCCTTGACGGCAGATGCCGGACGTTCGACAACCTCACCCGCGGCAATGCGGTTGATCGCTGCCTCGTCCAATTGGCGGATTTGTGGGCGGGTTTCGCCGATATTGCGGTCTGCTACTTCCATACCGCTAGGTCTAGCATACCCAGCGCCGATTCTGCCACCGCTATCACACCGATCAGCCGCCCGTAGCCTGACGATACCACGCCACGATCAGAGCGCGCTCTTCCTCTTCCATCCAGGTCATATTGGCCGGTGGCATACCTTGAGCCACACCCGACTGAAGATAGATATCACGAGCATGGCGCGCAATATCAGCGCCAGTTTCAAGCACCACGCCCTTGGGTGCCCAATGCAACCCGTCCCACACCGGTTCGCGGGCGTGACACATGCTGCACCGCCCCATAACGACGTCCTGCACATCTTCAAAATTGTCGGTCGCGGCGAATCTCTCGGTGCCCGGCACAAAGGCTGCGTCTTCTTCGGCATGATGGAGGGGTGCCGTGCTGAGCCAAACGATCAGGATAAACAGAATGGTCGTAGCGAGCCACGTCCAGGTCGGACTGCCTTTGCGGGCATGTTGCGTGTTGAACCAATGGCGGATCGTCACCCCCATCAGGAACACCAGCGACGCGATGATCCAGTTGTATTCCGACGAAAACGCCAACGGATAATGATTGCTGAGCATTAAAAAGATGACCGGCAAGGTCAGATAATTGTTATGCGTGCTACGCTGTTTCGCGATCTTGCCGTATTGCGGGTCCGGGCGATTGCCAGCAATCAGGTCCGCCACAACGATTTTCTGGTTCGGGATGATGATCATGAAAACGTTGGCCGACATGATCGTCGCGGTAAACGCCCCCAGATGCAGCAACGCCGCCCGTCCCGAAAACACCGAGACATAGAAATACGACATCGCGACCAGAACCCCAAACAGGGCAACCATAAGAACGGTTTGGTTGGCTTCGACAAACACCTTGCAAAGCGTATTGTAGACCACCCAACCAAATGCCAGCGACGCCACAGAAATCGCAATAGCCTGCCAACCCGACAGTTCCATCACGGACGGATCAATCAGGTAAAACTCGGCCCCCAAGTAATAGACAAGCACCATAAGCGCAAAGCCACTAAGCCATGTGGCATAGCTTTCCCATTTGAACCAAACCAGACCGTCAGGCATGTTCGACGGGGCAACCAAGTATTTCTGGATGTGATAGAAACCACCACCGTGCACCTGCCATTCTTCGCCATCCGCACCAGTGGCAAGGTTGCGATCGCGGTGCAGACCAAGGTCAAGTGCAATGAAATAAAAGGATGATCCGATCCACGCGATAGCGGTGATCACATGCAGCCACCTGACTGCAAATTCCATCCATGCCCCAAAGGCCGCAAGATCATACATAACGGGTGTCCCTGATTGGTTTGGTTGCAGGCTATACCGGCGGGCACTGTTCTGTTAATTCAGTAAATCGACAGATAGTTTCAAAGAAACCCGAAAAACGGCCATGGGATACGTCAACAACCTGAAAATGTTCGTGCGCGTCTATGAATTGGGCAGCATGAGCGCCGCCGCCCGGGATCTGCGCACCTCGCCTGCGGTTGCGTCAGCCCGGATTGCCGAGATTGAAAAACGTCTCGGCGTTCGCCTGTTTAACAGAACGACCCGCGCGCTCAGCGCGACGGAACATGGGAGGCTGTTCTATGGCGGTGCCTGCGAAGTTCTTGAGGCGATTGAAGCCGCGGAAGCCGCTGTCATGCAGGCAAGCCAGACGCCGCGTGGCACGATCTTTGTTGCAGCTCCCTTGGGTGTCGGCCGACGGTTTATTGCGCCCGCCATCCCGGCCTTCAAAACTGAATACCCTCAAATCGACGTCCGTCTTCGTCTCAGCGACCGGATTGTGGACGTCACAGGCGAAGGACTGGATCTCGCCTTTATCCTCGGGCCGCTTCCGGACAGCGATCTCAAGGTTCGTGTGGTGGCCGAATGTCCGCGCCTGTTGTGTGCGGCACCTGCGTATGTCGCGACGCGTGGGATGCCCCGCGACGGCGAAGCGTTGCTGGCCGACAACCATGATTGCCTTAACCTGCGCTTTCCCGGCGCGCGTGAATTTCAGTGGACGCTGCACACACATGACGGCCCTCGCCGTTTCGAAGTGCGCGGGCCGCTGGAAACTGATGACGGGGAGGTATTGACAGATTGGGCGCTCGCGGGATGTGGGATCATAATGAAACCGGAATTCGAGGTGTCAGACCATCTGGCCTCTGGCGCTCTGGTCCCGGTGGCCACCGCCACACCACCTGTATCCACGCAGTTGGCTTGCCTGACACCCAGTCGCAAGTATCGTGACCCCAAACTTCAGGCCTTTGCCGATTACATGATCACCATTTGCCGGGATGCGATCACACGGTAATCCGCCAAGGTTTCAGAGCAACAAACGGATTGCCCCCGCACCGCCGCAAAGCGCGCGGGGGCGTTCCATGTCATACCTGTGCGAACCCGGTATCCAGCGCCGACAGGATCGTGTCGATCTCGGCCTCGGTGACGGTCAGCGGAGGCGACATCAGGATATTATGCGCACCGAGACGCACCATGGCACCTGCCTCATAAGCGGCCTTGTGAATTCGCTTCATCGTATCATTGTCCATCGGCGTCTTGGCCGCCTTGTCGGACACGATCTCGATGCCGGTCATCAGCCCGTGGCCACCACGCACATCGCCGATGATATCGTATTTCTCGGCCAGCTTCCGCACCCCGTCAAAAAGCTGCGCGCCCCGTGCCGCCGCGTTTGTCTTGGTATCCAGACGCAGCGTCTCAGACAGGCATGCGACCACTGCCGCCGCCCCGACCGGGTGTGCCGAATAGGTGTAGCCGTGGAAAATGGCTCCTTCCGCGTCCGATTTTTCAAAGACATCAGCCACCTTGTCATTCATCAGCGCCGCACCGACCGGGAAATATCCAGAGGTAATGCCCTTGGCCATACTCATCATATCAGGCTGCACGCCCCAATGGCGCGACCCGCTCCAATCGCCCGTGCGGCCAAAGCCGGTAATCACTTCATCGGCGATCATCAGGATGCCGTGCCGATCGCAGATTTCGCGCATCAGGCCCATGAACGACGCATCCGGCACGATTACACCACCCGCCCCCTGAATGGGCTCCATGATAAAGGCGGCAATCGACCCCGCCCCCTGAAAAGCGATCTCATCTTCCATTGCCGCCGCAATATTCTGGGCGAGTTTTGCAGGATCGATTTCATCAAACGGATTGCGATAGGGATAGGGGCTGGGCATGTGGAAAACACCCGGCAACAGAGGTTCATAGTTGATCCGAAACCGGTTATTTCCATTCACGCTGGCCCCGCCAAAATGGGTGCCGTGGTAGCCTTTCTTGAGGCTCAGGAACTTGGTCCGGTTCGGCTCACCGCGCAGGCGGTGATACTGCCGTGCAAGCCGAAGACAGGTTTCAACGCTATCCGACCCGCCCGAAGTGAAAAACACTCGGCTCATGCCATCCTCGGCGAACATCTCACGCACCGCGTAGGAGGCCTCGATGGCCATAGGGTTCGTCGTGCCCCCGAAAGCAGAATAATAGGGCAGATCATAAAGTTGCTTGGCGATCGCGTCTTTCACCACATCATTGGAATATCCAAGGTTCACACACCAAAGACCGCCCACGGCATCCACGGTGGTATGACCGTCAATATCGGTAATGGATGATCCGTGGGCCTTGGTAATGATTGTCGGCGCGTTGGCCTGAAGATCACCGGGATGCCCCATCGGGTGCCACAGGTGACGTGCGTTGTTTTCGCGCAGGAAATTGTCGTCCTTCATCGGGATCTCCTCAAGGTGTTTTTTTCGACGCTAGACCGGATCGAAGACACAATAAAGCCCGCGCGCAGTGGCTGCGCGCGGGCGAAACAAATAAGTTTTTCCAGTTCAGTCGATGTTTTCAGGCAGAACGAGGTTCAGCACAATCGCGATCACCGCCGCAGGCAAGAGACCAGAGGTCATAAGGATCTTCATCGTGTTCCCGAGGAATGCCATTGCGTCTGGAACCTGCTGAAGCCCCAAGCCGAGAGAAAGCGACGTTGCAAAGATGACCATGTTCCGACGGTTCCAATTGACCTCGGAGAGCATGTTGATGCCCGCCGCCGCGACCATCCCGAACATGACAATCACGCCACCACCCAGCACCTGAATCGGAACCGTGTTGACCAATGCACCAACCTTGGGAATCAGTCCTGCAATAACCAGCACGATCGCACCGCATGTCACCACATGGCGGCTCATCACTCCGGTTATCGCGACAAGTCCAACGTTCTGGCTGAACGAAGTATTGGGCAATCCCCCAAAGATGCCGGCAATCGCCGTACCAAGACCATCGGCGAAAGTAGCCCCCTGAACCTCTTCGTCCGTGGCTTCGCGCCCGGCTCCGCCCTTGGTGATGCCGCTGACATCGCCGACGGTTTCAATGGCCGACACAAAAGACATCAGGCACATGCCGATAACGATTGCCCAGTTGATCTCAAAGCCCAGCGCAAACGGCATCGGCAGAGCAAACCAGCCCGCGTTGCCCAATCCCGCAAAACTGACATCGCCCATCACCAGCGCCACGAGATATCCCGCGACCAGACCGATAAGGACTGCCGCCACCGACAGGAACCCTTTTACATAGAATTTGATCCCCAGCGTCACCGCCACGACGACCAGCGCCTGAAACCAGTTCTGTATTCCACCCCATGTCGGTTTGGACCGGTTAAAATCACCCGCGCCGCCAGCGGCATATTCGATGCCCACCTTGATCAGAGCGAGACCGATCATCAACACGATCAGCCCGGTCACCAGTGGTGGCAAGGCAAAACGGATACGCTTGATGAACAAACCGATGCAGAAATGAAAGCACCCGCCGACGATGACGCCGCCCATCAGACCGGGCAAACCCGCCGTTCCTGCACCCAGCATCGCGGGGATCATCACTGGCAGGAACGCAAAGGACGTGCCTTGCACGATTGGCAGGCGCGCGCCGACGGGCCCAAGACCAACGGTCTGGATAAGGGTTGCGACGCCGGCAAACAGCATCGACATCTGGATCATGTAGATCAGCGTGCCGACATCAGATGATCCAAAGCCAAATCCCGCCACGCTGGCGATGATAATGGCGGGCGTCACGTTCGACACAAACATGGCCAGCACATGCTGGATTCCCAGCGGAATGGCCTTGGCCAAAGGGGGTGTATAATTCGGGTCACGCATCTGTTCCGGCGTGCCGATAGAAGTATCCGTCATTCTGTCCGTCTCCTTGTTGGTATTTGGCAAGCCCTCTTGTCGGGGCGTTTTGCGTTTCAGTCCGCCGTGATGACCACCGGTGGATCAAGTGGGAATTCTTCCAGGTTGGGTGTCGCGCCGATGCGGTCCACTACCGCGAACAATCCCGGCGCGTGTAGCGGTGTCAAAACCCCGTGCCACGTGCCGCGATGGAAATTCACGCCCTGACCGGGGGCCGCGACAAAGGCATGGATCGGCCCAGGTGCATCTCCGGCTTCGGCAACAATCACCAACCACGGGTTCGAATGCATAGGCAGAAATGCCTGACTGCCCTCGGGGTGCCGTTCAACAAGCTCCAGCGTATAGGGAAGCGCACGCGGCTCCGCGTCAAAAAGGCTGATCCCGGCGCGACCTTCGGGACCAAAATCCATCTGCGCGCGGTCGTGGTGCCGCCCGCAAAGCCCGGCATTGATCATTTTGTCCGGAGCACCGCGCACCTCAAGAACGTCACCAAAAGGGGCGAATGCTTCCGCCGTTAACGGTTGAGCCTTTATCGTCTCCATATGCGTGCCACTCATAGGCTCAGCGCCGGATGGCGGTTGACATCTTTGTAGAGCAGATAGCGGAAATCTTCATCTCCAGTGGCAACACAAGCCTGCGGACAAAAGGCACGCAGCCACATGAAATCGCCCGGCCCCACCTCGACCCAGTCCTTGTTGAGAAGATAGCGTGCCGTTCCCTGAAGCACGTATAACCCGTGTTCCATCACATGGGTTTCGGCAAACGGGATCAGCCCGCCGGGCCGGAAGGTAACGATATTCACATGCATATCATGGCGCAGGTCGTCCGGGGCGGCGAACCGGGTGGTGCCCCATTTATCCGTGTTGGGCATCCAGTTTACAGGGGTCTGCGAATCCGAGGTCACGAATGCTTGGGGTCGCGACACGCCCGCAACCGCCTCATAGCGTTTGCGCACCCAGTGAAACCGCAACGCGACGTTGCCCGGATTGGCAAGCCGCCATGCCGACCCTGCCGGGATATACGCATAGCCGCCCGCCCCAAGTTCATGCGCGGTTCCGTCGATTTCAAGGCGCATCCGCCCTTCGGCCACGAACAGAACGCCCTGCGCCCCCGCATCCGGTTCAGGCGCATCGGATCCACCACCGGGCGCGACCTCCATTGCGTATTGGGCAAAAGTTTCTGCGAACCCTGAAAGCGGGCGCGCAATGATCCAGCCTCGTGTGTCCCGCCAACCGGGAAACAGGCTGGTCACGATATCTCGCATCGTGATGGCGGGAATGAACGCATAAGCTTCGGTAAAGATCGCGGCCCCCTCGGGGCTGACGCCCTGTCCGGGCAATCCGCCGGGGGGAAAGGCATAGCTGGTCATAACATATCCTCAAGACGCAGACGTGCGATGCGTTCGACCTGGTGGCACGCCTCGGCGAACTCTGTATCGGTGTTGTTGCCAATACGCCGGTCAAACGCGGCCAATATCCCGGCCTTGTCGTGGTCGCGCACCGCGATGATAAAAGGAAACCCGTGCTTGGCGACGTATTCGGAGTTGCGCTGCTGAAACGCTTCGCGCTCGGCATCCGTCAATGCGTCCAGACCAGCGCTTGCCTGTTCCGAGGTCGACTCTGCCGTCAAGCGCTTGGCCGCGGCCAGCTTGCCAGCCAAGTCGGGGTGAGCACGCAAAACGCCCAAACGCTCGTCATCACTCGCGGTGCGGAACGCCCGACACAGGGCGTTATGAATCCCCGCCGCGCGGTCATGCGCCGGGCCAAGTTCGAGCGCATGCGCCCGTTCGGCCACCCATGGTGAATGCTCGAACACCCCGCCGAACCGATCAACGAACCGATCGCGCGTCATCAGCGACGGCCGCTCTTGCGCGACGGGCGGATGGGTTTTGGCCCAATGCCGCGCAATATCTATCCGGCGCGGGGTCCACACGTCATCAAAACCTTTGATATAGTCGATAAACCGTTTCAGTCCCGCAATCTTGCCCGGACGCCCAATCAGGCGACAATGCAGGCCGATGCTCATCATCGCTGGCCGTCCTGCGCGCCCCTCTTCCAGCAACGTATCGAAGGAATCCTTGAGGTAGGAAAAGAACTGTTCGCCAGTGATATACCCCGGTGCGGTGGCAAACCGCATGTCATTCGCTTCGAGCGTATAAGGAATGATCAACTGATCCTGGTCACCGATGCGCGCCCAATACGGCAGA
This sequence comes from Alphaproteobacteria bacterium, assembly GCA_030425395.1. Taxonomy (GTDB): domain Bacteria; phylum Pseudomonadota; class Alphaproteobacteria; order Rhodobacterales; family Rhodobacteraceae; genus JAUIAS01. The sequence continues at coordinate 100,768 of JAUIAS010000001.1, forward strand.
TCATCGTCATAGGTGTCGGATACATATTCAAATCCACCCTCTTCGGAGACCAGACGCACAGTATTTTCGCTGCAACGCCCGGTGTACCAACCGCGCGGGCGCGTGCCGGTGACTTCGGCATGCAGACGCACCGCTTCGGCAATCGCGGCGCGTTCTTCCTCTTCTGGCATATCCTTGTGTTCGACCCATTTCAGCCCGTGGCTGGCGATTTCCCAGTCAGCCTGTTGCATCGCCTCGACCTGTTCTGGGCTGCGCGCCAGCGCAGTCGCGACACCGTAAATCGTAACGGGGATATCCGCGCCTGTGAAAAGACGATGCAATCGCCAGAACCCGGCCCGAGCGCCGTATTCGTAAATCGATTCGATGTTCCAGTGCCGCTGACCCTGCCACATGGCCGCACCGGCAATGTCGGACAGGAACGCCTCGGATGCTGCATCCCCATGCAAGACACAGTTTTCGCCACCCTCTTCGTAATTCAAAACAAACTGCACTGCGACTGACGCACCTCCCGGCCACTGTGCATCCGGTGGCGTGGCACCATATCCGATCATGTTTCTCGGGTATCTGTTCATGCGGTTTCCCTCATTCGCGCCCACGCCCGCCATACCGGCAAGAGTCCGCTCAGCCTTCTGGCCAAGGTTCTATGGCAACCCGGCCAAACTCAATTTCAAAAAATACTTGAAACTGTTTTCGCAAGGCGCATCCTCGTCTAGACTGCACACAATTGGGACACTGCCCACCGATACCGCACAATAAAGGAGCGGCCAGCAAGGCCGGTATGCCATGTCCCAAGGATACCTGACGACACATGTTCTTGATACCGCGCGGGGGGTGCCCGCCGCCGGCCTGCGGATCACCTTGTATGATCTCAGCGGCGACGCGCCCTCGCTGCTGGCTGAAATGGTCACAAATGACGATGGCCGCACCGACAGCCCGATCCTGCCCAAGGGGCAGATGCGCACAGGACGTTACGAACTGGTATTCGACGCCGGCGATTATTTGCGCGCTTCTGGAACCGCCGGGCCAGAGCCGCTGTTTCTCGATATCGTCCCAATCCGCTTTGGCATCGAAGACGACAGCGCGCATTATCACGTGCCGTTGTTGCTGTCGCCGTTCGGCTATTCAACCTATCGCGGCAGCTGAGCCCCCTTGCGGTGCGGCCCGAAAATGGCCGCCACTGCAAGGACGAGACCGGACACAGTCGCGATCATGCCAGCCGCGCTTACCGCGTTTTCAAACCCGATCCAGAGCGGGCCATACCCGGCCAGGACATATCCCGCTACTGCGGACAAAGTGGCAAATCCAACGCTCCAAGCGACCTGAATTTCCAGCCTGTCTGTCATCAATCGCGCTGCCGCCGGTGGACAGATGAACATCGCAATCACGATGATGGAGCCCACCGCATCAAATGCGGCAACCGCTGCCAGAGCCGACAACACCACCAACAGCCCACCAATCAACCGCACGGGCACGCCCACGCTGCGCGCGAACCCTTCGTCAAAGGTCGAGATTTTCAATCCACGCCAGAACACCAGCAAGAACGCGACTATCACACAGGCCACAACCGCCATACGAAGCAATTCCGGCGGCAACCCGGCCAACGCCACGGGATCGACAAGCGATCCCCAACCTGCTGCATCCAACCAGATGAGACTTTCCAAATTTCCGTAAAGCGCGTGTTCCACATCCAGATGAACCGATGATGTATCCGTCTGTTCCAACAGCAGGACGCCACCCGCAAACATCGCGGTGAACACGACGCCCATCGCGGCCCCCGCCTCGATCCGCGCCAGACGGCGGATTGCCTCAATCAGCAGAACCGACACGATGGCCGCACCGCCTGCACCGATCATCATCGGCCAGGTCGACACCATCCCGGTCAACAGGAATGCAACGACGATCCCAGGCAACACTACATGACTGATCGCATCACCGATCAAAGCCTGACGCCGCAGCACAAGGAAATTGCCCGGCAATGCACAGGCAATGGCCGCCAGCACGCCGATCACCATCGGTGGCAGGGACAACGCGACAAACTCGAACCCACTCATGCCGGTGTCTCCGCGATGCGCCGGTCGATTTCGGCGATTTGGTCAGATGTCAGCACAGTGTCGATGTCGCGAACCCCGTCATACATCGCGGCTGCCGCTTCAAACCGGTTATCTGTGCGCAACGCGGTCCAGCGAGCTTCATCGCGAAGGGCCCGCGCGGCATACCCCATGCCATCGTCGGTTGCGACTCCGTCGCCCCGCGCCCAGCCCGCCGCCACCAAAAGCCGCAACGTCAGACGTTCATAAATCGGATGGCCCTGCGCCAAAGCAAGCAGGCCCTGACGAATGTGGATACGCTTCTGGAAACGGCGATATCGCAGCCACGCTGCCAGAACACCGCGACTTGGGGCCAAGAGCAGGGACACCACGAACACCACAAAGGACACCAGCACAATGATCGGTCCGGTGGGAAGATCCGGTGCCGTGGCAGAAATCGCCGCCCCGACATAGGCGGCACTGGCCCCAAATATCCCGGAAAGCCACACCACACGCGCGGCCACGTCTGTCCAAAGCCGCGCCGTCACCGGCGGTACGATCAACAGCGCCACGACCAGGATCAAGCCCACGATCTTGAGCCCGACAACCGTAATTGCCATCACCAGCCCCATCATCAACAGATCAAGCCGCGCCACCGGCAGGCCACGGGCACGTGCATAGGCCGCATCAAACGCCACCAAGAGGAACGGACGACGGAAAAGCAAAGCCAGCACGACAACCGCCGCGCCGCCCCCCGCGATAATCAAGGCATCCGCCCATAGCATCGCGGCGGTAGATCCAAGAAGGAAGCTCTCAAGCCCCGCCTGACGCCCCTGCGGCAAGGTCTGGATCACCGTCAGAAGAACCACACCAAAACCGAAGAAAACCGAAAGGACGGCACCGATAGCCGCGTCTTCATTCAGGCGGGTGTGGCGCACCAGCGCATTGACGCATAGCAGCCCAAGTAGCGCCGATACTGCCGAGCCCGCCAGCAATCCCGGCAAGGATCGCCCGTCACCGCCCAGCGCCACCATCAGCAGAAATGCCAGAGCAACGCCCGGCAACGTCGCATGCGAAATTGCATCGCTCAGCAAAGCGCGATTGCGCAGGAACAGAAAGGTGCCCGAAATTCCGGCCGCAAAGCCAAGCAGCCCTGCCCCCAGCGTCACAAGCGTGGCGTTGTAGCCCATCTGCAAGAAAAGCGCATCCACAAGCATCGCCACTGTCCCTGCTCAGCCGTCTTGTCGCGACAGCATGTCGATCTGCGCCGGAGCCAGGCGCCCGCCGTAGGTCGCGCGCAGATTGGCTTCGGTAAATACTTCCTTGACGGGTCCCTCAGCCACGCGGCGCGTGCTGATCAGCCAGACATCGTCGAAATAATCGCGTAGCGTGGACAAATCGTGGTGCACCACGATCACCGTGCGTCCTTCGGCCTTGAGCCCCTTGAGAACGGCAACGATGGCGCGTTCGGTCGCCGCATCCACACCAGCGAAAGGTTCGTCCAGAAGATAAAGATCCGCATTCTGCGCCAAGGCGCGGGCGAGAAACACACGCTGCTGTTGACCACCGGACAACTGGCCGATCTGGCGTCCTTCGAACTCTTCCATTCCCACTCGGGAAAGACAGTCGCGAGCATAGTCCATATGGTGCTTGCGCACCCGGCCCAGCAGACCAAGTTCACGATAAAGGCCGCCCAGCACCACGTCGATCACCCGCGTCGGGAAATCCCAGTCCACGCTGGCGCGCTGCGGCACATAAGCGACGCGATGGCGCTGCATCGACAAGTCCGCGCCAAACACACGCACCTGACCCGCAACCGCTGTCTCGATCCCCAACACGGCCTTGAGCAAAGTCGACTTACCGGCACCGTTTGGTCCGACGATAGCCGTCATTCGGCCGGCGCGCGCTGTGAAATCTACTGAGAAAACCGCTGGCTTCTGACCATAGGACACCGTCAGCCCACGGATCGACAACGGGGCCGCCGGATCGGCGGTGGTGTCGTTGGCTTGGGATTGGACGACCCTCAGCATCTTATGACCCCACCGAAAGTCGATCGTTCAAACCCCGCGAGGGCACTTGCGCGCCCAGCGCCTGCGCAATCACGGTGATGTTGTGATCCAGCATCCCGATATAGGTCGCCTCATAGGTGCCCGGCGCACCCATCGCATCGCTGAACAACTCCCCACCAATAACAAGCTGATGCCCGCGCGCCGCGGCACCTTCGATCAGGGCACGCATGTTTCGGTCGGACACCGAACTCTCGACAAAAACAGCGCGGATATCGCGCTCCACGATCACGTCCACCAGCTCTGCAATGCGGTTCAACCCGGCTTCGGACTGTGTCGACAGGCCCTGAACGCCCATCACGTCAAAGCCGAACGCCTGACCAAAATACCCAAACGCGTCATGCGCAGAGATCAGAACCCGGGACTTTTCGGGGATTTGTGACAAGCTGTCCCGGGCGTAGCTTTGCAGGCGCGCGATCTCTTCCAGATGGCGCGCCGCATTTGCCTGAAACGCGCCTTCCGCTTCAGGTCGCAGGTCGATCAAATGCTTGGTGACAACACGCGCCGCTTCAGCCCAAAGTTCCGGGACCATCCAGATATGGGGGTCGAATCTGTCGGCATAGTCTTCGTGTGCCCGTAATTTCCCTGTCGGGAAATCATCGCCAAGCGCAAACACAGGCTTGCGCCGTCCCAGATCAACAAGCAGGTCTTCCATCTGGGCCTCGAGGTAGAGCCCGTTCCAGAAGATCGCATCGGCCCGATACAATAACGCAAGGTCTGTGCGCGTCTGACGATAGGCATGGGGATCAATCCCCGGCCCCATAAGCGCGCGCACCGCAACATGATCACCACCGACCTGCCGCACCGCGTCAGCAATCATCGCGGTGGTAGTCACCACCGACAAAGGTGCCGCCGCAAAGGCGGGGCGGGCGACGGCGAGCGCGGCAAGAGCAATCAGAAAGGACCGACGTTCAAATTGCATAACTTCCCCATCATTTTCTGCACCGGCTACATATGAGGTTGATTTAACACTTCGTCAATGCTCTTGAGAATTATTTGCAACAAAGAGTGCAATGATCTGAACCAAATGCTGAGATGACAGGCTTTCTTGCCAAATGGCAGACCGCGTGCGACGCTTTGGATCAACCTTGGCAACCGCAGCTTTCAATGACGCATACCCATGAAAAAACCGCGCAGCTTCCGCAAGTCACGGAACCGCGCAATCCCGGAACCGCGCTTGATCTCGATTGGGTCTTGTCCGCGCGTGCGAACCGGTCGGCCATTGAACGTCGGGCCGCGAGCCTGCCTGCGCGGCGCAGCGTCAAGAAGGCTCATCAGGCCGCCTGGCTGTGCCGGGCAGTATCGTGCATCGACCTGACCACCCTATCGGGTGATGACACAGAAGACCGCGTGCGCCGCCTGTGCGCCAAGGCCGCTCATCCGATCCGCCGAGATATCGCGGCAGCGATCGGGATGGAGGCACTGACCGTTGGTGCGGTGTGCGTCTATCATGACATGGTTCCGGCGGCGGTTGCCGCGCTCGCCCAAACCGGCATTCCGGTCGCGGCGGTCTCAACCGGATTTCCGGCCGGACTGTCGCCGTTCCACCTGCGCGTCGCCGAGATCGGTGAAAGCGTCAAGGCCGGGGCCAGCGAGATTGATATCGTGATTTCGCGCAGGCATGTACTGACAGGAAACTGGCAGGCGCTGTATGACGAAATGCGCGCCTTTCGCGCCGCCTGCGGCGAGGCGCATGTCAAGGCGATCCTTGCCACGGGCGAATTGGGCACACTGGAAAATGTCGCGCGTGCGTCGTTGGTGTGCATGATGGCAGGAGCCGATTTCATCAAGACATCAACCGGGAAGGAAAGCGTAAATGCGACGCTGCCGGTCAGTCTGGTCATGATGCGCGCGATCCGCGATTACCACGACCAGACCGGGTTTCGCATAGGCTACAAACCGGCGGGCGGCATTTCCAAGGCCAAGGACGCAATCAGCTATCTGGCCATGATCAAGGAAGAACTGGGCGACCGCTGGCTGCGCCCCGATCTTTTCCGCTTTGGCGCGTCATCTTTGTTGGGCGATATCGAACGGCAGTTGGAACATCACGTCACTGGAGCCTATTCGGCGTCGTGGCGGCACGCGATGGGATAAGCGATGCAGATACCCGAAATTTTCGACCGTATGGAATATGGTACGGCCCCTGAGACGGCGGCCGACGCACTGGCATGGCTGGTGGATCAGGGCGACAGGTTTGGCCATTTCATCAACGGTGCGTTTACAGAACCGGGCGCGGTTTTTGACAGCGTCAGCCCCGCAACCGGCGAAACCTTGGCCTGCATCACACAGGCCACCTCCGCTGAAGTTGACGCTGCAGTGCGCGCGGCACGGCGCGCACAGGCTGGGTGGGCCCGGTTGGGCGGCGCAGGGCGGTCACGGCATCTCTATGCAATCGCGCGGCTGATGCAAAAACACGCTCGCCTGCTGGCGGTTCTGGAAACGCTGGACAACGGCAAACCAATCCGCGAGGCGCGCGACGTGGATATCCCGCTGGCCCAGCGGCATTTCTATTTTCACGCAGGCATGGCCCAGATCATGGACACGGAGATGCCTGACCGCGTGGCCATTGGTGTATGCGGCCAGATCGTGCCGTGGAACTTCCCCTTGCTCATGCTGGCGTGGAAGATCGCGCCAGCGCTCGCGGCGGGCAATACCGTTGTCCTGAAGCCTGCGGAATACACATCGCTGACCGCTCTATGTTTTGCAGATATCTGCCGTCAGGCTGGTTTGCCCAAAGGGGTGGTGAATATCGTTACCGGTGACGGTGCGGTCGGCGAAATGATCACGGCCCATGATGGCGTGGACAAGATCGCCTTTACCGGGTCAACCGAGGTCGGCCGCGCGATCCGTGCCACCACCGCCGGTCGGGGCAAGGCGCTCACGCTCGAACTGGGCGGGAAATCGCCCTATATCGTTTTCGACGACGCCGATATCGACAGCGCGGTCGAAGGTTTGGTCGATGCGATCTGGTTCAATCAGGGGCAAGTCTGTTGTGCAGGATCACGGCTTTTGCTGCATGCACCAATAGCAGAACGGTTCGAGGACAAATTGCGGCGACGGATGGCCAAGCTTCGCGTTGGCGATCCGTTGGATAAATCTATTGATGTGGGTGCCGTCGTGCATCCCGTCCAAAAGGCGCGCATCGCGGAATTGGTGGCCACGGCACTGCCCGAAACGGTGTATCAACCCTGCGAGATGCCCCAATCCGGGTGTTTTTACCCGCCGACGTATATTTCCGGTCTCAGCCCGAGCGATCCCCTGATGCAGGAGGAAATTTTCGGGCCGGTTCTGGTGTCGACCACATTCCGCACCCCATCCGAGGCCGTCGAACTGGCCAACAACACGCGCTATGGGCTTGCTGCAACGGTCTGGAGCGAGAACATCAATCTTGCGCTGGACATCGCGCCAAAGCTGGCTTGCGGCGTGGTCTGGATCAACGGCACCAACATGTTCGACGCCGCCGCCGGGTTTGGTGGTGTGAAGGAAAGCGGCTTTGGCCGCGAAGGCGGTTGGGAAGGCATGGCGGCCTATACCCGCGCCAAGACCAAGACCACCAAGATCAAGCCCGTGCAGGCGATAACCTCGGGCACCGGCACGACAATCAACGAAGGCATCGACCGGACAGCCAAACTTTATATCGGGGGCAAACAGGCGCGGCCGGATGGCGGGTATTCGCAACCTGTCTTTGGCAAGGGCGGCAAACTGATCGCACATGTGCCGATTGCCGGGCGCAAGGATGTGCGCAACGCGGTAGAGGCCGCACGCGGTGCCAAGGCATGGTCCGCCAGCACTGCACATTTGCGAGCGCAGATCCTGTATTACATTGGTGAAAACCTCGAAGCGCGCGCGGGAGAGTTCGCCAACCGGATCAACCAGATGACCGGGCGGCGCGATGGAGCGCGCGAGGTGAGCCAGAGCGTTGACGCCCTGTTCCGGTTTGCGGCATGGGCCGACAAGTTCGACGGCCAGACCCGCGCCGTGCCGATGCGCGGAGTCGCTTTGGCCATGCGCGAACCGGTGGGTGTTATCGGCGCGCTGTGCTGCGACGCACGTCCGTTGTTGGGATTGGTTACCGTGATGGCATCGGCGCTTGCGATGGGCAATCGCGTGGTTTTGGCCGCAAGCGCGCCCTACCCCTTGTCGGCCACGGATTTCTATCAGGTGTTGGACACCTCGGACGTGCCCGCCGGTGTGGTAAACATCCTGACCGGACCACATGCGGATTTGGCAGAACCAATGGCATCCCACGCCGATCTGGACGCGATGTGGTGTTTTTCCTCAACCGACCTGTCCGGCGAAATCGAACGTCTATCGGCCGGAAATCTCAAGAGGACGTGGGTAAACAACGGACAAGACACCGATTACGGGGCAACCTCCGTACGCCGGTTCCTTGACGCGGCGACGGAGATCAAGACCGTCTGGGTGCCCTACGGCGTCTAAAGCATCCTTTATCCGTCGAGGCCTGTGGGTTTGCCAACAACAACAAAATGCAGCCGTTCCGGTTGCATCAACGTGTCCGCCACGCGCCGGATGTCATCAAGGGTGACGGCTTCGACCTTGGCATTGCGGGTGTTGATATAGTCGATGGGCAGGCCATCCATCTGCATCGAAACCATGATGTCGGCGATCCGCGCATTGCCGTCAAAGCGCAACGGATACGCGCCGGTCAGGTATTTTTGGGCCGCCTCCAGTTCCTCGGCGCTGACCCCGTCCCGTGCCAGCTTGGCCCATTCTTCACGAATGACAGAGACGGCTTCGGCGATACTGCCGTTGGCCGAAGCCACAGACCCCAGATAAACGGCGGCGTGATCCTTGGGCATAAGGTATGAATATATGCCATAAGTCAGACCACGGTTTTCACGCACCTCGGTCATCAGGCGGCTTTCGAAACCGCCACCACCAAGGATGTGGTTCATCACGTATGCAGCAAAGAAATCGGGGTGATCGCGATTCATTCCCGCATGACCGAAAAGGGCCACTGACTGCGGCGTGTCGAAATCCACGACTGTGACGCCCCCCTCCAAATCAACGGCTACTTCGCCGGGCATAGGGGCACCAGTTTGCGGCAGATCGGCCAACAAATCATCCAGAAGGACAGACAGGTCTTGCGGCGTGATATCGCCCACGGCTGCGACATATACCAGGTCGCGCGCCATCGCGCGGCTGTGAGCGTCGGCCAGATCATCCCGGCTCAGAGCCGTGACACTGTCAATGGTTCCCTTGCCATCGGTGGCATAGGGGTGATCGCCATAAGCCAGCGCGCGAAACGTCTTGCCCGCTATATCGTTGGGATCCTGCGCATCAGATCGCAGACCGGACAATACTTGCTGGCGAACACGTTCGATTGCATCTGGATCGAAACGCGGTTCGCTTATCGCGGATTTTAGAAGGGCAACTGCCGCGTCCCGGTTTTCGGTCAGGAATTGCGCGGTGACGGTGACTTGGTCATCGCTCGCGCTGAAACCATAACGCGCAGCCAGTTCTTCGGCCTCGCGGGCGAAGGCACGCGCATCAAGTTCGCCTGCGCCTTCTTCCAGAAGGCCCGTCATCAGATGGATCGCGCCCCGCTTGCCATCGGCATCAAGGGACGTGCCGCCCCGAAACCGCAACGACAGCGCAGTAAACGGGATCGAATGGTCTTCGACCAGCCACGCCGTCAGGCCGCTGTTGGTTTCGACCTTCTGGATATCCACCGCTGCCAGGGCAGGCCACGCTATCATCCACGCAATAACTGCTGCAAAGAAAGGTTTCATTGGCTGATGGCCTCCGCTTGCATGAGGTATCCTGTAACGGAATGTTCAGGCCGCAGCACGGCCCGGGCCGCTTCTACGATGTCTTCTTCGGTGACCGATTGCAAAAGTTCGGGCCAGGCCTGCACATCGGCAATCGTTAGTCCCGAAGTCAGCGCCCGCCCGTATTGGCGGGCAACCGCATCGACATTGTCGCGCAAATAAATCTGCGACGCCTTCAGTTGGGTGCGGATGCGTTGCAGCTGTTCTGGATCGACACCGGTTTCGATGAATTCGGCCAAGGCCGCGTCAAGGGATGCTTCGGCTTCTTCTAGCGACACGCCCGGCGCGGGCACGATCACCAGATCAAAGGACGTATCGTCCAGCGAAACCGACCCGTAGAAGGCACCGGTATAGACGGCCTTTTGATCATCGAACTGGAGCTTTTCCGTCAAGAACGATGTGGTTCCACCACCTAGAACCTCAGCCAGCAGGACGAGGGCAGCAGCCTTGTCCTGATCACCGGCATCACGCTCGGGTGCGATGTAGGACCGCGAGACATAGGGTTGCGCAATACGTGGATCCGCAAAGGTCAGACGCCGCGCAGCGCGGTGCGGCGGCTCTTCTGTCCGCAACCGGGGTGGCAGATCGGGATTGGCCGGGATCACCCCGTAATGGCGCTCAGCCATTTCGCGCACTGCGTCTGGTGTCACATCACCGGATACGACAAGGATCGCATTGTTGGGGGCGTAATAGGTCCGGTAGAACGACAGTGCGTCCTCCATATCCAGTGTTTCCATTTCGTGCATCCAGCCGATGATCGGCACACCGTAGCGATGATTGAGATACAGTGTGGCGTTCATCTGTTCCGAAAACAACGCGCGGGGATTGTTCTCGACCCGCTGGTTCCGTTCCTCAATGATGACGCGGCGTTCGGTGACGATATCGCGTTCGGTCAGGCGGACATTTCGCATCCGGTCCGCCTCCATCTTCATCATCAGATCAAGACGATCAGAGGCAACCCGCTGAAAATAAGCAGTATAGTCGTAGCTGGTAAAGGCGTTGTCGGTGCCACCGTTTTCGGCCACGGTGGCGGACAATTCACCGGCTTTCATCGTGTCGGTTGCCTTGAACAGCAGATGTTCAAGGAAATGTGCGACGCCGGATGACCCCTTGGGTTCATCGGCAGACCCGGCCCGATACCAGACCATGTGTTGCACGACGGGGGCGCGATGATCTTCGATGACGACCACGTCCATCCCGTTTTCAAGCGTGAATGACGTGACCGCATCGTTGATGGATTGCGCCGGGGCGACGGTGCCGGACAAGACGCCCGCAAGCGACAGACAAAGTGCGCGCAGCATAATTGTTCCTTCGGTTGATACGGATAGGTTTCACCGGGAACAAGTTACGCGTGCGAAGCCAGTGTTCAAGCCGACATGGCGCAATCGTGAAGGATTACCTGTTGGTTTCCGGCGGCGATGTCGGTGTCGCCAGCCCGGACCCGCGGGCCCTAAGGGTCGTAGCGAAGGGATCCAGCCCCTGCTTGTTATAGACCTGGCTATAACGGTCGGTGCGGAACAGACGGATTTGCGTCAGGCGACCGCGCCGCTTGCGGAACGCTTCGTCTTCTGCAGCAAGGGTTTCACGGATATCGCCCGGCACGCCATGGCGGCTTGCGTATTGGACAAGCCCGGCGTCCGAGGCTGGGATACCCTCGGAGGCAGAGATCCGTCCGCCCAATGCGGCAACGGCTTCGGCCTTGGGATTGGGATCGACAAGGTTGCTCGACCCGGGTGCGGGTTCGGGCAGGTCCGAATAGTTGTCAGGCGCGCTAAGCGGCTTGACCGGAAGAACCAGAAATTCATCCGGGCCGCTCGTGTTCGACCGTAGATCACGCAGACCCGCGTCCGAGCATCCGGCCAACGCCATGATCATCACCAGAAATGCACCGTGCGACACGTTCATATCGCTTCTCCCGCCAGTTTCGCCCATCTCTAACGCATCCCGCGCCGGAGGTCACGAGGGGTTTTTCATACCATCGCCACGATCAAACAGGATGATCCCTGCCGCGCCCAGAAAAATGAACACATCTGCAACATTGAACACAAAGGGGTTGTTGATACCACAGCACGACACATTCAGGAAATCCACGACAAAGCCGTAAATCAACCGATCCACCACGTTGCCGAGAGCGCCCCCAACCAGAAATCCGGCCGATATGGCAATGCGCCAGTCCTGCGCCGCCGTGCGCCGCACCCAGTAAAGCACCCCAGCCACCACCACGAGAGAAAAAACGATCAAAACCCAGCGCATCGCATCCGGGGCTCCATCGAAAAGGCCGAAGTTAATGCCCCGGTTTTCACCGTAGAAAAAATTCAGCAAAGGCGGCAGCACCGAGACATGGCGCACGTCCGGCAGAGCCAGCACATAGAGAATCGCATATTTGCTCGCTTGATCGGCGAGAAACGCCCAAAATCCGGCCCAGAAAAGGTTGCGCACCCGATACCCCCTAGTGGCGGAAGTGGCGCATGCCGGTAAACACCATGGCAAGCCCGGCTTCATCGGCAGCGGCAATCACTTCGTCATCGCGCATGGATCCGCCCGGCTGGATCACGCAAGACGCACCCGCCGCCGCCGCTTCTAGAAGACCATCGGCGAAAGGGAAGAACGCGTCCGAAGCCACCGCCGAACCTTGGGTCAACGGGGCGGGCAGGCCCAGCGCCTCGGCCATGCGCTCTGCTTTCTTGGCTGCGATCAAAGCGCTGTCCACGCGACTCATCTGCCCTGCACCTACGCCGACAGTCGCGCCGTTCTTGACATAAACGATGGCGTTCGATTTCACGTGTTTCGCGATTTTCCAGGCAAAGCGCAAATCGCTCAGTTCGGCCTCGGTCGGTTGGCGCTTGGTCACCACGCGCAGATCACCTGCATCGACAAAGCCAGTGTCCTTGTCCTGCACCAAAAGACCACCCGCCACCTGTTTCCAGGCAAGTCCAGCCGTGCGGGGATCGGCCAGTGCGCCGGTGGTCAGCAGGCGCAGGTTCTTTTTGGCGGCAAATATCTCCTTTGCGTCATCGGTCGCATCGGGGGCGATGACCACTTCGGTAAATATCTGGGTGATCTCGCGGGCGGTGTCGGCATCAAGTGTCTGGTTCAAGGCGACAATTCCGCCAAAGGCGCTGGTTCGATCGCAATCAAAGGCATTACGATAGGCGTCGGCCAAGGTGGCACCGCATGCGGCACCGCAGGGGTTGGCGTGCTTGATGATAACGCAGGCCGCACCGTCCTGCGCGGGAAACTCGCTCAGCAATTCAAATGCTGCATCGGTATCGTTGATGTTGTTAAAGGACAATTCCTTGCCCTGATGCTGGGTGGCGGTCGACACGCCGGGTCGCGCGGAACCATCCACATAAAAGGCCGCATTCTGGTGCGGGTTTTCGCCATAGCGCAATGTTTGTGTCAGCGTGCCTGCAACAACGCGACGACGCGGGGCGGCTTCGCCGATAGCGCCGGCCATCCAGTTTGACACAGCAGCATCATAGGCCCCGGTCCGCGCATAAGCGATCTGCGCCAGTCGCTGGCGAAAGGCATAGCTGGTGGCACCATCATTTGCGTCCAGTTCCGCCAGCAGCGCAGCGTAGTCTTCGACATCGACGACAGTGGCAACAAAGCTGTGGTTCTTGGCTGCAGCCCGGATCATCGCAGGGCCGCCGATGTCGATGTTCTCGATCATCTCATCATATTCCGCGCCGCGGGCAAGAGCGGCCTCAAACGGATAAAGGTTGACTACCAGCAGGTCGATTCCACCGATGTCGTGGTCCTGCATCGCCGCAACATGTGCATCGTTGTCGCGTAACGCCAGAAGCCCGCCGTGCACCTTTGGGTGCAGTGTCTTGACCCGACCGTCCATCATTTCGGGAAATCCGGTCACGTCCGCCACGTCTCGGACTTCCAGCCCTGCGTCGCGCAACGTCTTGGCTGACCCTCCGGTGCTGAGCAGTTCGACACCACGCGCAGCAAGCGCGCGGCCCAGATCGACCAGACCGGTCTTGTCGGAAACGGAAAGAAGGGCACGGCGGATTGGTGCGAGGTCGGTCATCTGGAAAAGGTCCTGTTCAGCTATTCGTCATATGCTTCGGGGTCATCGCGGTTCAGGTCGCGGATGGCCACCGCAGTATCCTGCGCTTTGGCCAAAGACCACCGGATGCGCGTCGCATACTCCATCGCGCGACCAGATAGAACGACCTGTTTTGTCGCGCGGGGCTTGAGGCGTCCCTTCTCAAGGTAAACACTGGGTTCCAAAGCCAGATCGCCGGTGCCGTCGTGACGGAAAATCCAGATTTCGCCGCTTTTGAGGGCCATGGACACCGCAGCACCGCCCAGATCAAGGGTCGCGTCCACCTCGGGATGAAGATGGAACCGGATATCAAAGGCTATCCCCTTGAGCGTTCCAGCATCAAGCCGGGTGTCAAATCTCCGCTTGGCCGCATCATCGAGAGCAAGAAGCATATCTTCTCCAACCATCCCGCGCCCGTCCAGAGTCAACTCCAGTGACCGCGCGTGGGTCAGCCCATAGCTGGCGACATACCCATCGTGGCCGCCTTCGAATTTCAAGCCGTCAGAGATGCGTGTGATCTGGATCGGCACGGTCTGCGGCAACTGCACAAGAGGTTCGTGATTGGTCCCACGCGGCGACGCCCCCAAGCGCGCGCTGGAAAATCCGTCCAGACACAGGGTTGAATGCGATGGCGTCGCACGTCCGGCGCGTCGCCATTCGATGCCGAACGAACCGCCCGCCCCGCAATTGACGATCAGGGGCCGGCGGCCCGAGGTCAGTTCAAACGCGAGGGTGGAGGCATGCGCATTATAAGACGCGCGTGCAGCAGGCGGCGGTGCAGCATCAATCACAAGGCTGGTGCGCCCCCCGGACAGACGCGCAAAGCCCATGGACAGGCCGTCGGAATGGCGGTCGATCACATGGCTTGCCGCAAGCGCATGATCCAAGCGTCCCTCCAACCCGCGGCCGCCACCGTGAAACCGGGCCAGCCCGCCATCCGCATGTCGAAGGGTCCGCAAGGTCGGTGCGATCCGTTGTATGGCACCCTGATGGCCCGGCGGCGTGCTTCTGCCTGCCTCGGACAAGGCGGCGGATGCCCAGACCAGCAAGGTAAACACTTCAAGCAGTTCTTCGGGGTTTCGGGTGGGCAGCCCGCCTTGATCGTCAATCCGAGTGGCACATTCGCGTGCCAGTTCGCGAACAGCCGGATCAGCAAGTTCTTCCATGCCCTGAAGGGCAAGTCCCGCATAAATCAGGCCGGTCAATGCCTCGAACCGGGGCAGACCGGGGGCCGCGCCTTGCCATCGCTGGGACAAAAACCAGGTCTGTGCAGACAATGCGCGGTAGAACGCCTGGCTTTTCTCGCGTTCCTGCCCCCGCAAAAGAAATAGAGCGTGATTGATCCAGCGGATCAGCCGTCGCCCGGCCAGATCTGGCGTCCAACCCGGCCCACGGCCATCGCCGTACCGGTCGATCCAGTCCCAAAGCCAGCGCTGCGCGCATTGTCGCGCGTTGTGATCACCCACGGCCGCCAGATCGTCGAGCCAGCCAAACCCGTGGGTTTCTGCATCAAAGCTCCAGTTTGGAGCCTCAACATCCCATAGGGATTTATCGGCCCCTTCGATCAGGTATCCCGCAAACAGCAGGTTGCCGGCCATCAACTGTCTGCCACGGGCGAATGTGCCGATTGTGCGGGGTTCGGGTTGATACACAAATCCCTTCGCCGCAGATTTCCTGCGGCTCCGCCGGGCGTATACCCGGTTGAGAATAGCGGTTCCCGTCTCGGAAATCCGATCCAAGGATATCATGCGTCCTGCCTCTCACGCTCTATGGCGCTGTGAACAAGACAATAGCGCCTGCGCACACACAAGTCACCGACAAAGCGTATCAGGCGGGTTTGTTCAGGCGCAGCACATAGAACCCATCCATCCCGCCCAGTTCGGGCCAATAGTCGGGCCGCAAGCGCAGCCCCCCTTCTTCGGTGATCCAAGCGGGATCGACGCCGGGCAGATCACAGGAAGCGGCGGTCGCCCCCGGCAGCCGTGCCAGCGCCTCTTCTCCCTGCACTTCACCTTCGTCAGGCAAAAGCGAGCAGGTGCAGAAAACAAGCCTGCCGCCGGGCCGAACAAGGGACCAAGCATGGTCGATCATAGCCGATTGCAAATCAATAAGCGCGCCGAACTCCGATCCATCCTTGGCAAAGGGCAAATCGGGATGTCTTCGAATCGTCCCTGTGGCAGAGCACGGCGCATCGAGGAGGACCGCGTCATACGCACCAGTTTCGTCAAAGACATCACCTGTGGCGATGTTGGCCACAAGGCCGGTGCGCGCAAGGTTCTGGCGAAGACGCTCAAGACGGTTGGCCGAGCTATCCACCGCACGGACCTGCGCGCCAGTTGCCGCGATCTGCATCGTCTTGCCGCCCGGCGCCGCGCAAAGGTCGAGAACGGTTTCGCCCTTTTTCGGAGCAAGCCAGTGCACGGCAAAAGTGGCAGCAGCATCCTGCACCCACCATGCGCCTTCGTCATACCCCGGCAAGGCGCTGATCTGGCCGGGGTCGTTAAGACGCAGACTGCCACTCGGCAAAATTACGCCCGGCAGACGGTCGGCCCATGCCTCCGCACCGCCGGGAATTGTCAGATCAACCGGAGCCGCCGCGAAATGCGCACGCTCCATCCCTGCAACCGCCTCCGGGCCCCAGGCCCGAACCAGCGGCTTGCGCAACCAGTTTGGCAGGCGCGGGATACGCAAGCCTTCCCATTTGGCCGGTTCAGTCTGGGCAACCTTGCGCAACACCGCATTGGCCAATCCCTTTAGCGCCCCATGCCGGCGATGACGCCCGATGATCTGGACCACGTCGTTGACAACACCATGTGCTGCCCCTCCTGCGATCAGTTCCGCCGTGCCCAATCGCAACGCGTTGCGCACGAAATCCGGTGGTGCCTTGCGCAGATGACGCGCCAGCAGACGATCGACCCGTTCCAGCCATCGCAAGGTCAGGGTGGCAAGCCTTTGGGCGCGGGCGCGATCTTCGGGCGCAAGCGCGTCCAAGACACCCGCCGCCATGCATTCCGAGATCAGATTGCCTTCGGCGGTGACCTTTTCCAGCAAGTGAATCGCGGCCTTGCGCGCAGGAATTCCGCTCTCCGACATCGGCATGCGCCCTTTCATGAATGGCGCGGGCTTGCTGCCGCGCATGGGCGGCGTATATCAGGGGCAAGAACGCGAAGGAACCCGCCCATGTCCGACGACCAAACTGCTTCCGAATCATCTCTGCCCGCGGCTGCACAGCGGGCATTGGCCGAGGCCCAGGAACGCCGCGAAAAAGAAGAGGCACGGCTGAAGGCCATGCCAAAAGAACTTGGCGGAAGAGACGGCCCCGAGCCTGTCAGGTATGGTGACTGGGAAAAGAAGGGCATAGCGATCGACTTTTGATCGCCATGGCTGGCGGGATCAGCGCAGACGGAAATCTGCCGAATCGCCGCGGCCGCGATCAGATGTAAACCGTATCCGATCACGGTTTACGCGAACTTCCTGACAGTTAAATCCCAGATTGCTGCCACCCCACACCAGTTCGCGGCAGAAGTATCCGTCGCGCCACGACCATTGGCCTGTGATCTCCCACGTCGCCCCGCGACCTGAAATCTCGCCCTGCGGCGATACCTCAAGCTTGACCAACGGGCGGGTCAGCACCTTGCCCGAAACAATGTTCTGAAATTCGCCTTCATCGCTGATCTTGTCGAATTCGGCCCACGCGGGTGCGGCGGCTGCCATTCCGAAAGACAGCCCAAACACCATCGCTGCAAATGCGGTTCTTATCGGCATATCTATCCCCATGAGGAACGCTATGACTTGGATACGCAACAATACCACAACTGGATGAGTCGCGACACGACAATACCGATCACATCGGCGCTATCGCCGTCAGTGACTGCACTGAAACGCCTTGTCGCCAGACCACTAAAAGCCCACTTACAGACCAAGTACATCCATCATGTCATATTGACCGGGCGTTTTTCCTTGCCCCCAGAGGGCGGCGCGCAGCGCGCCACGCGCGAACAGCGCGCGATCAGTCGCGACATGGCGCAGCACAATGCGTTCGCCCGCGCCCGCAAATAACACATCATGTTCACCAACGATATCGCCGCCACGGATCGCGGTGAAACCGATATCACCCGGCTTGCGTGCACCAGTGATGCCATCGCGGCCTCTGTCGGCCACTTCACTCAAATCCACGCCGCGGCCTTCGGCGGCCGCTTCTCCCAGCATCAGGGCGGTGCCTGATGGCGCATCAACTTTCTGATTATGGTGCGCCTCGATCACTTCGATGTCGAACTCTTCGCCCAGCGCCGCCGATACCATACGCGTCAGCTTGGTCAAAAGGTTCACCCCAAGGCTCATGTTGCCAGCTCTGACGATCACCGCATGGCGCGAAGCCGGTTCCAGCGCGGCGATCTGGTCTTCAGACATACCGGTTGTGCCGATCACATGCACCAAACGCGCTTGCGCTGCAAAACGGGCAAAATCAAGTGTTGCTTGAGGGGCTGTGAAGTCCACGACCGCCTGCGCGGTGGCGAATGCCTCGAGCGGGTCATCGGTGACACGCACACCAATCGGCGCACCGCCCATCGCTTCGCCCAGATCCTGACCGATCCACGGATGCCCTTCACGCTCGACCGCACCGCTGACCGTCGCCTTGTCGCTGCCACGAATGGTTTGGACCAGCATCTGGCCCATCCGTCCCGATGCTCCCGTCACGACGATTCCCGGCTGCGTGGTCATATCTGTGTCTCCTCTTGGCTTGGCTTGTCCTTATCCGAGTGCTGGTCGCTTGGCAAAGCCTGTCAGCAGGCGTAAGTGAGGGGTATGGGTAAGAACAAATTCCACGACGGGCCTGGCCCTTCTCAAAGACAGCTTCGTGTCGGCGAACTCATTCGCCGGTCACTCTCCGAGGTATTGGCACGGGGTGATATCCACGACCCGGAACTGAACCGACTGTCCATCACCGTGGGAGAAGTCAGCACGTCACCTGACCTCAAGATCGCCACGGCCTATGTGCTGCCGCTGGGTGGCACGGGCAAGGAAGACGTGGTTCAACTCCTGGCGCGCAACAAGGGTGAACTGCGCCGGATCATCGGCAAGAAACTTTCGCTGAAGTTTGCCCCTGATTTGCGGTTCCGTATCGACGAAACCTTCGACCAACTGGACGAAACCCGTCGGCTGTTCGCGCAGGATGAGGTGCGGCGGGACGTGGAATCGTGAAGCCGCTGGCCGGTCTGGCCGTCTGGTTGATCGGCAGCGCGGTCGCCGCGTCCGAGCCTGAGGCCCAGCCGTTTTGCAAGAGCGTCGAATTTCGCGCGCAGACATTCACAGTCTGCGAAGCCGACGCCACACGAGACGATATCCGCATCTTTCTCAACGGCACAAATGGTCAGCCGCTTGGCCATTTTTCACGCTTGTCAAATATGCTGGACGCAAGCGGCAAAACCCTCCTGTTCGCGATGAACGGTGGCATGTATCACCCGGATCGAAGCCCGGTCGGCCATTATGTCGAAGACGGCCGCGAAATGATGCGTGTGATCGAAGGGGCCGGGCCGGGCAATTTCGGAATGGTGCCAAACGGAATATTCTGTGTGGCGGCCGACAGCGCCAAGGTGATCGAAACCGAGACCTATGTTCGCGACCGGCCTGATTGCCGCTTTGCCACGCAATCGGGGCCGATGCTGGTTATTGACGGGGAACTGCATCCTAGATTCTTACCCCAAAGCGACAGCCGCTATATCCGCAACGGGGTTGGCACCAGCGCAGACGGCACCCATGTGGTCTTTGCCAAATCCGAAGGCGTTGTGAATTTCCACGACTTCGCATCGCTGTTTCGTGATCATTTGGGGCTACCGTCCGCATTATACTTGGATGGCAACATCTCAAGGCTGTTCGATGCAGGGGCCGGGCGGGATGACCCCGGATTTCGCATGGGGCCAATCATCGCCATCGTGGGCGCATCCAAATAACCCACCATTGACGCGCGAAACCCGAAGGGTATAAGCCGCCGCTCTGGAAACCACGACGGACAGGCGCAACATGGCACGCAAGGGGCGCGATATTTCGGGCTGGCTCATCATCGACAAACCCGCGGGGCCGACATCGACCGCCGTGGTGAACAAGGTGCGCTGGGCGCTGAACGCCAAAAAAGCGGGACATGCAGGAACGCTGGACCCCGATGCCACCGGTGTTCTGGCCGTGGCGCTGGGTGAAGCAACCAAGACGATCCCCTATGTAACGGACGCGCTGAAAGCCTACCGTTTTACCGTGCGCTTCGGAGCCGCGACCAATACCGATGATGCCGAAGGCGAAATTCTGACCACGTCGGATGCCCGCCCCAGCGACGATCAGATCAAAGATGCGTTGCCCGCGTTTTTGGGCGACATCATGCAGGTACCGCCACAATTTTCCGCGGTGAAGATAGACGGGGAGCGGGCCTATAAACGCGCGCGCGACGGTGAAACCGTAGAAATTCAAGCCCGACCGCTATGGGTGGATGAGTTGATCCTTACCGACAGGCCTGATGCCGATCATGCCGAGTTCGAGATGGTTTGCGGCAAGGGCGGTTACGTCCGGTCCATCGCGCGCGATTTGGGCGAGGCGCTGGGATGTTACGGCCATGTGCGCGAATTGCGCCGGGTTTGGTCCGGACCTTTCGAGGTTGAGGACGCGGTGACTCTGGAGCAAGTGGAAGCGAAGGCCCGCACGCCCGACCTGGATGAATGCCTACTACCCATCGAAACCGGATTGGCTGACCTGCCCAGACTGACCTGCACCGCGGACGGCGCGGCCCGGTTGCGCAATGGCAACCCGGGAACAGTGCTGCCCGGCGATGCGGAATATGGCGATGAATGCTGGGCGATCCATGACGGCGTCCCGGTGGCGGTCGGGCGCTACAAATCCGGCCAGTTGCATCCAAGCCGGGTGTTCAACATTGGTTGAGCAACCCATTTCGCGGCGTTTTCTCAAGGGCGACGCGGAATCAGTGGCCGAGTATTCGCCCTGCGAACGCTATCGCTATTCTCTCAAACGGGTTTGGGATGACGCAGGGCGGCGCGTGATGTTCGTGATGCTGAACCCTTCCACCGCGACCGAGGCCCAGAACGATCCGACGATCGAACGGTGCGAGCGACGCGCGCGCGCGCTTGGGTTTGGCGGCTTCATGGCCACCAATATCTTTGCTTGGCGCGACACCGATCCGGCGGGGTTACGCAAGGCCATTGAACCTGTCGGCTCAGCCAACGATGCCATCGTGCTGCAGGGGGCCGGATGGGCCGATCTGACCATCGCCGCATGGGGTGTGCACGGGCTTTTTCTTGATCGCGGCACCGAGGTCGAGACGCTCTTACGCGGGTCGGGGCATGCTCTTTTTCATCTGGGGTTGACCAAGGCAGGGTTGCCACGCCATCCGCTTTACGTGGCCTATGCCCGCCAGCCTGAATTGTGGTTGCCAACGCGTTAACCACCTGATTCAATTAGCTTTGACCTGAACAGTTCCCGGATGGGATGATCCACAGTGGTGGGATCGGTATCCAGAACTGGAAGGGTGATATGCTTTTTATCGCGGGCCTGATGGGGCTGTTTGCGGTCGGAACGGCTGCCATGCTCGATTTTGACGACAATGACGACGACACAGAAGAAAGCAATAGTGGAGATCTGACCGAAAATGACACCGAAACCGGCCACGCGGTGACCGGGTTGGATGCTTTGACCGCGCCTGAAGCATCCGATTCCTTCGACGGTCAGACCGGCACACCCGCTGACGATGAAATTGTCAGCCGCGAAGGCACCGACTGGATCGCGGCCTATGACGGCGATGACGTGGTTAGCGGCAACGACGGACAGGAAGCACTTAATGGATATGGCGGAGACGACACTATCAGCGGCGGTGCGGGCGATGACACTTTGATCGGCGAAGACGGGGATGACACCCTGTCAGGCGACTCAGGGCACGACCACCTGACAGGCGGCGAAGGCAACGATTCGCTGTCGGGCGGGGTCGAGGACGACACCCTGATCGGATCAGGCGGAGATGACACTTTGGCCGGCGGGAGCGGGAACGACGCTCTGAGCGGTGGACTTGGCAACGATCACCTGTCCGGCGGAGCTGGGGCAGACACCCTTTTCGGTGGGCATGGCAATGACGTCATCGACGGAATGGGAGGCGAAGACGACAGCCCCGAGATGGATTTCCTGAACGGAGGCGATGGAGATGACACCATATTTGCCGGTTTTGGGGATATCGTGACAACTGGGCAGGGTCAGGATGATGTGGTCCTTTCTTCAGATGGCACCGACGCGCCGCCGGTAGAAATCATGGACTTTGACCCCGATCAGGATCGCCTGATCCTGTATTGGGACAGCGCGACCCTAGGCGCACCAATCCTGTCTTTCGAAATTGACGATACCGGTGATGGCGTTTTGCTGGCCAATGGGTCTGTCGTCGCACATCTTGGCGAGGCCGAGGTCGATCCGGCCAGCGTTTCTGTCCTTGCGCCCCAACGGGGATGATGATCGCGAATATCTTTTCCTTTGCTTTCAGACTATGGCGAGATATACGCCGCCATCCGCCCATAGATTCGGGCGGAGCCTCCACGGGCCTGTGCTGGACGACATCCCGGCCTGCGCCATAACCCTTAACCTTTAAAGGAGATCCCGATGTCGATCACTGCTGAAGAAAAAGCACGCCTGATGAAAGAATTCGCGACCAAGGAAGGCGATACAGGTTCGCCCGAAGTTCAGGTCGCAATCCTGACCTCGCGTATCACCACGCTGACCGAGCACTTCAAGACACACAAGAAGGACAACCACGGCCGCCGTGGTCTTCTGAAAATGGTTGCACAGCGCCGCAAGCTGCTGGACTACCTGCGTGGCAAGGAAGAGGCCCGGTACAAAGATCTGATCAAGCGTTTGGGCATCCGCCGCTGATCGCACACGATCACGACGATCCTGACTTGGAACGCCCGCCATTGCGCGGGCGTTTTTCATTTGGGGAGCCGTCAGCGCGTCGGATCATGCCGGCGGATCAAAGCCGCCACGCGTTGCGCGATCGCTATGCTGCCTTTACGCGACGGGTGAATGCGATCCGAGGAATGGAACGACGTGTCGCCGGATGGCACCAAATCGGCGTTGGACAGGAACCAAACACCGTCCATCTGGCTGGCCATCGCGGCCAGCCGGGCGTCATAAGCATCGCCTTCGTTCTTGCAATGCTCGATGGTAGAGCCGCTTCCCGGGCTGCGCAGGTAGCCAAAGAACACAACGCGCGCTCCGGTCTTGCGAATGCGGCGCACCAGATCGGGCACAGCGCCCTTACGCCCGTCCGCTGATACCATACGGTTCATCCGTCCCTCGCATTTGCGGCACCCGCAACCAAGCCACAGATCGTTGCCGCCACCGGTCATTACCACCCAATCCCAGTCACCCGGCCGAAACTGCGCCGAGATCCGCTTGCCCATCGCGCCCGAGATCGGCAACGCGTAGATCATGAACGCGCCAACGTTGGCGTGGCTTCGCACTGGTTCCTTGAGAATCTGAGACAAAACCTGCGGTATCGACCGCCCGCCCAACCCGTTCCACGACATCAGGGAATCGCCGATGGCAAGAATCTTGGCATCGTCTTTTTGCCTTTGCTGAACCACTTCCCCCTGGGCCATGGCGGGAGCCGCCACAAGCAATGACAGGACAAAGGCAACAAGAGCAAAAGGAGTGCGCAGCATGGGATTGGTCTTTCCGGTTTGGCAATGTGCCGCAGCACCCATTTCGGACACCGGCGGATATGATCACCGATAATCTGACCGATTGTGCCGCCGTGGTGAAGGCCCAAGTTTTGAACCCGGGTCGCGACGTATTTTCCGCCACAGAAGTCTTTTCTTTCAAAACTGTTTGAAAACATGTATGCGCGCGACATCTGAGACGTGACGCTTTGACCCCGGCGCATGGAATGATGAAGGGGTCGGCGGCAATGGGGCCGCCAGTCAAACGGGAGACCCGGAGGGCCGGGAGCGCTCCCAAACAGGATACGCTAGATGTTCAACGTTACGACGAAATCAATGCAGTGGGGCGAAGAAACGCTGACACTGGAAACGGGCAAGGTTGCCCGTCAGGCAGATGGCTCGGTCATCGCCACTTTGGGCGAAACGTCGGTTCACGCCGCCGTCACTTTTGCCCGTTCGCAAAAACCCGGTCAGGATTTCTTTCCGCTGACCGTTCATTATCAGGAAAAGTATTACGCCGCAGGCAAAGTGCCCGGTGGCTTTTTCAAGCGCGAAGCGCGCCCAACCGAAAAAGAAACGCTGACCGCGCGCCTGATCGACCGCCCGATTCGTCCGCTGTTCGTGCCGGGCTTCAAAAATGAAGTCTTGGTTATGTGCACCGTTCTGTCGCACGATCTGGTCAACGACCCCGATATGGTCGCGATGATTGCCGCCAGCGCAGCGCTGACCATTTCCGGCGCGCCCTTCATGGGCCCGATTGCGGGCTGTCGTGTGGGCCTTGTCGATGGCGACTATGTTCTCAACCCAACAGTTGACGACATGCAGGACCTGCGCCTGAACCCCGAACAACGGCTTGACCTTGTTGTCGCGGGCACGCGTGACGCGGTCATGATGGTCGAATCCGAAGCCTATGAGCTGACCGAAGAAGAAATGCTTGGCGCGGTGAACTTTGCCCACAAGCAGATCCAGCCCGTAATCGACCTCATCGTTTCCCTGGCAGAAGACGCCGCCAAGGAGCCGTTTGAATTCGAAGCCCCGGATTATTCCGAGCTGTACGAAGCCGTCAAAGCCGCAGGCGAAACTCAGATGCGCGCTGCGTTTGCAATCACGGACAAGCAGGAACGCACCTCTGCCGTTTCCGCAGCACGCGAAGCAATCAAGGCAACCCTGACAGAAGAGCAGCTTGCGGATTCGAACCTCGGCTCAGCTATGAAGAAGCTCGAAGCCGGTATCCTGCGCGGTGACGTGGTCAAAGGCGGCAAGCGAATTGATGGCCGTTCGACAACGGACATCCGCAGCATTCAATCAGAAACCAGCTTGCTGCCCCGGACGCATGGCTCTGCCCTGTTCACCCGCGGTGAAACACAGGCTCTGGCGGTAACGACCCTGGGCACTGGCGATGACGAACAGTTCATCGACGCGCTGCACGGCAATTTCAAATCCAACTTCCTGCTGCACTATAACTTCCCTCCCTATTCGGTTGGCGAAGTTGGTCGCGTTGGCCCTCCGGGACGTCGTGAAGTCGGCCACGGCAAGCTGGCTTGGCGTGCGCTTCAGGCCGTTCTGCCCGCACCCACCGATTTCCCGTATACCATCCGTGTGGTGTCCGAGATCACCGAATCCAACGGGTCATCCTCGATGGCATCTGTCTGTGGCGGGTCGCTGTCGATGATGGACGCGGGCGTGCCGCTCAAGGCACCGGTTGCCGGCGTTGCGATGGGCTTGATCCTCGAAGACGACGGATCCTATGCGATCCTGTCCGACATTCTGGGTGACGAAGATCATCTGGGCGACATGGACTTCAAGGTTGCCGGGACAGAAAACGGCATCACGTCGCTCCAGATGGACATCAAGGTTGCGGGCATCACACCCGAAATCATGGAAAAGGCTTTGGCTCAGGCCAAGGACGGCCGGATGCACATCCTTGGTGAAATGTCCAAGGCGTTGACCTCGGCCAATGATTTCTCGATCCATGCACCGCGCATCGAAACGATGAACATCCCCACTGACAAGATCCGCGAAGTGATCGGGTCCGGCGGCAAGGTCATCCGTGAGATCGTGGAAGTTTCGGGTGCCAAGGTCGACATCAACGACGACGGTGTGATCAAGATCGCCAGCCCGAACGGCGAAGCCATCCAGAAGGCCTATGACATGATCTATTCGATCGTGGCAGAGCCGGAAGAAGGCAAGGTCTACAAAGGCAAGGTCGTCAAGATCGTTGATTTCGGTGCCTTCGTGAACTTCTTCGGCAAACGTGATGGCCTCGTTCACGTGTCCCAGATCGAAAACCGCCGCCTGAACCATCCTTCCGACGTTCTCAAGGAAGGTCAGGAAGTGTGGGTCAAGCTTCTGGGCTTTGACGATCGCGGCAAGGTTCGCCTGTCCATGAAGATTGTGGATCAGGAAACCGGCGAAGAAATGCCGAAAGAAGAAAAGAAAAAGCGTGAGGACGGCGAAGGGGAATAACCTCCTCTCCTACCTACGTCATTGCAAAGGCCCCCGGTTTCGGGGGCCTTTTTTGTTCATTCGCCCACAATCTGGCGGGCTTCCTACTCTGCATCAAACCAGCAGCGAAAGGCTTGGATTTTTCCGTTCGCGGCGAGGTCCCACTATAGTCCGCAACGGCCTCGGGTGAATGCGAACTCCAGGCCACGGCATAGGCGTGCGAGTCGATTTCAGGATTTGGCTGTTCTGTCACATCATTATTCCTTATCTCGGTTTGAATTGTACCCCATGACCGCCCCAAATTCCCCAATTCGTCATTCCCGGTGACGGAAAAACGATTGTTGAAGCGCTGGCATGGGGCAGGCGGGCAGAGTATTGCTGCCCCATGAATATGTTGATCCTGCATTTGCCCAGAGATAGCCGCCGCGCGCCCAACGTGGCGCGCCTATGCGAGATGTTCCCACAGGCCCACGTTATTGATGCAGTGCGGGGTGCGGATGTCATTGCACGCGGCGCGGCGCAGATCGCCCATGGCAATCTGCATCGGCCTCATTACCCGTTTGAAATCGGCGGCGGTGAACTTGGGTGTTTTCTCAGCCATCGCGCAGCTTGGCAGCGGATCATCGACGAAGGCTGGGATCATGCGCTGATTGTCGAAGACGACATGGAACCCGTTGCGGAACTGTGGCCTGAGCTAGAGGCGTTGCTGGCCCGTCATCCTCTGGCCGACATGTATGTCCGCCTGCCAGCCAAGGCCCGCGAAACAGGGCGCACGATTGACGGCGAAGAGCGGGCGGCGCTGATCCTGCCGCGTCGTATCGGGCTGCAAACCGTGGCGCAGGTGGTGGGCCGTAACGCGGCCCAGCGACTTCTGGACACCAGCGCGACCATCGACCGGCCCGTGGATACCTTTTTGCAGATGCACTGGATCACTGGACAACCTGTTCATGCGATCCTGCCTTGCCCGGTGCGCGAACTGACCGGCGAACTGGGTGGTTCGACCATCCAAAAGAAAACCCGCGCCAACGGAAAGCTGACGCGGGAGATCAAAAGGGCGCTGTATCGTGCACGGGTCGCGATGCGCCCGCAGCGCGTTTAGGCCGGGTTCTTGGCAAACCGCAGATAGGGCAATTTCTTGTCCAGAGCGCCGTATTTTTCCTCGGCCGCGGCATCGTCAAGCGACAGAGCCACGATGACATCCTGTCCTGTTTCCCAATTGGCTGGCGTGGCCAATGGCTGGCCAAAGGTGCGCTGCAATCCATCCAGTGCACGGAGGACTTCGGCAAAGTTTCGTCCAACGGACATCGGATAGGTCATGATCAGCTGAACCTTCTTGTCCGGGCTGATGATGAACACAGAACGCACCGTCGCGCTGTCAGCTGGCGTGCGTCCATCCGGCAAATAGGCATCCGCAGGCAGCATTCCGAACGCCTTGGACACTTCCAGACCTTCATCCGCCACAATCGGGAAGCCCGCTTCGGTTTTGGCAACAGCTTCGATATCGCCTTTCCACTTCTTGTGATCTTCGACGCCATCGACCGAAACACCCATCACTTTTGTTCCGCGCTTGGCCCATTCATCAGCCAACTGCGCGACCGCGCCGAACTCGGTGGTGCAAACCGGGGTGAAATCCTTTGGGTGAGAAAACAAGATGGCCCAGCTATCGCCAATCCAATCATGCAGAGCATACGTGCCCTGATCCGTCGTGACCGTCAGATTGGGGACTGTATCATTGATGCGCAAACTCATGGCATTCTCCTTTTCCGAATTTGATTGCTCCGTACATGGGCGAACACCTAATCCCTTCCCCGTCAACTTACATCCCCTCTCTTGCACCTGTCTTGGCCTAGTGACACAGTGGCGCACAATTGCCGACCCATCGGTCGGTTAATCTTTGGGAATGCGGGAGGTCCAGAATGATCGAGAGACGCGAATTCTATATCAACGGGGAATGGGTGGCACCGTCCGAGACAAACGATTGCCATGTTATTGACCCCTCAACAGAAGAACCCTGTGCCGTTGTATCGCTTGGCGCCCAGGCGGACACAGATGCCGCAGTTGCGGCCGCCAAGGCGGCATTGCCCGGATGGATGGCGACGCCGCCGGCAGAGCGTATCGCCTTGGTCGAAAAGCTGGTCGAAGCCTTCAGCGAAAGGGCCGAGGACATCGCGCAGGCGGCCTCAATGGAAATGGGCGCGCCCATCGATATGGCGCGGCAGCAACAAGTTCCAGCAGGTGGGTATCATCTCAAGAATTTCATTCGTGCCGCCAAGGCTTTTGAGTTCGACAAACCACTGAGCGACCGCGCGCCCAATGACCGGATCATCTATGAGGCCGTTGGTGTTGCGGCTTTGATCACGCCATGGAACTGGCCGTTGAACCAGATCACACTCAAGGTCGGTGCGGCAGCGATTGCCGGATGCACCATGGTTCTCAAACCTTCTGAACAAAGCCCGCTCAACGCGATGATCTTTGCCGAATGCATGGATGCAGCAGGCTTTCCCAAAGGTGTTTTCAACCTTGTGAACGGCGATGGTGCCGGTGTTGGCAGCCAACTGTCCGCACATCCCGACGTGGATATGGTCAGCTTTACCGGCTCGACACGTGCAGGCACCGCGATATCCAAGAACGCGGCTGATACGCTCAAGAAGGTCCATCTGGAACTTGGCGGCAAAGGGGCGAACCTCATCTTTGCCGATGCAGATGACAAGGCCGTCAAGCGCGGCGTTCTGCACATGATGAACAATACCGGTCAGTCCTGCAACGCGCCCTCGCGGATGATCGTGCAGGCCGAGATTTATGACCAAGCGGTAGAAATTGCGCGGGAGACCGCAGAAAAGGTGACAGTGGGCAGCGCCCACGACGAAGGCCGCCACGTGGGTCCTGTCGTCAATGAACTTCAGTGGAACAAGATTCAGGGCCTCATCCAGAAGGGCATCGACGAAGGCGCGCGCCTTGTCACCGGTGGTCCGGGTCGCCCCGAGGGCTTTAACAAAGGGTTCTTTGTCCGCCCCACCGTATTTGCCGATGTGACCAACGATATGACAATCGGTCACGAGGAAATCTTTGGACCGGTGCTGTCGATCATGAAGTTCGAGACCGAAGAAGAAGCTGTCGCGATGGCCAATGATACCGTTTACGGTTTGACCAATTACGTCCAGACACAAGATGGCGAGCGGGCCAACCGTATGGCGCGTCTGCTGCGGTCCGGCATGGTTGAAATGAACGGACAAAGCCGCAGCGCAGGTTCGCCCTTTGGCGGCATGAAGCAATCCGGCAATGGTCGCGAGGGCGGCATTTATGGTCTTGAGGATTTCCTTGAGGTCAAGGCAGTGTCCGGCTGGACCGCCTGATCGCGAGCTAGCCGCGCGAAACAATCCTAGCCGCGCCCGACTGGGCGCGGCTTTTTTGTCGCCCAAGCGTCGCACGCGGACTTGCTTTGACCGGTCGCTTGGATCACGCTGGAAGAAGTTGTTTTGCAGGAGGAAAAGAGAATGCGCACACGTGCGGCGGTTGCGATTCAGGCGGGAAAACCGCTTGAGATCATGGATGTGAACCTGGACGGACCCCGGGCCGGAGAGGTTCTTGTTGAAATCAAGGCCACGGGCATTTGCCATACGGATGAATTCACCCTTTCCGGTGCCGATCCCGAAGGCCTGTTTCCCGCGATTCTCGGCCACGAAGGCGCAGGCGTGGTTTTGGAAGTCGGCCCCGGTGTCACCAGCCTCAAACCCGGCGACCACGTGATACCGCTTTATACCCCCGAATGCCGCGAGTGCGAGTATTGCCTCAATCCCAAGACCAACCTCTGTCAGGCGATCCGCACAACGCAGGGCCAGGGCTTGATGCCGGATGGATCATCGCGGTTCACGACCCTCGATGGTGATCCGATCCTGCATTACATGGGCTGCTCTACCTTCTCCAACCATACCGTTTTGCCGGAAATCGCACTGGCAAAGATCCACCCGGACGCCCCCTTCGACAAGGTGTGCTATATCGGTTGCGGTGTCACCACGGGCATCGGTGCGGTGATCAATACAGCCAAGGTGGAAATCGGCAGCCGGGCAATTGTGTTCGGACTGGGCGGGATCGGTTTGAACGTCATTCAGGGTCTGCGACTGGCCGGGGCCGATCAGATTGTCGGTGTCGACCTCAACCCCGACAAAAAGCCGATGGCAGAGCGGTTTGGCATGACCGATTTCGTCAATCCCGCAGAAGTAGATGGCGATCTCGTGGCCTATCTGGTCAACCTGACCAAGGGCGGCGCGGACTATACCTTTGATGCCACGGGCAATGTTCAGGTGATGCGCACAGCTTTGGAATCCGCTCACAAGGGGTGGGGTGAATCGATCATCATCGGCGTGGCCCCCGCAGGGGCTGAGATCGCCACCCGCCCGTTCCAGCTTGTCACCGGGCGCAGTTGGCGCGGGACGGCCTTTGGCGGCGCACGCGGACGCACAGACGTGCCGAAAATTGTTGAATGGTACATGGATGGCAAGATCGAGATCGACCCGATGATCACCCATACAATGCCGCTGGATGACATCAACAAGGGGTTTGATCTGATGCACGCAGGCGAATCCATCCGCTCGGTCGTGCTCTACTGAACGATCAATTCCGGGGGCTTCGGCCCCCGGATTTCGTCCGATCAGGCCCCATAGCGGGCCATGAACGTCTCAACCGCACCATTGATCACACGGGAAATGTCCGCTTCGGAAAACGCCGTATCAATGTTGAACACGATACGCAGGAAAAGGTCGGCCTTACACAGTTCGGCAAACTGATCAGCAGCAAGATCAAGATCATCAATGCGCAGTTGTCCTCTGTCTGCTGCATTGGAAAGATACGCCTTGAGCCGCGCGCGCACAGTCATTGGACCGCTTTCGTAAAAGCGCCGCCCCAGATCCGGGAAACGATCGGATTCGGCCACACAAATCCGGAAAACCTTTTGCCCGAAATCCGAAAGGATGAACCCTGTCAGCCGCCGTGCCGCGATGCGCAGCGCGTCTTCGGGCCTCAGATCGGAATTGATCATCTGTTCGGCTTCCTGCGCCTGACGTTCACATTCCTGCCTTACGACTTCGACAAACAACATCTTCTTGTCGGGGAAATAGCTATAGAGCGTCGCCTTGGAAACATTGGCCACCCGCGCGATATGATCCACGCTGGCACCTTCGAAACCGTCCGCCATGAACACCTGCCGAGCCCCATCGAGAACCTGATCGAATTTCCGGCCCGTCTTGATTCCGTCTGCGCTGCCGTCCATTTCAATTCCCTCGCCTGCGACCTTGTGAACATATGAACTGTTCAGTTCAGTGTGAACCCCGCTTGGCTGGCAACCCGCTGGTATTCGGTATATTCTGAGCATGCTTCAAAAAGCGAAAGGTGCGTTATGCGGTTTCTTGCACAACGAAAAAAGTTCCATGAGTTGACCGAACAGGAAATCATCGCGCTGGCGATTTCCTCTGAAGAGGACGACGCCCGAATTTATCGCAGTTATGCCGAAATGCTGCGTGATGAATTCCCCGCTACTGCGCGTATCTTTGAAGGCATGGCCGCCGAAGAGGACGAGCACCGCGCCCGGCTTATTGCGCTGCATCAGGACCGTTTTGGCACGACCATTCCCCTGATCCGGCGCGAGCATGTGGCCGGATACTACAACCGACGTCCGGTCTGGCTGGTTGAAAACCTCGGGATCGACCGCATCCGCACCGAGGCGACCGCGATGGAGCGCGACGCCGAACGGTTCTATCTGGCGGCTGCCAAGCGCACACAAGATGCCGGGACGCGCAAGCTTCTGGGTGATCTGGCGGCTGCTGAGGCCGGCCATCAGGGCACTGCCAAAGATCTTGAGGCACAGCATGTTGATGATGACGTGCGCGAAGATGAAGATGCCGTGTCCAAAAGGCAATTTCTGCTGACGTGGGTTCAACCGGGCCTTGCCGGTTTGATGGATGGATCGGTGTCCACCCTCGCCCCGATCTTTGCCACGGCCTTTGCGACGCAAGACACCTGGACCACATTCCTTGTCGGCGTTGCAGCGTCGGTCGGGGCGGGGATTTCGATGGGCTTCACCGAAGCGGCATCGGATGATGGCGAATTGTCCGGCCGCGGATCGCCGCTCAAACGCGGAATCGCATCAGGTGTGATGACAACCGTCGGTGGGCTGGGACACGCCCTGCCCTATCTGATCCCAGACTTTTGGACAGCAACAACGCTGGCCATCCTGATCGTATTTGTCGAATTGTGGGCTATCGCGTGGATTCAGAACAAATACATGGAAACCCCGTTTTTCCGGGCCGTGTTTCAGGTGGTCTTGGGTGGTGCGTTGGTGCTGGCGGCAGGTGTTCTCATCGGCAGCGGATAACGCGGCATCTTGTTATCATGCTAACCAAAGGCTAGCACGTTGCCATGCTGGATATCTTTCTCAGGACCGTTCCGTTTTTTGCCCTGATCGGCCTGGGATTTGTCGCAGGGCGCACCCGCTTCTTTACCGAAGAGGCGACCGCTTACCTGACCAAGTTCGTCTTCTATTTTGCGCTGTCGGCGATGTTGTTCAAGTTCTCGGCCAACCTGTCGCTGGACGAAGTGTTCAATTTCAACCTGATCGCGGGATATCTGACGGGTACAATTACGGTTTATCTGATCGCGACCATCGTCGCCGTTTTCCGGGGGTTGGATGTCAGCACAGCAGCCATCGAAGCCCAGTGTGCGGCGATTGGCAACGTGGGTTTTCTCGGCATCCCTATGTTGATCATGCTGTTCGGCCCCGAAGCCGTCGGGCCAAACATGATGCTACTGGCTGTAGATCTCATCGTCTTTTCCAGCTTGATCGTGATCCTTGTCACCGGGTCGCGCGATGGACGGATGAGCCTCGGCATCTTGCGCACAATCGGGCTTGGACTGCTCAAGAACCCCATGATCGTGTCCATCGCACTGGGACTGTCGTGGTCTGCCTTTGATCTGCCCATTCCAGCGCCCATGCAGGATTTCGTTGATATCCTCGGGGCGGCTGCGACGCCCGGTGCCCTGTTTGCCATTGGCGCGTCGCTTGCCAGCAAATCCGCAGAGCGCCTGCGAATCGCAGGCTGGCTAAGTTTTTGCAAGCTGGTACTGCATCCGGCCTGCGTGGCAGTAGGCGTTCTGATCCTGTTTCCCATTGATGCATTTTCAGCGGCGGTGGTGATATCGGCAGCGGCCCTTCCTGTGGCTGGCAATGTTTATATGCTGGCACAACATTATGGCATTGCCCCGCAGCGGGTATCCGCCGCCATCCTTGTTTCGACAGCCATCTCTATCGTGAGTGTGTCCGCCGTGATTGCCTGGGTCAGCCCGACGCTGGGCTAGATCGAAAACCGGGATTGCCATTCATGCCCGTCCCAAACATGGTGGGACCAAACCGACATCAGGAGAATGGCACATGGAAACGGTATCAGAAAACAAGTGTTTTGGCGGGGTTCAGGGCGTGTATAGCCATGCGTCGTCTGTCTGCGCTTGCGACATGACCTTTGGTCTTTTCCTACCGGAAGAGGCACAGGACGGACCGGTTCCCCTGCTTTGGTATCTGTCCGGGCTGACCTGCACCCACGAAAACGCGATGGTCAAGGCGGGTGCCCAAAGCTGGGCGGCGGAACATGGCATTGCACTGGTTTTTCCCGATACGTCGCCACGCGGCGATCATGTGGCCGACGACGACGCCTATGACCTGGGCAAAGGTGCGGGCTTCTACGTGAACGCAACCCAAGACCCTTGGGCCCCGAACTATCGCATGTGGGATTACATCGCCGATGAATTGCCCGGGCTGATCATGAACAACTTTGCCGTGGATCACGAACGCCAGTCTATCTCCGGCCATTCTATGGGGGGGCACGGGGCCTTGACGTTGGCAATGGGGCTTGAGGGCCGCTTTCGTTCCGTATCGGCCTTTGCGCCGATCGCCCATCCAACAAGCGCCGATTGGGGTCGCAAACAGCTTTCTGCGTATCTGGGGGCAGACGAAGGCACGTGGTCTCGTCATGACGCGACGCTGATGATGCGTGAAAAAGGATTTGATGGGCCAATCCTGATCGACACCGGTGCAAGCGATCAGTTCATTGAACTGCTCAAGCCAGAAGCGCTGGCACAAGCCATGGCCGCGCGCCGCCAGCAGGGTATCCACAGGCTTCAACCCGGCTATGATCACAGCTATTTCTTTGTCTCAACCTTCATGGAAGACCACATCGCGTTTCATGCAGACGCTCTTTATGCATGAAAATCCTCGTTGATGGTGATGCCTGCCCGGTCAAGGCCGAGGTCGAACAGGTCGCAACGCGGCACAAGTTGAGGGTCGTGATCGTATCCAACGGTGGTCTGCGCCCATCGCGCAATCCGTTGGTGCAAATGGTTACAGTCGACGAAGGCCCGGACGTGGCTGACCAATGGATCGCCCAGAATTGCGTCGCCGAGGATATCGTGATCACGTCCGATATCGTGCTGGCCTCGCGCTGTCTCGAAGGCGGGGCGCGTGCCTTGCGCCCGGATGGCGAACCATTTACTGCTGCGAATATTGGTTCCCAATTGGCGATGCGCGATCTGATGGCCGATCTGCGCGCGTCGTCGCCGCTGTCATCCGGGGGCGGTGGCGGACGGCCGTTTGGAAAATCTGACCGGTCGCGATTTCTTGATCGTCTGGAACGCGAAATCCGGGCGGCAAGATCGGCGCTTGACCAACGGCCCCGGTCTCAGGAGAGCTGACATCATGATGCCAAAAGCTGTGATTTTCGATATAGGAAACGTGCTCATCGAATGGCAACCCGAGCGGTTCTATGACCGTGTGATCGGTGCCGCCCGCCGAACGGAAATGTTTGCGGAAGTCGATCTTCATGCAATGAATGACAAAGTCGACCTCGGCCACCATTTCACCGAAACCATCTATGCCACGGCCGAGAAATACCCCAACTGGCGCAACGAAGTGCGGATGTGGCACGATCACTGGATCGAACTGGCCTCGCCGGCAATTGACCGGTCGGTCCGGCTGTTGCGAGCGTTGCGAACCCGAAATGTTCCCGTGTTTTCGTTGACGAATTTCGGCATCCAGAGCTTTGACTATGCTGCTACGCATTATCCTTTTCTGCGCGAATTTGACCGGCAATATATCTCTGGGCATATGCAGGTGATCAAACCCGATCCGCGCATTTATCAGATGGTCGAAGACGACTGCGGGATAGCGCCGGGTGAGCTGTTGTTCACCGATGACCGAACCGACAATATCGACATGGCCCGCCAACGTGGGTGGCAAACTCATCTGTTCACTGGGCCGGATGGATGGGCCGCACGATTGGTTGAAACTGGATTGTTGAATGAGGAGGACGCCCAATGACCATTTCAGTCATACCCTTTGACGCTGGAGAAGCCTTGCTCGACTGGCACGGGCTTTGTGATGCGTTTGTGGCCGGGCATTCCCTTCCTAAGGCTGAAATTGCCGACACGTTCCTGTATCGGGGGGACGATACGCTCTTGTCACGCGCGGCATGGATTGACGGTATGGGCATCGCTGTGAAATCCGCCACGATTTTTCCCAACAATGCGGCGGTTTCAAAGCCGACCATCAATGGCGGAACCAACCTGTATTCCGACGCGGATGGAATGTTGCAGGCAGTAGTGGATTTCCACCTTGTCACGAAATGGAAAACCGCAGGCGACAGCCTTCTTGGCGCGCTTAAACTGGCTCCACCATCGGTATCGAATATCCTGATCGTCGGTGCGGGCACGGTGGCGGCATCCCTGATAGAAGCGTTTGGCGCAGGCTTTCCGGATGCGTCCTTTTTCGTCTGGAACCGCACACCTGAAGGCGCGCACAATCTTGCACAAACGTCGGATCGGGTTGAACCCGTAGATAACCTTCCCAAGGCTGTGGAAGCCGCCGATATCATCCTTACCGCTACAATGAGCAAAGACCCCGTCATCCACGGCGATTGGTTGCGCGGGGGCCAATTGCTGAACATGATCGGCGCCTACCGGCCGGATATGCGAGAGGCTGATGACACGGCCATGCGACGTGGCCGGATTTTTGTCGATAGCATGGATACCACAATCGGGCATATCGGCGAAATTGAAATCCCCCTGAAATCAGGGGTTATCAAAAAAACCGATATCTTGGCCGACTTCTACAATATCGACCAATTTACACCCTGTGCCCCGGATCAGATTACCATCTTCAAGAATGGCGGTGGTGCCCATCTGGACCTGATGACAGGGCGCTACATTTACGATCGCTGGCAAAGCGCGGCATGATCTGGCTTCTGGTTGCGGCGATAGGTTTAGCGCTGCTGGCGCACCCATTTGTCAAAGAGTGGCGCAAAGCCATCCCGGATGATCTGATGCGGGCCAAGGCACCCGGCGCGTTTGCCCTGCTTACCCGTGGCAGGACTCACTATCGCTGGTTTGGCCCCGAGGGGGCACCTGTGGTTGTCTGTGTGCATGGGCTGACAACAGCATCGCGGGTCTATGAAGGGGTCGCCGACGCTCTGGTCGCCGATGGGTATCGTGTTCTTGTCTATGATCATTACGGCCGGGGGTTTTCCGACAATGCACCGGGCCTGCAGGACGCGGATTTCTACGTGGATCACCTTGAAGAGCTTTTGGCCGATCAGGGGGTGACAGAGCCGTTTACGATCATCGGGTATTCCATGGGCGGTGCCATCGCCACGTGCTTTGCGGCACGTCACCCAGAGAAGGTAAAGCAGGCTTTTTTATTGGCGACCGCCGGAATAGCCAGTTCAAGAAAGAAGATCCTAAACCTGATCCGCGAAGGCGGCCTTATCGGAGATTGGCTGATGTTGCGCAGCTATCCCAAAATTCACCGCGAAGGGACAGAAGCCGAACGCAAGCTTCCGTCATCGGTGCCGGGCATTGTCGACTATCAGCAAGCCGAATTGAACCGGCGCGGATTTGTCCCCGCCGTTCTGTCAAGCCTGCGTGGCGTGTTGGCTGGACCGCTTGAGCGCGAACACCGCCAGATCGCCGCGCATGGCATACCGTTAACGGTTGTCTTTGGCCGTGACGACGCGCTGATACCGCTCTCAGCGATTGAACAACTGGCGGACTGGAACCCGGACGCCCAGAACGCGATTGTAGAGGGTGCGGGTCACGGCCTGCCCTATACGCATACCGCAGATGTCTTGGGCGTGATCCGTGCGAACCTGATCTAGGCCGCAACCGCCATAGGTGCCGGGCGTTCTCGGATCGGCAAATGCACCAACGCACTAAATGCCCCCACGGCCACGCCGATCCACCACACCACGGTATAATCGCCATAAGCGTCATACATCCGTCCGCCGAGCCACACTCCAAGGAATGATCCCAACTGGTGGCTGAAGAACACAATCCCGTATAGCGTTCCCATATATCGGAGCCCGTATATATGCGCGACCAAGCCCGAGGTCAGAGGCACCGTCGCCAGCCACAGCGACCCCATCGCAACCGAAAACACAAGGACAGTCATCGGTGTCATTGGGAACATGATAAATGCCCCCGCGACAATGGTTCTGGCGGCATAGATCCCGGCCAGAAGATATTTCTTGGTGTATCTCTTGCCAGCCCAGCCCGCAGCCAGCGTGCCCACAATATTGGCCGCACCGATCAAGGATATCGCAACCGCACCCAGCGCCGATGTCGAGGAAATACCGATGCCATGCAGAATACCTCCGGGTTCAATCGGGCCACACATCTCAGTCACGAATGCGGGAAAATGGGCCGTGATGAACGCCAATTGATATCCGCAGGAAAAAAACCCGAGAAAGATCATCCCGAACGACGGATCCCGAAATGCCCGGCGCAACACGTCGGCCATGCTTTCCTCGATCTGCTGCTTGCTCGCCATCTCGGGCGCGCGCATGAATGGCAACACAAAGATGAGCAGGAGAACAACGCCGGCAAAGACCACAAAAGTCATTTGCCAACTCATCATCCTCAAAAGCCATTCTGCGATGGGTGCCCCGATCACCTGCCCCAAACTGCCTGCCGCGGTCACGATCCCCAGGGCCATGGACCGGTTTTCGTCGCTGGCCGCCCGCCCAACAACCGCCAGCACAACACCAAAGCCGGTCCCGGCCACGCCAAAACCGACAAGCCACGCATAAAGCTGATGCGCAAAGGGCGTTGTGGACATCGCCGTCAAAACCATGCCAGCCGCATAGATAAGCGCGCCCAGGAAAATCGCGCGCCGGTCTCCGATCTTTTCAGCCAGCGCGCCAAAGATTGGCTGGCCAATCCCCCAAGCCAGATTCTGGATGGCAATCGCCAAGGAAAACTCTGCGCGGAGCCAACCGAATTCTTCGGCAATCGGAATCTGAAACACCCCAAAGGAAGCACGCACGGCAAAGCTGACCGTGATAATAACGCATCCGACAATCAGAATAGGCGAAATCAGAGCGGGGGATTTGGACATCTTTGGGCCTCTTTCGAACGGAGGAACAAGTAAACGAGTTAACGGCCCAGTCAAATCCCGATTTGTGCGCTGCTGCATCACGTTTCGAAATCCGGCGGGAAAATCCGGTGCTGCCGATCCTTTTCAAGCCTGATTGTTTGGGCTAGGTCCGCGTTATGAGCGACGTTGAAACTCTTTATGCCGAACGCATCCGAGCGGGCCATCTTACCGAAGATGCCGCGCAACTGGCCGTTTTGCCAGAATTCGAACGAATCCGCAGCGAGCTGTCCAAACCCGTGAAACGGGGGTTGTTCCGCAAGGCACCCGAGCCACCCAAGGGTTTGTATTTGTGGGGCGGCGTCGGACGCGGCAAATCAATGCTGATGGATTTGTTTGTCGATACTTTGGGCGACATCCCTGTCAGGAGGGTGCATTTCCATGCCTTCATGCAGGAAATCCACAGCGCAATGCACGAAGCGCGCAAAACCGGCGTGGACGACGCAATTGCCCCCGTTGCAGCCGATGTGGTGGCCTCGGTCAAGGTGCTCGCCTTTGACGAAATGCAGATCACCGACATCACCGATGCGATGATTGTTGGCCGCCTGTTCGAAGCTCTGTTTGCCGCCGGTGTCGTCGTTGTCACGACGTCCAACAGGGTGCCAGACGATCTTTATAAACATGGGTTGAACCGGCAACTTTTCCTGCCATTCATCGCGATGATCAAGGAAAAGCTGGTGGTACACGAACTCGCCAGCCCCAATGATTACAGGCAGAACCGGCTTGGTGGATCGCAGGTCTATTTTTCGCCCGTGAACGCCGAAGCCCGAAGCGCCATTAGTGCGATCTGGGCCGATCTGACCGGCAATGCGGGCGGGCCACTGGATATCACGGTCAAGGGGCGCGTGGTGACGCTCCCGGCGTTTCACAATGGGGTCGGGCGCGCGCCCTTTTACGAATTGTGCAGCAAGCCGCTTGGCCCTGCGGATTTCCTTGCAATCGCTGAAAAAACCAAGGTTCTGATCATCGAGGATATCCCCCGACTTGGCCGATCCAACTTTAACGAAGCCAAACGCTTTGTGACGCTGATAGATGCACTTTATGAGGCAAAGGTGCGCCTGATCTGTTCAGCGGCTGCAGAGCCGGAAATGCTCTATGTCGAAGGCGAAGGAACTTTTGAGTTCGAACGCACCGCATCCCGCTTGCGCGAGATGCAGGACAAGGATTGGGGTGTCTAGCCTTTCAACGCGAAGCCCCTCACCTTTTGTGGGGCGGAGGCGAAAAGGGTCATCGCATTTTGCAAACCTGAAATGGTGTCGCCACCATCCGCACTCAGGTTGGGGATACTTTGTCTCAGAACGGTCTGGTCGAATTGCTAATCAAGATTGGCGCAGGTGCTGCCCGGCTTTGCGCCCGTGAATGCACCATTCAAGGAGTTCTAATATAACGGAAAAGCCCGTTTGCTTCGAGCGCCAGTAGCGTTGAAAAAGCTAGCGAAATTCAGCTGTTTTCGCGTAGCACACCGCCCGCGAGATAGAGAGATCCGCAAATCAGGATACGCGCATTAGGATCGCTTGCCACAACAGTGCGAACGGCGCTGAGCACATCTTCACTTTCGTGCGCAACCAATCCGACAGAGGATGCAATCCGCGCAGTTTCAACTGCGCTGAGGGTGTTGGCCTCCCCCGGAATGGACACGGCGTGCAACGAAGCCGCCTGTCCGGCGAGCGGCGCAAGATATCCCGAGACATCCTTGGTATTTAGCATACCGCACACTAAATGCGTCGGTCGCCCAGACATCGCAGACAACGCGGCGGCAAGCGCCTGACCAGCCGCCGGATTGTGCCCGCCATCAAGCCAAAGCTCGGCCGTTTGCGCCGCCTCGACCAGCGGACCCTGACGAAGGCGCTGCATGCGCGCGGGCCACTCGGCACGGGTAACAGCGGCCTCTGCCGCGTCGTCAGGCAGCCCAAGCAGGCGCAAGACCGCAATCGCAGCCCCGGCATTGTCGATCTGGTGGTCGCCCAAAAGCGTCGGCCGAGGCAAGTCCAAAAGGCCGGTTTCATCCTGAAACACCATGCGATCACGTTCGGGGTAGGCATGCCAGTGCTGGCCATAAGCAATCAGCGGGGCCGCGTTGCGTGCGACTGTGGCCTCGATCACGTCCATGGCGTCGGGGGCTTGACGCCCGACCACACAGGGAACGCCACGCTTGATGATGCCCGCCTTTTCCGCTGCGATCTTGGCAAGCGTATCACCTAGGAACCCTTCGTGATCCATGGACACCGGCGTGATCACGGTGGCCAGAGGGCGGTCAATCACGTTGGTTGCATCCAGACGCCCGCCAAGACCAACCTCAAGCAAGGTGTAATCCGCTGGGGTGCGTGCAAAAGCAAGGATCGCGGCACAAGTGGTGATTTCAAAATAGGTAATATCTTCACCGCCATTGGCGGCATAGCATTCATCAAGGATAGCCGTCAGATCCGGTTCGCTGATCAGTTCACCCGACAAACGAATCCGTTCATGAAAGCGCGCAAGATGCGGCGAGGTATAGGCGTGCACACGCTTGCCCGTGGCTTCAAGGCCAGCGCGGATCATCGCTTGGGTGGATCCCTTGCCATTGGTGCCTGCGATATGGATCACTGGCGGCAAATCGCGCTGAGGGTTGCCCAGCACATCCAACAGACGCCACACCCGATCCAGCGTCAGGTCAATCACCTTGGGATGAAGCGCCATCATCCGTTCAAGGATAAGATCAGATCCCTGACCGCTTCCGTTTTGGCCTGTCATTCCTTGGGCGCGTCCTCAGCAGGGGTTTCTGTGGCGGTATCATCGGGTGCGGGAAGATCGCCCTTGATTGCGGGCGGCAGGTTCAACAACATCCGAACGATCCCAATAAGCTCATCACGCATCTGACCGCGCGGCGTTACCCTGTCCAACATCCCATGATCCAGAAGGTATTCCGCCCGCTGAAAGCCTTCTGGCAGCTTTTCCCGGATCGTCTGTTCGATCACGCGCGGTCCAGCAAAACAGATCAAGGCGTTGGGTTCGGCAATATGGACATCGCCCAACATCGCATAAGACGCGGTCACGCCACCGGTCGTCGGATGGGTCAGCACTACGATATACGGAAGGCCCGCTTCCTTGAGCATCTGAACAGCCACCGTGGTCCGCGGCATCTGCATCAGGGACAGAATGCCTTCCTGCATACGCGCGCCACCGGCAGCGGAAAAAAGGATCAGCGGACGTTGAAGTTTGACCGCCTCTTGCGCCGCCGCGATGATGGCGTTGCCAACATACATCCCCATGGACCCGCCCATAAAGCTGAAGTCCTGCGCGATGGCCACCACCGGCGTGCGGCCGATTTCTCCCGTTGCGACCAGCATCGCTTCTTTCTCGCCGGTAGATTTTTGCGCAGCTTTCATCCGATCTGGATACCGTTTTTGATCGCGGAAATTCAGCGGATCTGCCTTGGGCTCGGGCACGTTGATTTCGTTGAACACGGCCCCGTCAAACAATGCGCGAAAGCGTTCGCGTGGCGTGATGGCCATATGGTGACCACAGCTTGAGCAAACGTTGAGATTGTCAGACAATTCCCGATGGAACAGCATTGTCCCACATTCGTCGCATTTCTGCCAAAGGTTCTCTGGCGTTTCGCGGCGTGAGAATATCGAATTGATCCGAGGTCTGACGTAGTTGGTGATCCAGTTCATGCGCCCCGCCTTTGCTGGCCCTGCCGTTTAGTGTGAAATAAGCCGCCAAAGGCCGAATTGCAATCAGGCCCGTCTACCGTTGGCCCCTGTTTCATGGCTCAGGCGCGGATCGCCACGCGGGCCGCCAGCCATATGACGAACATGGACGCGAACTCGACTGGCATCCAGGTAATCAGCGCTTCGGGATCGTCCAGATCGTAGGGCACCACATAAAGCGACAGTCCGTTCATCCCGTCCGCAAGGGACACCAGCAACAACGATGCAACATTATTGGCGAAATGGCAGGCAATCGCGGGACCAAGCGTTCCTGCTCTCGCGGTCAGGTCCGCCAAAAGCAAACCGAACACCCCGGACCACAGAGCAAGAGCCATTGCATTCGGCCCCGCCTCACCCGGCATATAATGGCCTGCAGCAAACAGCATGGACGGCACCAACGCCCAGACCAGAGGAGAGCGAAAACGGGCGGCAAGCTGTTGCTGGATATACCCGCGAAACAGGATCTCTTCGGCACTGGTTTGCACGAAAACTGCGACAAGCCCAAAGGGAAGCCAGAACAACCAAGTGCCGAACGGCAGGTTCGCCAAAATGTCATCGCCATACACAGGCACAAACAGCCACAGCACGATCTGCAACCCGACAAGCCAGCGAATGACACTCAGGAATTGCCCACGGGCCCGGCGGATCGGACCGATCACTGTATCCAATCCACGATGGTGCACCTTTACGCAGGCAATCGTGACCGCGATCGTAATCAGCCCGAACGCCATCAACAGAACCAACATGGTCGCGACCGTGCCGCCAAATTCACCGGCTTGAGTGAATATCCACGGGGCAAACTGTATCAACGCTGAGTTCAGGACCACATTGCCGGCAAGGACAAAAACCACAACGATTAACAGCCCCAATAGCAACCGCCAAACCTCGGTACGTCCGCCAGCTGCGGCGCGCCATTGTTCAAAGGCGGACCCGTATGCCCTGGATGACAACAGCATGCTCAGCCTTCTTTTTTGGGATTCGGTTCAGGTGCGATTTCAGCTTCGCGTTCAAGATGTAAATTGCCGACGTTGCGCTGAATGATCCGGGCAGAGTTGACAAGATTGGCGGACACCGCCTGCAATAAATTCAGTGCGGCACTGATATCGCCCTCGATCACCGCGCGGTATTCTTCGGCACCGATCCGAAGGAATGTCGTATCGGCGGTGGCGATCATGTGTGCTTCGCGGGGCTTGCCCAGAATCACCGACAAATCTCCCATCAAACGCCCGGGCAGCACCGTCGCAATGGGTGTGTCTCCCAGCTTGCCGTTCGGCCAATGAATCTCGGCCTCGCCTTCGACGCAGAGATACACCGCGTCGGGTTGATCGCCCGCGCGAAACACGTCTTGGCCGCGTTTGACGGTAACTTTGCGCGCAGAAAACGCTAACAGTCGCTGGTTGCGCAAATCAAGATCCCGGAACATCTCGGTTCCGGCGATCAGCGCAAGTTTGGCGCGCATATCCTCGGACACTGTTTCGCTTGTCCCTGTCCCCGTTTCATCGCGATCCATGCCAACAATGCGACCGTCCTTGATTTCGACAAACATGTCGTATTCCGACGGTCTCAGGAAATTGTCTTCAAGAAAAAGAAGCACAGAATCGGGCAACAAATTTCGCAGGTTGTCCCGCATGCGCTGCCGGGTTTCGGAATCGTGGCTGGCCAAAACCTTGTCGAGTATCAGGATATCGGGCCGTTTGATCGCAGCCCGGCTAAAGCCTGCACGTTCCTGCAACACTGTGGGCAGTTTGGTGCCCCCGATCCCTGTCGGGATGTCATAAATCGTAGATGCTATTAATCGACGAACGCCCTGTTCTTCCATCACCTTGGAAATCAGGTTTTCGATCTTTTCCGCCGCAGCGCCCGCCATCATCGACACCCGGCCAAAGAGCGCGTTTTCGGCCACCGTCAGGCGGGGCAAATAAGTTTCCGGCGTGATTTCCAGAAAGGTATCGCCAAAGACCTCGCGCAGCTGGGCTGCGCGGGTTTTCCTGATTTCGAGAATTCTTGCCTTGAATTCCTCGGGAAACCCGCCGCCGATCTGTTCCGCGGTCAGCAGGAACACAACCGTAATCATCAGACTCCGGTCCGCTTCGCTAAGCGCATCATCACCGCCTTCGGTCCGACGAGCCGCGATCGCAGACAACGCGGTAAAAACCTCAGGCTCGATGCCCAGCCGCACGAAAAGCGGATGGTCGGTTCCGTCTTCGCCGAAGGTCTGCCGCAACAACTCCACGACCCCGTGCGATATCTCCAGCGCTTGGGCGGCCACATCGTGATCGTGCAGCATCTTGATGAAGTTCTTGTCCTGCGCGAGTCGTTCTTGGGGAATTTCACGGGCCGGCGCGGCAAACAGAAGATTACCGCCAATGGGAATGGTCGGGTTGAATTGATCCGCATCGAACCGACACACATTTTGATCAAGCCCTTCCTCGCGGAGCCTCTCAAAAAGGATCGGGCGCAGACTGACGACTCGTTGCGTGGTTCTCGGATGTAGCTTGGGATCAATCCGCGACCGCAGTGCGCGGCGGAACATGCTTTCGTCGATGCCCATGGTTTCAACCAGCTTGAAC
The DNA here is from genome assembly GCA_030425395.1 of Alphaproteobacteria bacterium. Taxonomy (GTDB): domain Bacteria; phylum Pseudomonadota; class Alphaproteobacteria; order Rhodobacterales; family Rhodobacteraceae; genus JAUIAS01. The sequence goes on from JAUIAS010000001.1 coordinate 145,575, forward strand.
CACCACTCCCGGATATCCTCGGACGACGACAGACCGGCAATCTCGGGACGTATCCAATCGGCGTCGGTCTGGTCGGTGCTGTTGCCCGCCGCAGCCGCTTCGCGCAGCCAACGCGGGGTGTTTTCACTTGTGGCGGGCTCGGGCCTGTTCTTGAGCGACATCATCAGATTTTCGCCCAAAGTTCCATCAAACAAATAGGGACGTGAATGGGCATAGCCGACCCGCGCAGCAAGAACCGATTGGTGCAAATCCGCAAGCGGTTGACCCGCAATTGTCACGCTGCCACGCAGCGGTTTGGCCTCTCGGGTCAACAAATCGGCAATGGCGGCACGTTCGGCTGCGCTACCGGACTTGATCGCAACACGTGCCCCACGCGGGATATGCAGCGTAATATCCTCAAGAACCGTGTTCCCGTCATCGTCTCTTACTGTGACCCGCTTGATGTCGATATCGCCGTCCAGATGCGGGATGTCTTTTGGCGGATCAATGAAATGCGCTTCGGGTGCCATTCCGCGCGGACCGAAACGATCGGTAACGATTTCCCAGCGCAAGGACATGTCCTGAACCTGATTGTAATAGGTCAAAAGTTCCTTCCACGGGCTCGACAGATCCTTGTAAGCGGCAAGCGCCGCCACCAATGCGCCAACGGTTATTTCGCCCTTGATCGCGAGGTAACCGCCAACCGCATAAAAGAAAAACGGGGTCAATTGCGTTATGAAGTTGTTGAGAAACTTCATAAAAAATTTCTTCTGGTATATCTCGAAACGGATTTCAAAAAGCTTGCCCAGACGCTTGCTGAACTCTGCAAGACGGTAGCGCAGGCCACCATTCACGCGCAGATCGGATATTCCGGCAGCGGTTTCTCCAATTTCAGAAGACAGGTGACGAATTTGGACAATCCGCTTTTTATTCAACAGGTTAATTTGGCGTTGCAGTTTTGGGATCAACCACCCCTGAAGCGGAATCAATGCCACCGCAGCGAGGCCGAACCAAGGGCTTTGCAGGAACAGAAAGGACACGATGGTAATCATCTGACCCGCCTGAAAAACCGGCTGCGCCAACGCGTCACCCATCAGCCCGCCCATTGGCTCGGCCTCGGCAGTTACCATTGCGACAAGCTCACCCTGAGACGTTTGTCTGAAATACGACTTGGGAAAGCGCGTCATCCGACGGATCAGCTGAAACCTGAGCCGCCTGAGCAAACGCTCCGCCACGATACCTTTCATCGTGTTCAGACGCATCTTGAGCAGACCACTGATCAGAACGGCGGCCAGAAACAATCCGCAAAGGACAAACAGGTATTCAACCTGCGTAAACTCCATATTCCAAACGTCGATCAACGCGGTGTCCGAGGAAATCGCGTCGTTCACGATCCGTTTGGGCAATTCCAACGTGGCAAACAGGAACGGAAACGACACCAAGGTCATCCCAAGCAACATGAACTGCTGGAACTTCGAATGTTTCCAGATAAAGGAAAAAAGGGTGCGTTCCATGTCCCGCCCGTAAAAGACCGACAGCCCATGCTGAAGGATGGTTTTAATCGTCGCTGGGACGCCTCCTAATCGTAGGTGCGACCTCCCTGCTTTACAAGGCATGCTACCGCCGCCGCCCCTGACTTTGGCCGCGCCTGTTCAGCGCGCAATACCTTCACGCTTGCGGCTTTATAACTGCACCGCTATTGCAAATAGCAGCACAGAAATCCGGGAGGCCGCCATGCAGAAGCGCACATTCGACAAGTCCAGATTGCCAAGCCGTCACGTCACAGAAGGCCCGGAGCGCGCGCCGCACCGGTCTTATTATTACGCGATGGGCATGACCGAGGAAGAGATCCACCAGCCCTTGGTCGGTGTTGCAACCTGCTGGAACGAAGCCGCGCCCTGCAACATTTCGCTGAATCGTCAGGCCCAGGCGGTCAAGATGGGCGTCAAACAGGCGTCCGGCACACCACGCGAATTCACAACGATCACCGTGACCGACGGGATCGCGATGGGGCACGAAGGCATGCGGTCTTCCCTCGCGTCGCGCGAAGCGATTGCCGACACTGTCGAACTGACAATGCGCGGCCACTGTTATGACGCGATCGTCGGTCTTGCCGGGTGTGACAAATCCCTGCCGGGCATGATGATGGCCATGGTGCGCCTGAATGTGCCGTCCGTGTTTATCTATGGCGGCTCGATCCTGCCGGGCAAGGCACCTCAGGTTGAAGAAATTCCAGAAGATTTCCGCAGCCGCGATCTCACGGTTCAGGATATGTTCGAAGCCGTGGGTCGCCACCAGAATAAAGAGTTGTCCGACAAGGCGCTTGAAATGCTCGAACGCGTCGCCTGCCCGTCTGCCGGTGCATGTGGCGGCCAGTTCACCGCAAACACGATGGCTTGCGTATCCGAGGCAATCGGCCTTGCATTGATGAATTCGTCAGGGATGCCTGCGCCGTATGAATCCCGCGATCAATACGCCGAAGCTTCTGGCCAGGCGGTCATGGACCTGATCGAACGCAACATCCGCGCCCGAGATATCGTGACGCGCCAATCCCTTGAGAACGCAGCGCGGGTCGTGGCCTGCACCGGCGGTTCCACCAATGCCGGTCTGCACCTGCCCGCAATCGCCCACGAGGCCGGGATCGAATTCTATCTCGATGATGTCTGCGAAATCTTCCGCGACACTCCTTACTTCGTGGATCTCAAACCCGGCGGCCAATTCGTTGCCAAGGATCTGTATGATGCAGGCGGCATTCCGGTGGTGATGAAAGAACTGCGCAAGGCCGGTTTGATCCACGAGGATTGCATGACCGCCACGGGCCGCAGCATCAGCGAAGAACTCGACTTGATCGACCGCGAAGCCGATGGCCGCGTGATTTATCCAATCGAGAACCCGCTGACCAAGACCGGCGGCGTGGTCGGCCTCAAGGGGAACCTCGCCCCTGAGGGTGCCATTGTGAAAGTTGCGGGTATCCCAACCCAGCACCAGACTTTTACCGGCCCGGCCCGCGTATTCGAATGCGAAGAAGACGCCTTTGCCGCGGTCAAGGCCCGCAGCTATGAAGAAGGCGAAGTCATCGTCATCCGCAACGAAGGACCCGCAGGCGGGCCCGGAATGCGCGAAATGCTGGCCACGACGGCAGCACTTTCGGGTCAAGGCATGGGCAAGAAAGTCGCCCTGATCACCGATGGTCGTTTCTCGGGTGCGACACGCGGCTTTTGCGTCGGGCACGTCGGCCCGGAGGCGGCACATGGTGGGCCCATCGCACTCCTCAAGGACGGCGACATGATCACGATCGACGCAGTTGCGGGAGAAATCTCTGTCGCGCTGAGCGATGAAGAATTCGCCGAACGCCGCGCCAACTGGGCCGGTCCGCGTGAAACCATTTATGCGTCAGGTGCGCTGTGGAAATACTCCCAGCTTGTCGGAGCGACGTACAAAGGCGCGGTCACGCATCCCGGCGGCGGGGCCGAGAAGCATGAATACATGGACCTCTAAATTCGCCTTTCTGGTCGGCGCGGCGCTGTCTTTGACAGGCTGTGCCGATCTGGGGTCTTTGAGTGACGGTTTAAGTGGCAAGACGGGTGACGCCGTCACCCGTTTCGACATTCTTGAAGGACATGTGCGCGTCGCCACGCCGGATGGCTACTGCATTGATCCCCGGTCATCGCGACCGGGATTTGTGCTGGCAGCGCGTTGCGATCGGCTGGGCGTGCCCGGAAAATTTGCGGCCCATGACATTGCAATCGTAACGGTTACAGCAGCCCCCGCCAGCGGCGCGGACAAGCCGGACCCCACGGTTCTGGCGCGGCTGTCCGGCGATGGGGTCGATGTCCTGGAAGCTGATGAGCGCGGTGGACTGGCCCTCGTGCGTTTGGACGCCGCCGGAACCGAACCATCGGACAGGCCCCCGTATCACTGGCGCGGGGTCTTTGAGATCCGCCAGCATCTGGTGGGCTTAACGCTTTATGCACCACAAGATAGCAATCTTGCCGGGGCAGAGGGTGCACGACTTCTGGCCGATTTTTCTGAGGCTATAAAACGGGCGAGCCATTCGATGCCCAAAAAAGCGACACCAGTCCGCAGCCTGAGACCCGTAGCGCGTTCTGGCACCATCGTAGCCAAACAGAACACACTCGTGCGGGAACAGGACGACGCGGCCTGAAAGTTGCATCTGGATGATTTGTATCCATCGAACGGGTTGATTAGACTGTGAAGAGAATTGAAGGGTGAATGCGGGGCAATGAGTGAGCAAGGTAACAGCTTAGTGGCTCGGCTACTTCATCGCGCCACCCTGCGCCGATGGCGCAAACTGTCTCGCAAGGCACGCGACCTCGCCCCCGCCCAACTGAGGCGCGCCCGGTTTCAGGCCCGGCAGTTGCGCGTTAATCTCAACGACGTGATCCATGTCGCGGATGAAAAGCTGGCCTTGCCTGTGGTCGGCTCAAATGCGTTTCAGAAGCCATTTGGAACGGATTGGGCCTGGCGCCCCGAGGCGTGGTCCAGACGTTTACCTGTGCCGGGGCTTTCCTCGGTTCAGACCAAATCGATGCTGGGCGACGAAGTGACCATGTTTCACGATTGCGCCTTTTCCGAACTGACATTGCGCCAATTGCGCAATACACGGGAAGAAGACCTTGCGGCATATGGTTTGCGCATGGATGTTTTCCGCTTTGACGGCTCCTTCCTTTCGCTCGTGATTGATCTGCCCAACCAGGCCGTTCACGGGCTTCGCAAGGACCATGTCATCCGCGTAGAAACCATCGTAGAGCGTGAAAGCCCCATCGAAATCTTTGCCCGCCTCAACATCAAGAATGGGCCGAACACCGAACAGATCGTGCGCGAACTGCCCCTTCATGAAGACAACGTCGTCGTGGAATTTGACCTTGCGTATTCGGCGCTGAACGAAAAGCGGGTTGAGAAGGCGTGGCTCGATATCATCTTTGAAGGGCCAGAGATGAACCAGATCACCTTGCGCGACGTCACCTTTACCCGCCGCCTGCGCGCTGCGCTGTAAGGAGCATCAGATGAGCGAGTTGAACATAACCAAGAGCCGCATCTCCAAGGGGGTATGGGAAGGCACTTTATCAGGTCCCGCGACACCCGAGCCAACGATCAAGGTCACTTACCTCGATCAGACTGTGTCAAACGTCACGATGGCTGCGACAGCAGAGGCCGGAAAGTGGACCTTGAGCGTTCCGATACCGGTGGATGCCATTTCTGACGGTGTCCAGACGTTCTTGATCACGAACGCGGCCGATGGCGTACGATTGGCGGATTTCACTCTGATCGCAGGAGAAGCTCTGGCAGACGATATCCGCGCCGAAGTTGAGCTTTTGCGCGCTGAACTCGACATGCTCAAAAGAGCGTTTCGCAGACATTGTGCCGAAACAGCCTGAGACGCAAACCCAAGACAAAAATCATCGCATACCCTACCGCGCCCACTCCAGGCGTGGCGGGAGGTGAGCAGTCCCATCAGAGTATTTGAGAAACAAGAAACCCGGCACGTCAAACGCGCCGGGTTCCATGCATAGCCTCGGATCAGGATCAGTCGCGCGGGCTGATCGCGGCCAAACCCTTGAGAATATCAATCGCCACGGCAAGTTGATAATCTTCTTCGCGCAGTTGCGCCGCCTTTTCCGCTTTCTCGCGGTCGGCTTCGATCTGGCGGATTTCATCTTCGGACAGGCTGTCGTTGTTCAGGCTGCCGCGAAGATCGGCCTCGGACCGGGTGCGCGGTGTGTCCTCGTCTTCGTTTTCGGTCGCAGGGTTGCGGCGCGGTTGGGCGACAACGATGTTGGGCGAAACGCCCAGCGCCTGAATCGATCGGCCAGACGGAGTGTAATACCGTGCTGTGGTCAACCTCATTGCCCCATCCGACCGAAGCGGCATGACAGTTTGCACGGACCCTTTACCAAAGCTTTTCGTGCCAACGACGATTGCGCGGCGGTGATCCTGAAGCGCACCGGCGACAATTTCTGACGCGGACGCAGACCCACCGTTGATCAACACAACAATCGGCTTGCCCTCGGCCAGATCACCTTCGGTGGCATTGAAACGTTCGCCGTCCGCAGGATCACGGCCACGGGTGCTGACGATCTCACCTTTGTCCAGGAAGGCATCGGACACACGAATGGCTTGCGTGAGAAGACCACCGGGGTTGTTGCGCAGGTCAAGAACGATCCCGTTGACATTGTCCATACCACCGAGTTCCTCAACCTGCTTTGCAAGGCCCGCTTCGAGGTTGGGTGTCGTCTGGTCATTGAAGGTCGTCACGCGCAGGATCACCGTATTGCCTTCGGTGCGCGTGCGTACAGCTGTCAGCTTGATCGTGTCACGGGTTATGGTCACGTCGAACGGTTCCGTTTCCCCTTCGCGCACGACGGTAATGACGATTTCCGATCCAATCGGGCCACGCATCAGTTCCACCGCCGCATCAAGGGTCAGGCCAAGGATGCTTTCGCCATCAACATGGGTGATGAAATCGCCGGATTCGATACCGGCCTCATCCGCCGGGGTTCCGTCGATGGGCGAGACCACTTTGACAAAGCCGTCTTCCTGTGTGACTTCGATACCCAATCCACCGAATTCACCCCTTGTTTGCACTCGCATCGCTGCGGCGTCGTCGGGCGACAGGTAGCTTGAGTGTGGGTCAAGCGATGTCAGCATACCGTCGATGGCGGCCTCGATCAGGTCAGCGGCATCGACCTCTTCCACGTATTGCGCGCGGATTCGTTCGAAAATATCGCCAAACAGGTCGAGTTGTTCATAGACCTTTGAGTTGCGCGCGTTTTCCTGGGCAAGCAGCGGACCAGCAACCTGTGTTGTGGCAATGACCCCCGACACGATACCAGCCAACGCGACGATCACGAAATTCTTCATAAAGTTATCCATCCTTGTCGGTTTTGAACCACGTTTCCGGGTCCACAGGGCCCTTGCCCTCTCTCACCTCTATATAGAGCGTTTCTGAGCGCTCAGTTCCAGTGCCTTCACCGCTTGTTGAAACGATCTCGCCCAATTCTGGGTCTGCACCGCCCATCAGACCGACCGGCGCACCCTTGGCGACGACTTCGCCAACCTCTCCGAACACCTGATCAAGGCCCGAAAAAACCAAAAGTGTTTCGGGTTCGGGTTCGAGAATCACGACATTCCCGAAATCAAGAAGCGGCCCCATGTAGCGGATCGTCGCCGCCGAAGGTGCTGTAACCAGCGCGCGGGGGCGGGTGGCCAACAGAATTCCTTTGCGTGCTATCCCGGCCGCGTCCTTCTCTCCGGCCCGGCGGATTACCACGCCCAGCGCTGGCAATGGCAGGTTTCCCTTATCCAAGTCCACCGCAGAGGGTGCAGGCCCGATATCGCCATCCAGGGCGATCTGGCCCAGACCACTGGCAAAAGCGTCAAGTGTTTCTGTCGATGAAATCAGGATCGCGGTGCGCACAGGATCTTGCGTGAACCGACGCGGCAAATCGGTTCGATCCGCAACCGCTTGGCTCAGTTCTGTGCGGGCCTGTTGAACGCCAGCCAAGCCGTCTGCAAGCGTTTGTGCCGCGCTTTGCTGCAACAGCCGCAGAGTGTGCACCTCGTCCAGATCGCGGCGCAATGCCTCGGCGCGGGCATCAAGAACCGGCACGATTTCAGACAGGATCATACCGGATCGCGCGCTGCCGAGTGGTCCGTCGGGATGCAGCATCAGGACCGGTGCCGGGGCTACGGCTATTCCTTGCAAGGCACCCAACAGCGCCCCGATGTCTTGTTCGCGGGCGCGCAAGTGCGCCGCCAGTTGCGCCTCGCGGAGCGATGCACGGCGCAATCCGTCACGCATCGCAGCAAGCCCGGCCTCATAGGCGCGCACCGTCTGAGTAAGCGCGCGAACCCTGTCGCGGGTGCCGTCGGCCTCCTGCAACGCAACGGCTGCATCTTCGATCTGCCGAGCCGCAGCGCGTGCGGCATCAACAGGGCTAGCCGCTTGCGCCATAAGGGCGCCGGGCATCAGCAGAGCAACCAAAAATGCGAAGACGCGCAGAATCATGTGAGCAGGCTTTGCCCCGTCATTTCTGCAGGTTGATCCAGCCCCATGAGGGCAAGCACCGTCGGTGCCAGATCGGACAGGCGACCTTCTCGCAGCGCGACGCCTTCGGGGCCATTCACAAGAATGACCGGAACTGGGTTGAGGGTATGCGCCGTGTGCGGACCACCACTTTCAGGATCCACCATGACTTCGCAATTTCCGTGGTCGGCAGTGACAAGCATCGCGCCCCCCGCATCTCTGAGGGCGGCAATTGCCCGCCCCAATCCCCGATCGACCGCCTCACAAGCTTTCATGGCCGCGGAAAGGTCACCGGTATGACCGACCATATCGGGGTTGGCGAAATTCACCACGATCAAATCATACCCATCTTGGATCGCAGCGACGAGCGCGTCTGTCACCTCGCCCGCCGACATTTCGGGCTGCTGATCATAAGTGGCCACGTTCGGGGATTTCGGCATGTGGCGGTCTTCGCCGGGTTCCGGGGTTTCCTTGCCGCCATTCAGGAAAAATGTGACGTGGGGATATTTCTCGGTCTCGGCCAAGCGAAACTGGCGCAGACCTTTGGATGCGACCCATGCGCCCAACGTATTCACAATCTCGGCCTTTGGATAAACCGTCGTCATGTAACGGCTGTGTGAATCGGAATATTCCACCATACCCATCAACGCGGCAAGCTTGGGGCGCGGGCCGGTGTCGAACCCGTCGAAATCCGGGGCACCGATCGCTGCGAGGATTTCGCGGGCGCGGTCGGCCCGAAAGTTAAGACAGAACACCCCGTCGCCATCGCGCACACCTTCATACCCGGGTAGAACGGTGGCCCCGATGAATTCGTCTGTTTCGCTTTGCTCATAGGCGGCTGTGATGGCGGCATGTGCCGTCATGGCGCGGCGGCCCTTTGCGTTGATCATGGCGTCGTAAGCCTCAGATACACGCCCCCAGCGATTGTCACGATCCATTGCGAAATAGCGGCCCGTGACGGTCACAACGCGCGCCCCTTCAGGCAAGTTTTCTTCCAGTTCGCCAAGATAACCATAAGCGGATTTCGGGGCCACATCGCGACCGTCGGTCATGGCATGGATAGCCACTGGCACACCCGCTGACGTGATCGCCTGCGCGGCGGCCAGAATATGCGTCAGGTGCCCATGCACGCCTCCGTCCGAAACAAGTCCCAACAGATGCGCGGTGCCGCCAGTGGCCTTGAGCGTGCCAATGAACTCCAGAAGAGTCGCATTTTCAAAGAAGCTTCCGTCTTCGATGGCCAGATCAATCTGCCCCAGATCCATTGCCACGACACGGCCGGCGCCGATGTTTGTATGGCCAACCTCGGAATTGCCCATCTGGCCAGTGGGCAGACCCACGTCAGGACCATGCGTGATCAGGCGGGCATGAGGGCTTTGGGAAAAAATATTATCGAAATTAGGGGTCTGCGCCAAAGCGGGCGCATTTGCCTTGCTATCATCCGACAGCCCCCAACCATCGAGAATACACAGGACCACGGGCTTGGGTGCGGACATCGGTCAACCTTTACAGACTTTGGATTTGTCGCCCTTGTAGCGACAGCTGCGTTGGATTTGAAGCGTGGCAATTGGCGCGCTCATTCCTGTCGCGGCTGTGGTGTCAACAAAGAACGCAACAGCGCAACGGGATGGGCACGCAGCGACAGACGCAAGCTTACGTAGTCTTCGACCACCTCTTCGCCAAGGGTCATGCGCGGCAGGTATGCTGTGGGTTCATCAATGCCTTCGCCATCCATGTCCCCCGCAAACAGCGGCAAGGGCGCGTTCCCACCAATGGCCTTGGCCTCCCACAGGGCGGCGCGCCGGGTCAGGCCAAGCCCGGCAAAGGCATCCGCTTCGGCCAGTCGCGCAAGGGTGCGTGGCGCGATTCCGGCCCTGCGCCAGACATCACGCACAGACGGATACCCGTTGCCACGCGCCGCCGCGATCCATGACGCATCCGCCTCGGCCAACCCCTTGATCTGGCGAAAACCAAGACGCAGTGCCAGTGCCCCGGTCGCATCAGTTTCCATACGATTGTCCCATGTGCTTGCATTGATGCACACCGGCAGAACCGTCACCCCATGATCGCGTGCATCGCGCACGATCTGAGCCGGAGCATAAAACCCCATTGGCTGAGAATTCAGCAGTGCACAGGCAAAAATGCCTGGATGGTGACACTTGAGCCATGCGCTCGCATAGACCAGCAACGCAAAGGACGCCGCGTGGCTTTCGGGAAACCCGTAAGATCCGAACCCTTCTATCTGGGCAAAACAACGCTCCGAGAAATCGGCATCATAGCCATTGCGTTGCATACCCTTTAGGAAAAGCGCCCGAAATTCACTGACATTGCCGTGTTTCTTGAATGTCGCAAGGGACCGGCGCAGGCGATCGGCCTGATCAGGGCTAAAGCCCGCACCCACGATGGCGATTTGCATCGCCTGTTCCTGAAACAATGGCACGCCCAGCGTCTTACCCAGAACCGCGCCTAGCGCATCGGATGGAAACGAAACCGGTTCTTCCCCATTACGGCGGCGAATATAGGGGTGAACCATATCACCCTGGATAGGGCCGGGCCGGATAATGGCGACCTCGATCACGAGATCATAGAAATTGCGCGGCTTCATGCGGGGCAGGAAATTCATCTGCGCACGGCTTTCCACCTGGAAGACTCCGATGCTGTCGGCCCGGCACAACATATCGTAAACGCGCGGATCCTCGGGGGGCAGCGTAGCCAGATCGAAATCGGCACCATGGTGTTGACGGACAAGATCGAATGCCTTGCGGATACATGTCAGCATGCCAAGGCTCAACACATCGACCTTGAGAATACCAAGCGTGTCGATATCGTCCTTGTCCCAGCAGATGACCGTTCGGTCCTCCATCGCCGCGTTTTCGATAGGCACCAGTTCGTCAAGCCGCCCTTCGGTAATAATGAACCCGCCGACATGCTGAGACAGGTGGCGCGGAAATCCCACGATTTCATGCACAAGCTCAAGCGTCTGGCGCAGCCGCCGGTCCTGCGGGTCCAGTCCGATCTCGGCAACGCGCCGGGCTTCGATCCCCTTGGTCGAAAAGAACCCCCAAAGCTGAGACGACAATGCGCTGATGGTGTCATCGGTCAATCCCATCGCGCGCCCCACCTCGCGGATGGCCCGCTTGCCCCGGTAATGGATCACTGTTGCGCACAAACCCGCGCGATGCCGCCCGTAGCGTTCGTAAATATGCTGGATGACTTCTTCGCGGCGTTCATGTTCGAAATCCACGTCGATGTCGGGTGGCTCATCCCGCGCCTCGGATACAAATCGCTCAAAAACCATGGTGCCGATTTCGGGCGAGACCGAGGTAACACCAAGGCAATAACACACCACCGAATTGGCCGCAGATCCGCGCCCCTGACATAAAATGCCACGCGACCGGGCAAAGGCCACCACATCGTGCACTGTCAGGAAATACGGTGCATAGCCCAGCTTGCCAATCAGACGCAATTCGTGGGCAAGCAGGTCGTGCACACGCGGCGGCGCGCCGGACGGATATCGCCAACGCAATCCTTCGCGCGCCAACCGGGCAAGGCGGGCATCCGGGGTTTCTCCTTCTAGCGCCTCGGACGGGTATTCATAGCGCAACATATCAAGCGAAAAGGACAAGCCGTCTGCGAGGCGCGCGGCATTGGCCACGGCCTGCGGATACATCGCGAAAAGGCGCACCATCTCGGACCCAGAACGCATCCGCTGTTCGCCATTGGCGCGGGCATCTCGGCCCAATTCATCCACCCGCCGCCCAATGCGAATCGCCGTCAACACATCGGCCATGCGGCGACGGCGCGCATGGTGCATGATGGGTGCCGCGCTGGCCACCACCGGCAATCCCAACACAGTAGCGCGCGCGGCAACATGGGCAAAGCGGTCCGTATCCTGCCCGTCATATTCGGGTGCCAACAGCACATGCAGCGCGTTACGCATTGCCTTAGGGAAGGACCGCGCCACACGTTCCCAACCCGGCGCAGGCCACAAAAGCAAAACCAACCCGTCAGGAAACTCCAGCAAATCGGACAGCGACAGACGGCAGGTGCCTTTCCTGGCCCTGAGCCGCCCCGCCGACAGGATGCGGCACAAGCTTGCCCAGCCTTGCCGATCGCGCGGCAAAACGGTGATCGGCGGCGCGTCGTCGAAAACCAGACGTGCGGCAGGTAACAAGCACGGCGACGCATAAACAGGAAATGAGACAGCAGGCGGCGCGATATGCGCGGGTCGGGGCGGACCTATGGGATCGTTCGCCGCATCCCACGCGCGCCGCTCTGCCACCAATCGCGCAATGCGCCGGGCCTCGGCATGCGCCCGCACGATCCCGGCGACCGAATTGTCATCGGCGATAGCCACCGCCGTGATGTCCAATTCTGCCGCACGCGCCATGAATTCCTCGGGGTGGGAGGCCCCGGTGAGAAAGGTGAAATTCGATTTGGCTGACAGTTCCGCAAACATGCGAAAGCATTATATTCACGTTTTGTTCTTTTTCGAGTCGGAACCGCAGAGTCCGGAAGATTCATAAAAAAAATTATTCTGCCCGTGACCCCGTCAGCGACAAAAACACGTCCTCGAGGTGTGGCTCTTCTGTTCGGATATCTCGAATCGAAATACCCGCCTTCTGAACCGCATCCAGCAAGACTTCGGCCGGAGTTTCACTCCGCCTATAGGACAACTCGATCGCCCCGTCGGCACGACGCGCGACACCCACACCAGGAATATCTGGCAATGTCGTCACCGGGCCTGCTGGCTGGATCACCAGCGTCTTGGCATCAAGGCTTCCCAACAGGTTTTCGGTACTGTCGCGGGCCACCACGCTGCCTTTGTTGATGATGGCGATTTCATCGCACATCTCTTCGGCCTCTTCGAGGTAATGCGTGGTAAGGATAATCGTCATCCCGTGATCTCGGTTCAGCTTGCGCACATTTTCCCAAAGCATCTGACGCAATTCGATATCGACACCCGCAGTAGGTTCATCCAGAACAAGGATATGCGGCGCGTGCACCAAAGCCTTGCCCAGCAACAAACGCCGCCGCATCCCCCCAGACAGCGTCCGCGCATAGGCATCGGCCTTGTCTGTCAAACCAATCATGGCAAGGATTTCATCACTGCGCCGCCGGGATTTAGGAACACCATAAAGCCCGGCCTGAACCTCAAGCGCGGCACGCGGCGCAAAAAACGGATCAAGGTTCAATTCCTGCGGCATCACGCCAATGGAAGCCCGAGACTGCCGCGGGTTCACGTCCTGATCGAACCCCCAGATTTCCACACTGCCGGCGGTTTTCGACACCAGACCGGCCATGATGTTGATCAACGTGGACTTGCCCGCCCCATTGGGGCCAAGCAATCCAAAGACCGATCCGCGCGGCACGGCCAGGTCAATTCCGTCCAATGCCCGTTTGGCCGGTTGCCCGCGCCCGCCGCCATAGATCTTGGTCAGACCCGATATTCGAATAGCGTCCTGTGTCACCCTGCCCCTTGCCCCCGAATTGACGTTGGCCCATAAACGCTGCGACCCAGACCTCACCTAAATCATGCGCCGCGACGCGGCAACCAGAAGGACATACGGTGATGACACCAGACGCACCTGAAACCAAAACCGTGGACAGCTATCGCATCGCCTGCGACGGCGGTGAAGGCGCGCTCGGCCACCCCCGCGTATGGCTGAGCATTCCGGCAGACCAAGGTTGGATCGAGTGTCCGTATTGTGATTGCAAATTCATCCACAAGGACGCAGTCACCGACGCTGAGTAAACGCGTCGTCCACGCACATGGCATTGCGCCATTGCGTTTCCGGCAACCGTTGCCGCAAATTCTATTCTGTATAGAGATGCGCAGAGAACTCGGGCCTTTTACATGGCCCGAGCAAAGATCAGCGGACTGCCCGGCGACGGATTTCCCAAACCAGCAAAAGTGCCGCCATAACCGCGGCTACTGCCAAGGCACCCGATGCCGCGTCAATCTCAGGGACAGCCGCGAATTTGTTCTTACCCAAGCCGTAGGCATTACCATTTCCGTTGCCTTGCGCCAAAGACGCAGTGACAGCCAAGGTCCAGACAGCCGCTCCAAGAGTGGTGGCTTTGATTACGTTCAGGATCTGCATGGCGACCTCCAACAACTTTCTGTATTCTGAATATAATAATCGACTGCCCCGATTTTAAGATCCGGCAGCGGAAATTCGCGCAAAAGCCCCCAAAGCTGACCTGACGTAATACAAATATCGTGGCCCCTGACGCAGCGCAGAGCGTTCATCCCAAAATGATACATTTGGGTTTCTGAAAGTCAGGAGCCCCATCAGACCCAGCCAACCCGGTGAATGCCCCAACGAAACATTCTGCCCAAAGGCCCAATATCGAGTGAATTTTGGCAGAAAGTGCAGCTTCCCCCCCAAACGCCGAAGCACGGCCATACCCGCGGTCGAAGTCGCGCATATGGTGGACAGAGATTTTCAAACTCATCAGCCAAGCAAAACGGCCAATCAAAAACGCCGGAAGACCGGCTCGTCTGCGTTCTTTCAAAGAAAACCCCATTCCGGCTATCTAAAAATACAAAATGACTTTGTTGCCTGAAATTTTTTGCCCGCCTCGCGCAACGGCTCAACACAATGTCAATCAAATTTCGCCTTGGCGGTCATACGTCAACGCAGCGCATACTGGCATCCGCCCCACAATCGTGGCAGGACTCCTCCAACAGGGTTCACGGAGCGCACAACATGACATTCGGCAAGGGCTGCCATCTGCATCTGATCGACGGATCAGCTTTCATTTTCCGCGCCTACCATGCGCTGCCACCACTGACCCGCAAATCCGACGGCCTGCCAATCGGAGCTGTGTCCGGCTTTTGCAACATGTTGCATCGCTATGTCGAAGGGAACACCGGCCCAGATGCCCCAACACATGTTGCGGTCATTTTTGACAAAGGCAGCCATACGTTCCGCAACGATCTCTATGACCTTTACAAAGCCAACCGCGAAGAAATGCCCGCCGACCTTCGCCCGCAAATTCCGTTGACCCGCGAAGCGACCCACGCCTTCAACATCGCGTGCAAAGAGTTGCAAGGCTATGAGGCCGACGACATCATCGCCACCCTGTCCTGCCAAGCCCGCGACGCGGGTGGACGGGTGACAATCATCAGCTCTGACAAGGACCTGATGCAACTGGTCGGTGATGGCGTCGAAATGCTGGATGCGATGAAAAACCGCCTTATCGACCGCGACGGCGTATTCGAGAAATTTGGCGTGTTCCCCGAACGGGTTGTCGATGTGCAAGCCTTGGCTGGCGACAGCGTCGACAACGTTCCCGGTGCGCCGGGGATCGGCATCAAAACAGCTGCCCTTTTGATCAATGAATTCGGAACACTGGAAGAGTTGCTGGACCGTGCCGAAGAGATAAAGCAGCCCAAACGCCGGGAAACCCTGCTAAGCAAGCGCGATCAAATCGAGCTTTCAAAAAAACTGGTCCAGCTTGATTGCAACACGCCGCTGGATTTTACACTTGATGATCTCGAGGTGCGCGAACCCGATCCAAACACGCTGCTTGGGTTCTTGGCGGAAATGGAATTCCGAACCCTGACCAAACGCATCGCGGAAAACCTGGGGGCCGAAGCGCCCGTAATCTCGGACGCGCCCGCATCCGTGGAGGACAACACCACAAATACCGCGCCCGAAATGCCCGAATTCAAGGACGCACAATACGACTGTGTGCGTGATGTTGTAACGCTCAAGGCATGGATCGACCGTATCAAACACCGGGGCCATGTCGCAGTTGACACAGAAACCACCGGGCTGAACGAGATGATCGTCGATCTCGTCGGCATTTCTCTATGCGTGGAACCGGGCCATGCCTGCTATGTCCCGCTGACCCACAAGGCAGGTGCGAGCGACGATCTTTTCGGCTCCGAAGAACTCGCCGAGGGACAGGTTGCCGTTCGCGATGCACTCGCCCTTCTGAAACCCGTGCTCGAGGACGCCGCAATCCTCAAGATCGGGCAGAACATGAAATACGATGCCAAGATATTTGCCCGTCACGATATCACTGTGGCCCCCGTCGATGACACGATGCTCATGTCCTATGCTATGCACGGCGGACTGCACGGGCATGGCATGGACGCGCTCAGCGAACGTTACCTGTCGCACACGCCCATTCCGATCAAGCCGCTTCTGGGGTCGGGCAAATCCGCCATCACATTTGATCGTGTCCCGATGGAAGACGCAACGGCCTATGCCGCCGAAGACGCCGACATCACGCTGCGGCTTTGGCAAACATTCAAACCGGACTTGCATCGCGCTGGCGTCACCCGCGTCTATGAAACGCTCGAACGTCCCATGATCCCGGTTCTGACCCGAATGGAGATGTCGGGAATTAGAGTAAACCGCGATACCCTGTCACGCATGTCCAATGCCTTTGCTCAAAAGATGGCCGCACTGGAATCTGAGATACACGAACTCGCCGGGGAAAACTTCAATGTCGGCTCACCCAAGCAGCTGGGTGAAATCCTGTTCGACAAGATGGGCCTCGAAGGCGGCAAACGCGGCAAAACCGGAGCATACGCCACCGGCGCGGATATTCTCGAAGATCTCGCCACCGAACACGAACTCCCAGCGCGGGTTCTGGACTGGCGACAATTGTCCAAGCTGAAATCGACCTATACCGACGCGCTGCAAGATCACATCAACCCGGATACAGGGCGCGTGCATACCTCTTACGTGATCTCGGGCGCATCCACGGGGAGATTGGCGTCGACCGATCCCAACCTTCAGAATATTCCAATACGTAGCGAGGAAGGCCGCCGCATCCGCGAAGCATTCGTAGCCGAGGAGGGCAAATGCCTCGTTTCTCTCGACTACAGCCAGATCGAATTGCGCATTCTTGCCCACATCGCAGATATCGAGGCGCTGAAACAAGCGTTCCGCGAAGGTCAGGACATCCACGCTGCCACTGCATCGGAAATGTTCGGGGTGCCACTGGATGAAATGACAGCGGAGATTCGCAGGCAGGCCAAAGCCATTAACTTCGGTGTGATCTACGGAATCTCAGGCTTCGGTCTGGCCCGCAACCTGCGCATCCCTCGCGCAGAGGCCCAGAGCTTTATCAACCGGTACTTCGAACGCTTTCCCGGCATTCGCGACTACATGGATGCAACCAAGGCGTTCGCGAAGGAAAATGGATTTGTAGAAACACTGTTCGGTCGACGAATCCACACACCAGAAATCGGTGCCAAGGGTCCCCGCGCCGGGTTTGCGCAGCGCGCCGCGATCAATGCGCCCATTCAGGGAACCGCTGCCGACGTGATTCGTCGGGCAATGATCCGCATGGATGCGGCCATTGAGGACCTGCCCGCCAAGATGTTGCTACAGGTTCACGATGAACTTCTTTTCGAGGTTGACGAAAACGCAGCCGATCAACTGATCGAACGGGCCAGAGATGTAATGGAAAACGCCGCAAATCCGGTCGTTCACCTCGACGTAAAGCTGGTGGCGGACGCAGGACGTGGCGCAAACTGGGCCGATGCCCATTGATCTACCGAAAAGGAAAGGGGGCTCTGCCCCCGGCCCTTCGGGCCTCCCCCGGAGTATTTTGAGCCAGAAGAAGCGCAACGGTTTGTTAACCTTAACGTGCCCCTGCTTCTTTCTCGTTCCAAATACCCCCGCCGGAGGCGGTTCGCCATTTGCCTCACGCGATTGGTCCGGTTTGATAGAGCTTGATCTTGAGCCCACCAAGCGGCACGGGCGGAGAAGTCTCAGCAAAATTCAGCCCAGTTGCCCGCGCCAGTGACGGTTCGCTTGTCACCATGCCCAAACGCCAACCGCGAAACCGGGTCTTGAGGGTTTGGCCAAGCGCGCCGTAAAGGGCAAAGAGAAGCTTTTTGTTGCCGATCCTCGCCCCGTAAGGCGGATTGACCATGACAATCCCCTTGGGGCCTTCCGGCGGATTTAGATCGCTGATCGGCGCACATGAAAAGTCGCAATACGCGGCCACGCCTGATCTTTCCGCGTTGGCCGAGGCCATTCGCACCGCACCCGCGTCCCTGTCGGAGCCGTGAAACCGGATCTCGGGCCTCCTTTGCGGCGTATGATCCTTGAGTGTTGCCCAGGTGGCTGGGTCAAAACCGGCGAGATCCTGAAAAGCAAACGCGCGTGAACGACCGGGAAAGAGGCCGGCAGCGATCTCCGCCGCTTCGAGGATAAAGGTGCCCGACCCGCACATAGGATCGACGATGGGGACATCGCCACGATACTCACAGGCGCGCAGGAACAAAGCGGCGAGAGTCTCGCGCAGCGGAGCCTTGCCCACCGCCTCTTTGTGGCCCCTGCGATGCAGTGGCTCACCAGAGGTATCCACCGAAAAGGTGCAGAAGTTGTCTTCGATACGGGCGCGAACCAGCACGGGCGCATCCTGTGCGATCTGCGCGCCGGTGGTTTCCGTAATCGCTGTCTTTATCCTCTGCGCGGCAGCCCCCGCGTGGTAAATCTTGGAGCGTTTGCAATCAACCTCGACCCGCACTGCAAGATCCGGGCGCAACGTTTCCGCCCAGGGGAATTTGTGCGATCGCTTGTCAAGTTGCGCCAAGTGGAACACCGGAAACCCGCCGATCCGCAAAAGCACCCGTGATGCCCCGCGCAACACGAGGTTGGCGCGCATTGCTTCTGTCCGGTCGCCGGTCGTCAGAACTCCGCCGGGAACGACACGCGGGGTGTCAAAACCTGCGTCGGTTGCTTCCTGACACAACAGATGTTCAAGGCCCGGCACACAGGCCAGAAAAATTTCGGTTGGAGTATTATCAGACATACCCCAGCCCATAGCCGGAAAATCAGGTATCGGCGAGAACAAACCGCCCTTGCCCAAAGTGCCGTTTCAGGTGGCTCCAAGCTCGTCTGACGGAATAATCGGAAAGAACGTGCCATCGGACCACAAGCCAAACCACCCATCGTGATGCGCCCCAAGCTCAACCAGACGATAAAAACTCTTGCGGTCTATCAAAGCCTCAAGCCCGGCGCGCACGTGCACATATGGCGACGGTTCACCTGTTTTCGGATCGCGCGTGACCCGGATCGGATTGTCGGCTCCCGCCACGGCATAGTCGCCGACGTGGGTTTCAAAGGTCAGTCGTTGCCCTTCTTCACCATCGGTCGCAGTGAAATCCACCGCCAAAAATGGTGCGTCATCAACAGTGATCCCCACTTTTTCGACGGGGGTGACAAGAAAATATTTGCCGCCTTCGATCTTGAGAATAGAAGAGAACAACCGGACAAGCTCGAACCGCCCGATTGGCGTGCCAAGGTAGAACCATGTGCCGTCCCGCGCGATGCGGATATCCAAATCGCCGCAAAAGGGCGGGTTCCAAAGGTGAACGGGTGGCAATCCCTTGGTTTTGGTCGCCCGAACCGACGCCGCAAGGCCTTCGGCTGACGGGGTAACGGGTTTTTGTCCGCTCATTACTTTTGCCATTTCCGTTTCACGTAATACACTCTGTACCAATGCATATATGCTTTGCGAAAGGAAAGTCATGTCCGATACGGATGAACTGGTCGCTGAAATCGAGGCGCTGGAAGAGAAACTCGCCCAGGCCAAGGCCTCAATCACCCGCCGGTTCATCGGGCAGGAACAAGTGGTTGACCTGACCCTGACCGCGTTGCTGTGCGGCGGTCATGCGCTGTTGATCGGTTTGCCCGGTCTGGGCAAGACACGGCTGGTGGAAACCCTGTCCACGGTTATGGGTCTCCATGGCAACCGGGTGCAATTCACGCCCGACCTGATGCCCGCCGATATTCTGGGCTCCGAGGTTCTCGACACTGCAGAGGATGGCACGCGATCGTTCCGGTTCGTGCCCGGCCCGATTTTTTGCCAACTTCTTATGGCTGATGAAATCAACCGCGCAAGCCCACGCACCCAATCGGCGTTGCTTCAGGCCATGCAGGAACGGGTCGTTACCGTTGCAGGGCAAGACCGTTCCTTGGGCGCACCGTTCCATGTTCTGGCAACACAAAACCCGATCGAACAAGAGGGCACCTACCCCTTGCCGGAGGCACAACTCGACCGATTTCTTGTTCAGATCGACGTGCGGTATCCCGACCGCGAGACGGAACGCGACATTCTTTTGGCGACAACTGGCGCGGTAGAAGATCAGGCCGTCGAAGTGTTCTCCCAAGAAGAGTTGATTGCAGCGCAGACGCTGCTGCGGCGGATGCCAGTTGGCGAATCGATCGTGGATGCCATCCTCGATCTGGTCCGTGCATTCCGGCCAGAGGAGCCCTCCGTTTCGGACCGGGTTCGTGAAACGGTCGCATGGGGCCCTGGCCCACGTGCAGCACAGGCGCTGATGCTGACGGTTCGGGCCCGTGCCCTGCTGGAAGGGCGGCTTGCCCCATCGCTGGACGATGTGATTGCTATGGCTCAACCTGTTCTGAGCCACCGTATGGCGCTGAATTTTGCGGCACGGGCACGGGGTGACAGCCTTGCGGACCTGATCGAAACCACAGCCACGGCACTTGGCCGGACCGAGGCTGCTGCGTGATACCTTCTTCCGCCCTCAGGCTGAGATCGGAAGAAGAGGCAAGCCGCCTGCCGCCGCTTCTTGCGCGTGCTGAGCATCTGGCCGGGACAGTGCTGCTGGGCGACCACGGGCGGCGGCGTGCGGGGCTGGGTGACGATTTCTGGCAATATCGTCCTGCCCAGCATGGCGACAGCAGGCGCATGATAGATCACCGTCGGTCCGCGCGCGGGGATGCACAGTTCGTTCGAGAACGCGAATGGCAGATCGCGCAATCCGTGATGATGTGGGTGGATCAGGGCGCATCCATGCGGTTTTCGTCCGCCCCTGATACCATTCCAACAAAGGCCGATCGGGCGCGTGTTCTCGGGTTGGCGACCGCGATCCTGCTGGTGCGCGGAGGCGAAAGGGTAGGCCTGACAGGCACTGCATTGCCACCACAACGCGGCAACGCCCAGATCCTGCGGCTGGCGGATGCCTTCAGCCAAGATAGCGCAGTTGAATACGCACCGCCGGAACATCGCGCCATGATCCCTCATGCACGCGCGTTTTTTGTGTCGGATTTTCTGGGCGATATGACAGATGTCCGACTGGCTTTGACCAAAGCAGCGGACAGGGGTGTTCGCGGGGTTCTGCTTCAGGTGCTGGATCCGATCGAGGAGGATTTTCCCTTCAGCGGGCGCACCATATTTGAAAGCGTTGGCGGCAGTGTTGTTCACGAAACGCTCAAGGCTGGCGATCTGCGTGGTCGATACATCGAACGGCTCGCCCGGCGACGGGACGAACTGACACAACTTTGCGCAGCTACCGGATGGCAGATGGGCCATCATCACACGTCACAAAGCGCGCAGTCCGCTCTTTTGTGGATTTATCGGGCGCTGGACGGGGGAACCCAATGACGATTATCGGCGGAATTGGTTTTACTGCGCCATGGCTTCTTGTGGGCTTGGCGGCCTTGCCGGTTTTGTGGCTGATCCTCCGGGCCGTCCCCCCTGCGCCGATCCGGCGACGATTTCCCGGTGTCGTATTGTTGCTGGGGCTGAGCGACGATGAAACGGTTTCCGACCGAACGCCTTGGTGGTTATTGCTTTTGCGGATACTTGCCGTGGCGGCCATCATCCTCGGTTTGGCGGGCCCTGTGTTCAACCCAAAACGCGGAGAGGGTGGAACCGGGCCACTGCTGATCGCCCTTGATGCCAGCTGGGCCGGAGCAGGATCTTGGAAGGCCAAGATGGAATTGCTTGAGGAACACCTGACCGATGCCGGACGCGCGGGACGTCCCGTTGCTGTCATGTCCCTTACCGATCCCGAAGTGCCGGTGTTTCAATCCGCCGAAGTGATGCGCAGTCGTTTGCCGGGCCTGGCACCGCGCCCATGGCAGGCAGGCCATGCCGAAATCGACCGTGTTGAGGCCGCTTTGTCCAATCTGGCGGCCACCGAAACCCGGTGGCTGAGCGACGGCTTGGACCATCCCGGCCGTAACCGGTTGATCTCATTGTTCGAAAGCCTTGGTCCATTGCAGGTCTATGAAACCGGGGCCAGTGTCACAGCCCTTGCCCCGGCAGAGTTCAAAGACGGCCTGATCGGGGTGAACGCAGCGCGATCCCGTGCGGGTGTGATCCAAGATACGACGGTTCTGGCCATCGGGCGCGATCCTGCCGGAGTGGAACGTGTCCTTTCATCGGTGACCCTGAGCTTTGACACCGATGCCACGACTGCAAGTGCTGAATTGTCCCTGCCATCGGAACTGCGTGGCCGGATCACCCGTTTCGAAATTCAGGGCACACGATCAGCCGGCAGCGTAACGCTCAGTGATGATAGCCTAAAACGGCGTGAAGTGGCCCTGATAGCCGGTCGCGAAGACCGCGAAGGGTTGGAACTGCTGTCACCGTTGCATTACCTCGAACAGGCGCTGGAACCGACAGCGGACCTGTTGCGCGGCGGATTGTTCGATATTCTGCCCGCCAACCCCGACGTAATCGTCCTTGCCGATGTCGCCATCCTCTCGCAGGCGGAAACGGAAGCCTTGCTCGACTGGGTCGATGCAGGCGGAATGCTGTTGCGCTTTGCCGGTCCACGTCTGGCGGCAAGCGACATCAGCCGCGATACAGAAGACCCCCTGATGCCCGTGCGTTTGCGTGCAGGCGGACGAAGCGTCGGCGGCGCAATGAGCTGGGGAGAACCCAAGGCACTGGCCCCTTTTGCGGAAGGGTCACCCTTTTTCGGATTGGCGGTGCCGCAGGATGTGACGGTGTCCGCACAGGTGATGGCACAACCCGATCCCACGTTGGCCGACCGGGTCGCAGCCGCGCTCAGCGACGGCACTCCACTGGTCACTCGTAAGGCTATTGGGAGAGGACAAGTCGTCCTGTTTCACGTCACGGCCAACGCCGAATGGTCAACGCTGCCGCTATCCGGGTTGTTCGTGGAAATGCTTGAACGGCTGGCGGTTTCCTCTTCCGCAGCCCGCCCGGACGCCGGTGACCTTGAGGGAACAGTCTGGCAGCCGGTTCAGGTGCTCGACGGATTTGGTGCCCTCGTCGATGCGGGCAACCTGCCCGGCGTGGACGGCCCTGCCCTTGTTTCCGACCCGGTGGGCGCCACGTTACAGCCGGGGGTATACATGGACGGAGACAGGCTTCTGGCACGCAACGTAATCGGACCTGACACGACGATCGCCCCAGCAGATTGGCCGTCGCGCATCGCGGTTGAGGGGCTTGAAACGCGCAGCGAATTGCCTCTTGCAGGCCTATTGCTTGGGCTATCGTTGCTATTGCTGCTTGCGGACGTGGTCGCCTCGCTGGCTCTTTCGGGGCGGCTTCGGGCGGCGCAGGCGCGCGGCGTTGCGACCATCGCTCTGGTCGGTTGTCTGGGTTTTGCCATCCCGGCTGAAGCACAGACAGCGCCAATCGCGGGCGAAGAAAATGTCGCCGTTTCCGCCACATCCGAAGTGGTTCTCGCCCATGTCCTGACAGGGGACACGCAGTTGGATAGCACGGCGCGTGCCGGTTTGCGCGGCCTGTCCGATGTCCTGTTTTTTCGCACCTCGGTTGAGCCCAACGCACCAATCGGAGTTGATCTGGAGAGGGATGAACTGGCCTTCTTTCCCCTGCTTTATTGGCCAATCACGCCCAGCCAACCGACGCCATCAGCCGATGCATATGCCCGGCTGAATACCTATCTCCGTTCCGGCGGCATGATCCTTTTCGACACCCGCGACGCCAATATTTCCGGCTTTGGCACCGCAAGCCCGAATGGCCGCAAGTTGCAGGAACTGGCCGCTGCCTTGGATATTCCGCCGCTTGAGCCGATCCCTGCCGATCACGTCGTGACGCGCACTTTCTACCTATTGCAGGATTTCCCCGGTCGCCATTCGGGCCGCGAGGTATGGGTTGAGGCCGCTCCGCCCGATGCAGAACAAATAGAAGGCATGCCGTTCCGCAACCTTAACGACGGGGTGACACCAGTGGTCATCGGCGGAAACGACTGGGCCGCGGCTTGGGCAACAGATGCGCAAGGGCGTCCATCCTTTCCCGTCGGACGCGGATATGCCGGGGAACGGCAACGCGAAATTGCCTATCGGTTTGGTGTGAACCTGATCATGTATGTGCTGACCGGGAATTACAAATCCGATCAGGTGCATGTTCCCGCGCTTCTCGACAGGTTGGGCCAATGACGGCGAGTATTCTCTTTGATCCCCTGTTGCCGCTGCCATTCCTGATCGTGGCCGCAGTTCTGGCCATTTCCGCCATCGGACTTGCTGCGTGGCGGGGGCTGGCTGGCTGGCCTCTGCGGGCCTTGGCTGGGATAGCGATCCTTGGCGCGCTGGCCGGTCCTGTTTATCAAGTCGAAGACCGCGCCACCCTGAGCGATATCGTGCTTTTGGTCGAAGATCGCAGCGCCAGCCAATCCCTGTCCGACCGCGGAGATCAGATGGCGCAGGCCGCAGATCAGATCGCCGCGGAAATCGCCCAGCGTCCGAACACCGAATTGCGGCGCGTGGTGGTTCCCGACGGAGAAGGCGACGCGGGCACGCAGATGATGCAGACGCTTGCCGATGCGCTGGCTCAGGAACCTTTGGCACGGGTGTCTGGCATCATCGCGCTCAGCGATGGACAGGTGCATGACATCGACCGTGCGCCCGGCTTGCCCGCGCCATTGCACCTGCTGCTGACCGGACGACAGGCAGACTGGGACCGCCGCCTGATCGTGCGCAACGCCCCGGCCTTTGCCATTATAGACGAAGCCGTTACCCTGACCTTGAGGGTCGAAGACAGCGGGGCCGCGCCAGCGGGGCCGGGCACCGTTGACTTGTCTTTGTCGGTGGACGGTGGTGAGGCACAGACCGTCACGGTCCCGATTGGACGGGACATAGAAGTTCCCGTGACCCTGCCACACGGCGGGCGCAACGTGTTGCAGTTTTCGGTGCCTTCATCGGACGGCGAACTGACTGATCGCAACAATACCGCCCTGATCCAGATGAACGGCGTCCGCGACCGGCTGCGCGTTCTGCTGGTCTCAGGCGAACCGCATCAGGGCGGGCGAACATGGCGAAACCTCCTGAAATCAGACAGCTCGGTCGATCTGGTGCATTTCACGATTCTCCGCCCCCCGGAAAAGCAGGACGGCGTGCCGGTATCCGAACTCAGCCTGATCGCCTTTCCCACGCGGGAACTGTTTCTTGAAAAGATCGACGATTTTGATCTGATCATCTTTGACCGGTACAAGCGGCGCGGAATTCTGCCCGCCATTTATCTGGATAATGTGGCGCATTACGTGCGCGGTGGTGGGGCTGTTCTGGTTGCGGCTGGACCGGATTTTGCTTCGGCCGATAGCATCCATCGGTCACCCCTTGGCGCGGTCTTGCCAGCAGAACCCAGCGGGCGGGTGATGGAAGAAGGTTTTCGCCCCGCTGTAACGGATGTGGGGGAACGTCATCCTGTTAGTGCGGGTTTGCCCGATGCTGACAATTGGGGGTCGTGGCTGCGTCAGATCGACGTGACGCCTCAGTCTGGCGATGTGGTGATGACAGGACAGGATGACCGCCCACTCTTGGTGTTGGATCGTGTCGAAGAAGGCCGGGTGGCCTTGCTTGCCTCGGATCAGGCATGGCTCTGGGGTCGCGGCTACGAAGGCGGCGGCCCACAGCTTGAATTACTGCGGCGGCTTGCGCACTGGATGATGAAAGAACCCGAACTTGAGGAAGAAACCCTTTGGGCCGAGGCAACAGGCCAGACCATGCGTATCATTCGCCGGTCATTGTCCGAAGACGTCGGATCGGTCACAGTGACAACGCCCGGCGGCGCGGTTCAGGACGTGCCATTGCAACAAGTCAGCCCCGGACGGTATGAAGCGCTTTTCGAAGGGCCGGAAATCGGGCTTTACCGTCTTGTTGAAGGCGAACAGGAAGCAGTGATCGGTCTTGGTCCAGCGGCCCCGCGAGAGTTTGAACAAACGATCGCCACCGGAGATGTGCTGAGCGCGCTGATCGCGCCGATGCGGGGCGGCATCCTCAGATTGGAAGATGGCATACCACGCTTGCGCGACATTCGCCCCGGACGTCCGGCATCCGGGCGCGGCTGGATCGGGCTCACGCCGCGCGACGTCTATGAAACCCGCGACGTGACGCAGACGCCGCTGTTTCCTGCTTGGCTGATGCTGCTGTTGGCTTCCGGTTTGATCGTGGGTGGCTGGTTGCGCGAAGGGCGGCGATAACAGGCCACTACCCGGCTCAATCAATGCGCAGACGCACCCGGTCCGACTGTCCGTTTGCATCAATCAGAACCACGGTGGAAAACCCGGCCCCCGGAGATTGAACCATGATTTCGCGCTGAAACGTTCCCGTAAGAACCGGCGCGCCGTTGAGCAAAACCGAATAGGGAGGCTCGCCTCCGGCCAGTTTGACCACAAAACCGTCGTCCACACCCGACAGTCGGGCGTTGTCGGGCGGAAACACCAGATCGGGACCGCCTGTGCGTTCGTCCCCCGCAGCCTTCCCGCCAAAGCGTTGCAACGGAATGGGCAGCGCCGATGTGGCCACCATAAGCGTTTCCGCAGGTGGCGGCGGCAATGGTGTCATTCCTTCGGGGAGGCGTGCGAATATGTCAAACAGCAGCGGTGCCGCGACCTCTATACCAAAGGCACCCGGCATCGGCGTGCCATCGGGGCGCCCGACCCAGACGGCAACAACCCGCGCGCCATCCCAGCCCACGGCCCAAAGATCGCGATGACCGTAAGAGGTGCCCGTCTTGAACGCGATCCGACCAAAGGGCATTCCGCGTGGCACCGGCGCTTCACGCAGGATATCGGCCACGTGCCAGGCGGCGGTCGGCCCCGCGATCCTGTCTGCCATGGACATCGCGTCAGGCCGATCCCGCAGCACTGGCGCGCGGCCACCATTTGCAAGCCCCGCATAAAGCTGAACCAGATCACGCAACGTGATCCCCACACCACCCAAGGCCATTGCCAAGCCCGGTGCCGCGCCGGGAAGGCGCGGTTGCGCTCCGCCAGAGCGCATCGTCGCCATGATCCGGGCCGGTCCCAGCGCATCAGCCAATTGAACCACCGGCGTGTTCAACGACAATTGCAACGCGCGCCGCACCGTGACATCCCCCCGAAACACACCATCGAAATTCTGCGGAGCGTAAGTGCCGAACCGAACGGGACCGTCATGGATGATGGTTTCAGGATGCGCGCGCCCCTGATCGAAAGCCATCGCATACACCAGCGGCTTGAGTGTGGATCCCGGCGATCTCAATGCGCGGGTCATGTCAACGAACCCTTGTCGACCCTCTGCGGCTGAATACGCGGCCGCCCCAACGGACGCGAGGATTTCGCCGTTCGTCGGGTCAGCCACGATCGCGGCGATACTGATCCCGTCCGCAAACCCGACGGCACGGTTGCGCAACAACGCTTCGACGCGCGTCTGAAGATCGGCGTCCACGGTCGTATCAATGCGCTGTTCGCCCGGGGCCTCACGTCTGAGTGCATCACCCAGATGCGCCGCATGTAGCGGAAACGGATGCGTCACCCGAGGGACCTGAACCGCTTGGGCAGCTTGCGCCGAAACGCCATCAATCCTTCCGTTTTCCTGCATCAAGGAAATCACCCGGTTCCGCGCGGAACGTGCGGCATCTGGGTGCCTGTCCGGACGACGGGTTTCCGGAGATTGCGGTAAAGCCACCAAAAGCGCAGACTCGGCCAGGGACAACCGTGCGGGTTCCTTGCCGAACCATGCCAGCGACGCGGACCGCACGCCTTCGATGGCGCCGCCAAACGGCGCATGCGTCAAATAAAGATCAAGGATCTGATCCTTGTCCAACCGGCGCTCAAGCGCCAAGGCAACCCGAGCCTGCCGGAGTTTTCCGGACCAATTCCCGGTTCCGCTGTCTTCCAGAAGCCGCGCAACTTGCATGGTAAGCGTGGACGCCCCGGACACGATACCTCCGGATGTCACCGCTTGCCATGCTGCACGCAGGGCGGCCCGTCCATCCACACCCGCATGACGATAGAACCTGCGATCTTCATATGCGATCAGCATTTCGAGATAACCGCGATCAACATCACCTAGTGTCGTGGCCAACCGCCAGCGACCATTTTCAACCGGAAAAGCCCGGAGAAGCTGGCCGGAGCGGTCAAGCAATTCAACCGACGTTTCAGCGAGAACGCCGGGCAGCTCGGTCCGGTCAACCCAGCGATCGAACCCGTCACGTCCAGCCCCGATGACCGCCAAAGTCAGGCCCAAACAAATGATGCGCCGGCCCCAGTCGGTCATTCGGCGACGATCCGGACCTGTCCCGTCCCGGTCCAGCCACGGTCCTCCGGGCGGTACATATCTTCGACCACGGCGGCAGGGTGGTGAAAGGTGCCGGGGCTGATGGCGCGCACCTGATACGCCACCCTTGCCACCCGATCTCCTCGCAGGTTCACTGCCGCCAGAAACCGATCTGCGCGGAATTCAGCATTTTCGACATAGCTGAGTTCAAGCCAATTGAGACCGCTCAGATCACCCGATCGCAGGATATTCGGGTTGTCGATCTCAAAACCAGCCGGCAGCGGATCGTCGATCATAAGCCGCGCCCCATTATCGCGCACGGCACGCACCTCAAGGACAACGACCATCCGCGCGCCTTGCCTCACCTGATCAATCTCAACCGGAGCACCATCCATGTCGAAATAGGCCCGGTCGATGGCATATGCAGTTCCGCCTGCATCCTGAGCCACCTCAGGCACTCCAAAGGTGGTCAGGGTGACATCCGTGCCGTTCTCGGACACCGCCCGAATGGCCAACGGATCATCGTTGCCCGACAGCACCCGCACAAACGGCCCCCCCTGCAAGGCACCGTCCACTTCAAGTTGGGTTTGCGGCGATTTCATCAGAGCGTGAGAAGCCAGCAGCGTCCAGACGGCTTCCTGCGTGGACCGTCGCGTTCGGCCCACTGCCACAAGATCCCGGACCAAAATATCGGTATCCACTGCTGTACTGTTTGCTTCGGCGACAAGGGTCAGCACACCGGCGCGATCCCGCATCATAGTGCCATAATCGCTACGCCATCCTCGCCTTTCGGTAGTGGCTCCAAGCGATTCTGCGGCATGGCCAAACAAACGATCAGCCCGCAGTTGATCGCCATAACTGGCGAGCGCCGCACCGATCTGTGCCCTGGCCAAAGGCGTGGCAAATGCGTCAGCCTTTTCGTCGCCATAGTACCGCAAGTCAGACATCGAGGCGGCCCCTTCACGAGCCAGCACATAGAGCGCATAGGCAAGAGCCTCGCCGCCCCGGTCAAAGTCGGACGCATAGTTCACGCGGTTGGACAAATTGTCGATGGCCATGTCGAATGCACGTTCTGGAACATGATGGCCTTCGGCACGGGCGCGTGACAGAAAATCGGTCACATAGGCATCAAGCCAGAAGTCGCCTGACTGAGGTCGCCAGAGCCCAAAACTGCCGTTGGCAGCTTGCCGGGACAGAACTTGGGTAATTGCGGTTGCGATCCTCTGGTCAGTTTCGGCACGCGCACCCAGCACTGCGCTTTCGGCGATCCGGGAAAGATAGAGCAACGGCATCGCCACCGATGTCACTTGCTCGGTGCAGCCATAGGGATAGCGATCCAATTGCGACAGCAGACCCGGTGTATCCAGACGGGCAAGTGGCCCGGCCGACACCAGAGCATGGCCGATATCCTTGCGGAACCCGTCAAAGATTGCATCGCCCAAGCGAAGAGTTTCGCCTGCGCCCAGACGGAACCGGCGGGTTATCGACACCTCGGCATCGTTGGACCGAACTCCAATACGCAGATCGTTTCGGATCACGCTTTGATCCGGCAACGTCGCATAGACCGTCACCATGTGATCGCCCAGTGACAGCGCTTCGATATCCACGGCAAGCGCCGCGCGCCCCTGTTCGCGCAGAACCACCTCCGCAGTATCGCGCCCAAGCGCGATGCCATCGCTGGCAAGGGCCAATGATACCGCTCCTGCGGGTCCGTCAGCATGGGTCAGCTCAAGCAGCAAACGCGACCGGTCGCCCGGTGCAAGAAACCGTGGCAGGCTGGATGTCATCACCACAGGGTCGCGCGCAATTACATCGCGGCTTGCCTGACCGACCCCGGTGTCAGACCAGACGACGGCCATCAATCGCACGGTTCCGTTGAACGCCCCTACCGGGATTTCCAGCTGCACCTTGCCATCGGGGCCAACTGCAACCGGTCCCCGGAAGACCGCCATCAAATCTTCGGTCGGGGGTGGGGCATCAAATGCCGAACCGGCGTTTGCGTCGCCCCCTGACCGGACCCGACCCATGTTGCCGGCCTTGGCATCAATCAGGCGGCCGTAAAGATCGCGCAGTTCCACACCCAACCGACGCTGGCCAAAATAATGGCCCTGCGGATCGGGCGAGGTAAATCCGGTGAGATTGAGAATCCCCACATCCACAGCGGCCAGTGTCACATGCGCCGTCTGGCCTTCCGCCAAACCGTCCACGCTCAGATCAGCTGTTAGAGTGCCGCGCGGGCGGATTTGGTCCGGGGCATTAATAGTCACCGAAAGCGCCCGGTCACCGGGATCGACGGCTGCATGAGCAAGGCCCAATTGGC
This sequence comes from Alphaproteobacteria bacterium, assembly GCA_030425395.1. Lineage (GTDB taxonomy): Bacteria > Pseudomonadota > Alphaproteobacteria > Rhodobacterales > Rhodobacteraceae > JAUIAS01. Next base: position 176,185 of record JAUIAS010000001.1, read on the forward strand.
GCACGGATCCGCGTGCCTTGGCACCCGTTACCGGGTGCAACAACGATACACTCACATACGCACCAGTGCCCCAATCGGTGGTTACATCAATTGGGACAACGCTTTCGCCTCGCGGCAATTCCACTGTTTTACGCGAAATAACGCGGTCCGACAGCACGCTGACAAAAGCTGTTCCTGCCTGCTGCGCGACAATCCTAAGCGATGCCGTATCCCCCGGCGCATAGCGCGGCTTGTCCAAAGCCACCTCCAGCGTATCGGGCGTATCGCTGCCTGCGGGTGCATACCAGCCCGCAGCGAAGAGAACCGAAGCCTCGGTATATCGGCCATCGGTTCGTTCCACGACCAGTTCATATTCGCCCCATTCAACCGGAGCCGCGATCCGGACCGGCGTTCCCACGGTCGTCAGTTCCCCCGTCGCAATACGTTCGCGGTGTGTTACGGGTTCCCACTTCCAATCGCCATATAGCTCGTACCATTGATATCTGGTGTGCACACGATTGAGGCTCCAGGTCACATCCATGCCCACCGGATCAAGATCAGGGTTCAGGCCCAGAATGTCGAACTCCGCCTCTCCACCTTCGGGCAGTGCACCATCAAACAAGGGGCGAATGCCGATCAAGTCCGATCCGGGGCGGACGGCCATCCTGGCCTGCCGTTCAACCGGACGCCCAGACCCTTCGCGCACGCGTACGGTGGCAACAGCTTCTGACGGCATGAAGACGTCGGGCATTTCCGGTAGGTCAAGCAACAGGTCCGCTGCACCGGTGGCATCGGTCAGGCCAGCCGACAGGACCGTTGCGCGCGGATGCAGCGGCACGTCATGGCGACCGAACAGGTAACCGGGCCTTGCCTCAAGGCTGCGCACCGGACGCCGGCGCACTTCCCCTGACACTTCAAGACCCGCGCCAGGCGCACCGAACAGATATTGCACGGACACCGGCAGCACCGTCCCAGCCCCGGGGTGCACCGGTTCCGATGGCACGGACAGCGCGAAATCGATCCGTTCCGGAAGGAAATCCTCGACAAGAAAAGTCTGCGTAGTCAGTGTTTCACCTTTGGGGTCGATCTTGAATTCGAACCGCCACGTTCCGCGCTGCGCGGTCTCTGGCACGGGCACGGAAAACAGGTGGCCGCCATCGGTTCCCACAGCAGAGACCAGACGCGTGGCCTCAACCCCATCAGGGCGCAGCACAACTGCCGTCAGCGGCACACCATCCACTGCCCGAGTCAGCGCATCGCGCATCAAGGCCACCGCATGCACGGTTTCCCCTACCCGATAGGCACCGCGATCAAGCGTGGCAAAGACATCAATCGCGCCGGATGCAGGGCGACCGCTGACACCCCTGTCAGACAGATCAAACGCTGGGCCAGTCAGGGACAAAAACCCGATGTCGTCTTCTCCGCGTTCGGCCAGGATCAACGCAGGCCCTGACGCTCCCACGCCACGCGACAAGCCGGCCGGAAACGCGCCAAAACCTTGGGCATCGGTGGTGACCTCGCCCAGAATGGCATTGGCTTGCGAAACAAGCGTCAGCCGCACCCCGGGCAATGGCTGCGCACTGGACAGGCTGGCCGCCTGAACGCTAACCCCATCCGTTCCGTCCAGAACAGCCAGCCCGATATCGGAGAGCACAAACCACTGCACCGATGCAGGATCGTCAAATGGATCTGCCTCTGGCAGGACCGCCTTGAGCGCATAAATTCCTGTTGGCGCATCGCGCAAAGCCTCTGCAAGAGGTATCCGTGTGGTGACATCGCGATTGAGCACGGATTGCAGCTCCAGCGTTCCCTGCCACACGCGCGCTGCGATCTCTTCCGAAAGGCGTTCCTGTTCATACCCCCAAAGCGGGCGCCCAACATAGCCCACCCGAAGCGCCCCAAGAAGATTGCGATCACTGACGTGGAACAGCTCAAGCGAGACTGCGTCGGTATTCACCGTCTCGACCGGGATCGCGGCAGGCCCCCCTTTGGGCAGCACATGCGCCCGGCCTGAAAAACGGACCGCTGGCGTGCGGTCGCGCACATATTGATTGATCACCACGTCGCGCACCATTTCCTCGCCGGAGGCGGCAGGCAATCCGCTGCGGAATGTGATGCGGTATCGTTCGCCGTGAACGACGCCCTCTATGCACAATTCACGATCATTGACCGAGACCGCCAAAGTCGGATCCGGTAGCCGGGTGAAAACGGAATAATCGACGCCCGCCTTGACCAAGGGTTCTGAAAACTCGGAACAGATGCGCGGGACGGCGCTGTCGCTTTCGACACGGGTGGCAGTAACGCGAAATCCGTATTTGCCTATGGCGTCATCCAGCATTTCATTCAGATCTTGGCGTGGGTGCTGATCCGTGGCCAGACGCAGCGCATCTATCATCATGCGCCCGTTACCCTGTTTTTCTACGGCCATCGCAAACAGGCGCAACGCCTCGGCGCGCACAGGCCGAGTGCTGCCGCGCAGAAACGCATTCAAGGCGGCATAAGACGCCTCTTGGAAATGCTTTCGGCGCGCGCGTTTGTCCTGATCCGCCAGATCAAGCCGAAGCCGCGCGTATTCGCTCCACAGCACAGCGTCATCGTTTACCGAGATTGCCGCGCCAAACCATCCCAACGCCGAACGTGTACGCCCCTCGCTTGATGCCTTTTGCCCTGCCGCTATCAAATTAGCAGAAGATGCCGAACCCGCCGGATGGCGGAACCCGATATCGCGGGCCTGTGCTACGGCCCGGTCGATGGTGGCGTCTTGGACAAAATCGAGATCAGCGCGCAGCCCTTCGGCCCGCGTTCGGATCTGTTGAGGCGTCAGGACACGCCGGGCCGAGATCGCGCCATTGAACTTTTCTTCGCGTTCGATGCCCTTCTTGGGAAAACAGGCGTTGGACGACTGGTTGAAGGTCAATGCCGCGCAATCATCGTTTATCGTGCAGGCCCGGATACAGCTGTCCAAGTCCGTATCGAACACCGGGGCCAAGTCTCCGCCATAGAAATCAACACCCCGAGAGACAATAAACCTGCTGTCTGGCACGACGTCCTGCGAAAAGCCGGGAGACGCGATCGCGAAGAATGCGCAGAACGCTGTCAGGAAATATCTTTTCATTTCAATGGTCCTCTCACCTTGATCCCGTGGAAACAAACAAAGGGGCACTGTTTGATCGAATCCCCTGTCCGGGCCAGCGGGTCCAGTTAAGCACAAATTTACCACCTGTGCGCAGTCTGTGTCGGATTGGCAATTTTCGGATCCCACATGAGTCTGGCGGAAAAACTGGCGACAGAGCGGCGCGCACGTCTTGCAGCTGAGCGTTTGCTTGAGATCAAGCAGGCGGAGCTCCATGCCGCCAACAGGAAACTGGGCCGCCACGCGCTGGCCCTGACACGCCAGATCGGCGTCACGCAAGCCGAAGTTGCCAACGTTCGTGACGAAAATGCCCGAGTCAAATCCGATCTGACAGTCGCAAACGCCAAGATCGAAATTGCCGAGCGGCGGCTATGGCTGTCGATTCAGGCAATTCACGACGGGTTTGCCTTTTTCGATGTGGATGGCTGCATGATCGGAGCAAACCGCGCTTACCTTGAGGTTTTCGAAGATCTCGAAGAGGTCGGGCCCGGAATTTCATATGCGCGCATTCTGCAACTTCTGACCGAAGAAGGAATCGTCAACACAGAAGGCCTGTCGCCTGCGGACTGGCGCAAGGAAATGGCCACCCGCTGGACCATGCCCAACCCCCAGCCCAAAGTGATCCGCTTGTGGAACGATCAGTATATCAAACTGATCGACCAACGCGGTCACGGTGGGGATGTTGTCACGCTTGCCCTCAATATCACTTCTTCGGTCCGCTATGAGGCACAACTGCGCGCCGAACGCGAAAAGGCCGAAGCCGCGAACCGCGCCAAATCGGCGTTTCTGGCGAATATGAGCCATGAAATCCGCACCCCCATGAACGGAGTGGTCGGCATGGCCGAGCTTTTGGCCGATACGGATCTGACAGAGGAACAGCGCCTGTACGCCACCACGATCCGAAGTTCTGGCGAGGCTCTTCTCGTCATCATCAATGACGTTCTGGATTACTCCAAGATAGAGGCCGACAAGCTGGTCCTGCATCCTGAAGAATTTGATCTGGAACGCTGCGTGCATGAGGTCGTGATGCTGCTACAACCTGCGGCGCGTGACAAAGGGATCGTGCTCGCGGTGGACTACGACCTGTTTTTGCCCACCCGCTTTACCGGAGATCCGGGGCGATTGCGGCAGGTGCTGACCAACCTGATGGGCAATGCTGTGAAATTCACCACGTCAGGGCATGTTTTGATACGCGTGACCGGCGTTTCGCAACCCGAACACGCCAAGACCGCGATCCATGTCGCAATAGAAGACACCGGAATCGGCATTCCTGAAGACAAGCTTGACCTTATCTTCGGTGAATTCAACCAGGTGGAAGACGATCGCAATCGCAGCTTTGAGGGCACGGGTCTTGGCCTTGCCATTACGCGGCGACTGATTGAATTGATGGGCGGCCAAATCTGGGTGGAAAGCGAGCAGGGCAAGGGATCGTGTTTCGGCTTCCGCATCGAAATGCCCAACCATGGAATTACGGCATCCCCGCCACAACGCCCCGAGGGCATGAGCCGGGTTCTTCTGGTCGACAATCATGAGGTCAGTCGAACAGTTTTGTCCCGGCAATTCGAAATGCTGGGGTTTCAACCCGTGCCCGTCGCCACTGGTGCAGAAGCGCTGGACCTGCCCGGTGGCCCGCCCGATCTTGTCCTTATCGACGAAGACCTCCCCGACATGGAGGGCGAAGATCTGGCTCAGGGCCTTAACACAAGCGGTGTGTCGGTGCCCCGCATCCTTATGAGCAAGGGTCAACAACGATCCGCGTCAGCCCATCAAGAAAAGCTCTTTTCCGGCATTCTGACCAAACCGATTACGCGAGCTACCTTGTTCGCACAGATCGACGCTTTGGGACAAACCGCAGGGGTAGTGCATGAAGATCCCGTCGTGTTGGCCGATCCTGCACCACAGCCAGACCCTCCATGCGACACCAAAGAACGTCAGATGCGCGTTCTTGCCGCTGAGGACAATCGGACCAATCAACTGGTGTTTCGCAAGATGCTCAAGACCGCCGACATTGACCTGCGCATCGTTGCAAACGGGCAAGAGGCTGTTGAAGCCTATGAAAGCTTTGCACCGGACCTGATCTTCATGGACATCTCCATGCCCCGCATGGACGGAAAGGAAGCAACCGGGCATATCCGCAAGATGGAAAAACGGATCGGCGTGCACATTCCGATCATCGCTATGACCGCACACGCCATGAGCGGCGACCGCGAGGCGATACTGAAAGCAGGTCTGGACGGGTATCTGACCAAACCGCTAAAGAAAAACGATATCCACACAACTCTGCAAGACTGGTGCCCGCAAGGCGTCCGAACGCCGCTTGCAGCCTCGGCCCAACCGCCGGAAGATGGCGGCCACAACACAGCAAATGGCCCCCCCTTTGCAAGCGCACGTTAGAGCAGGTGTGGTATCGCCGAAAAAGCCGAGCCCGGATTATGAAGCGACTTTGCCCGCTGCCGCATCTTGCGGGCGCACAAAAACCGGCTTGTCTGGTTCGGACAGGTCATCGCGATACACATAGCCGCCGATGTAGAAATCGGTCAGCGTTTTCGCGTCGACAAGCCGGTTGGAGATGATGAAGCGCGCCATCGCTCCGCGTGCGCGCTTGGCATAGAAACTGACAATCTTGGGGCCTTGGGGTTTCTCTTCCATGAACACCGGTGTCACGATCCGAAGACCCAGAGCCGTGGTGTCTACCGCCCCGAAATACTCCTGCGAAGCGCAATTGACCAAGGTATCCGTGCCAATTTCACGAGCTTGCGCCTTCAATGCTTTGGCAATCCGGTCGCCCCAATAGTCATACAGCGTCTTGCCCTGATCCGTCTGCAGGCGGCTGCCCATCTCAAGGCGGTAGGGCTGTATGCCATCAAGCGGGCGCAAGGCTCCATAGAGCCCCGACAAAATACGCAGGTGCCGCTGCGCCCAGTCCATTTCTTCGGCATCCAGCGTTGACGCTTCCAGCCCCTGATAGGTGTCACCGGCAAAGGCCAGCGCCGCCGGACGCAGGGCCGTTTCTTGGGGATCGTCTTGAAAATCGCGGAACCTGTCGCGGTTAAGGCGCGCAAGATCCGGGCTGATCTTCATCATTTTTTGCAGGTCCTCGACCGACAAATGCCGCGCGACCTCGGCAAGCTCAACCGCTTGAGGCGCAAAACTCGGCGCGCTGAGCGTTGTTTCGCGCGCACTCCAATCCAGTTTCTTGGCAGGTGAAATGACGACTAGCATCTGACGTTCCTCAAATCGTTTCGCGACAGACCTAGCTCGCCTGCAAGAGGATTTCCAGAAAGGCCGGACCAAAGCGTTCTGCACGCCGCTCCCCGATCAGGGAAACAAGCGCCCCTTCATCAGCACGGCGCATCCGCGCAACCTTTGCCAACTGGGCCGCCGAACAGCTTAGCGGTTTGTCGATCCCCTCGGGGCCGCGCAATAATTCCGTCTGCGCTGCCATCAACCGATCATAGACCGATCCACGGTCCTGCCCGGCCAACGCACGTCGCTTGGGGTGCAATGCAACCGCTTCACCGGTGATCACCTCAAGAAATTCACGTCCGTATCTTTCCAGCTTCTTGTTTCCGACGCCGTTAACGCGCGCCATCGCATCAAGGCTGTCAGGCCGCGTTTCGGCCATTTCAATCAACGTTTTATCATTGAAAATAACATAGGCGGGCACCTTTGCCGCCTCGGCCAGCGCACGCCGCTTGGCCTTGAGCGCGGACAAAAGCGGTGCGTCTTCTTCGTTGACGAGTTGGCGCACGGCAGGGCGACGATCAGCCTTGCGCACCGTATCTTGGCGCAGCGAAATACTATCTTCACCGCGCAGGATCGGGCGGGCAGCCTCGGTCATGCGAAGAGCACCATGGCGGGCCGGATCGGGTCGCACCAGATCACGGCCCAACATCTGCCGAAAGATCGCCTGCCATTGACGGCGATCATATTCAGTTCCCACACCAAAGGTAGGCAGATCATCATGCCGCCGCGCACGCACCTTGTCAGTAAGTGTTCCGGTCAGAATGTCGATCAGGTGCCCCGCGCCAAAGCTTTCATCGGTGCGCAAAATTGCGGAAAGCGCCTTGCGCACGGCAGTCGTGCCATCAAAAATCGGGGCGGGAGTGTCACAGAGGTCACAATTCCCGCAAGGCTGGGATTCTTCCCCGAAATATCCCAAGAGTGTCTTCCTACGACAGCCAAGCGACTCAGCCAGCCCCAGCAACGCATTCAGGCGCGCGTGGTCAGCCATGCGCCGTTCCGGTGGAGCAAGACCTTCGTCGATCTGAGATCGTCTCAGCCGGATATCGTCAGGACCGAACAAGGTCAGTGTTTCCGCCGGCGCGCCATCGCGACCCGCGCGTCCGATTTCCTGATAATACGCCTCGATGGATTTGGGCAGGTCTGCATGGGCAACCCAGCGGATATCCGGTTTGTCGATCCCCATACCAAAGGCGACGGTCGCCACGACGATCAGGCCGTCTTCACGCTGAAACCGGGCCTCGACCTCGCGGCGGTCATCTGCGTCCATACCGCCGTGGTAATGGCAGGCGGCATGACCGTCCTCGCTCAAGGCGCGCGCCAGAGCTTCCGTCTTGGCGCGCGTGCCGCAATAAACAATGCCCGACAAACCGCGCCGTGCCCCGGCAAAATCCATGATTTGGCGACGTGGGCCATCCTTGACCACAAAGGCAAGGTGCAGGTTCGGGCGGTCAAAGCCGCGCAGAAAGGTCAATGGCTCGACGTCGCCAAACAGCTTGGCCTTGATCTCTTGCTGTGTCTCGGAGTCGGCTGTCGCGGTAAACGCGGCGACAGGCACATCCAGCGCCCGGCGCAATTCTCCAATACGCAGGTAATCGGGACGGAAATCATGGCCCCATTGGCTGACGCAGTGCGCTTCGTCCACCGCCAAAAGGCTGATATCCGCGCGGCGCAGCATAGCTAGAGCCGCAGAAGATGCGAGCCTCTCTGGCGCTATATACAAAAGCTTGAGCCGCCCTTGCGCCATGGCATCCCAGACGGCATCGGATTCTTCTGGTGTATTCGCGCTGGTCAGCGCACCAGCGCAAACGCCAGCCTCTTGCAGGGCGCGAACCTGATCGCGCATCAAGGCAATCAAAGGAGAAATTACAACCGTAATACCGCTTCGGATAAGCGCAGGAAGCTGAAAGCAAAGAGATTTGCCACCGCCCGTTGGCATGATGGCCAGAACATCACGGCCATTTGTAACCGCGTCGACGATTTCTTCCTGCCCGGGGCGGAAGGCGTCGAATCCGAATACGTCGCGCAAAAGCGCGGTGGCCTGTGTCATGGAACCCTGCTGACGATTTCTGCTCTTGGCCGCAATTTTTCACAGCGGCCCTTCGGGAACAAGGCCGATACAAGCCTGCGTCAGTAGAACGCCGAAATATTGTTCGTGATAATGATACGCAGCGCGTAAATCCCGATCAACGCAACCAAGGGGGCAAGATCCAGCCCCTGCACGTTTGGCAGGAAGCGCCGCAACGGACCATAGAGAGGCTCAAGAACCCGGTTGAGCACTTGCCATATCTGGGCGACCAACGGCTGATAAAGGTTGATTACCTGGAAATTTATCAGCCAGCTCATGATCACATGGGCAATGATGAAGAACCACACGACATCAAGAACAAGCATAATGATTTGAAGCAGCGATAGCATGATGAACCTTTCCTGCGAGCATCCCTGAGGTAAGCCGCACGACCCCAAAGGGCAAGCCCGCACAGCACAGAGAAATTTTCATCGAAAGGAAAGTCTTGCTGTTCCGGTCCAAGCCTTGTTTCATCGCCATGAAAGCGGAGGATCCCCAATGGCGGACGCAACGGTAGACACCATCCCTTACAAAAAGCGGAGGATCTTTGGCTGGTATTTCTTTGACTGGGCCAGCCAACCCTACAACACGTTGATGCTGACCTTCATATTCGGGCCATATTTCGCGCAGACCGCCGCGGCTTCGCTGATGGCTCAGGGGATGGATGCCGGTGCCGCGAATGCCCAAGCGCAGGCGATGTGGGGCTATGGGCTAACCGCGACGGGTATCTTGATCGCGGTTCTGGCCCCGATTCTGGGGTCAGTTGCCGACAGCACCGGACGCCGCATGCCGTGGATCTGGCTATTCTCGGTCATGTATGTTGTGGGGGCCTTCGGAACATGGTGGACCGCACCCGAGAGCTTTGACCCGACCGTTGCGCTCATCCTTTTCGGCATTGGCCTGATCGGGATGGAGTTCGCGACGATCTTTACCAATTCCTATCTGCCATCGCTTGGACCAAAGGAGGAAATCGGACGCATATCCGGTTCGGGATTCGCATTTGGTTACTTGGGCGGTGTCGTGGCCTTGATCGCTATGCTGGGCTTTTTTCAGGCGGCTTCGGATGGGCGGACGATGGCGGGTTTGACACCTCTCTTTGGTCTGGACCCCGCCACCAAGGCAGACACGCGCATCGTCGGGCCGTTCACCGCGATCTGGTATGCCGTTTTCATGATCCCATTCTTTTTGTACATCAAGGATGCACCATCAACGCCGCGGCTCAAGTATAGGTTCGGCAAGGGGATCGGAGAACTGATCACCACCCTCAAGAACCTGCCGGGCAACCCGAGCCTTCTGGCGTATCTTGGATCGTCCATGTTCTATCGTGATGCGCTAAACGGCATGTATACCTTTGGCGGCATATACGCGAGCGGGGTTCTCGGCTGGTCCATTATCGAAATCGGGATTTTCGGGATAATTGCGGCCACGTCAGGTGCGTTCTTCTGCTGGGTCGGCGGGTTTGTAGACAGGGCGCTGGGACCGAAACCTGTGATTGTGGCGTGTTGCGTGATGTTGATGGCCACGGCGGCCCTGATCGTATCCCTATCCCCGACTTCGGTTATGGGCATCCCGATTGCCGAAGGCAGTGCCCTGCCCGATCAATTGTTCTATCTGGCCGGTATCATCATCGGCGCCGGTGGCGGCATCCTTCAGGCAGCAAGCCGCAACATGCTGACGCGGCAAGGAAACCCTGATCGCATGACCGAGGCATTTGGTCTTTATGCACTGTCTGGCAAGGCGACATCATTTCTAGCTCCTGCCTTGATTGCGCTGACCTCGGATATCACTGGCAACCAAAGGCTTGGCGTGACCCCCTTGATCCTGCTTTTCGGGATCGGTCTGGTCATGCTTTTGTGGGTCAAGCCGGACGGTGAGGACAACAAATGATCTGGCGAATTCTGAGCCTTGTTATCGCCGTCACGGTGTTACCCGATGCGGGCCATGCGACGCCCCCGGCCAAGGATCAATTCGGTGCCAAGGCAACCCCATCTCGGCAAGCGCCCGCCCCCTATGGCAGCTATGCCAAGGGCTGCGTCGCCGGCGCGGCGCAGTTGCCCGAAACCGGACCGACATGGCAGGCTATGCGATTGAGCCGGAATCGTAATTGGGGGCATCCTGAAGCGATTGAATATGTGAAGGAACTCAGCGCATTCGCCGCGACTCTTCCAGGGTGGGCTGGATTGTTTATCGGAGACATCAGCCAGCCTCGTGGCGGACCGATGCTTTCGGGCCATCGCAGCCACCAGATCGGGTTGGATATCGACATCTGGATGCGACCGCCGCAAAGGCTTGATCTGGATCGTAAGTCACGCGAACAGATTTCTTCCATTTCGATGCGCCGCGCCAAAGGGGCCTATGTGAACGAACACTGGACACGCGAGCATCACGAATTGCTCAAGGCAGCCGCAAGCGACAAGCGCGTGGCCCGTATCTTTGTGTTTCCCGGGGCCAAGGTGCAAATGTGCGCAGACGAGACCGGCAATCGCAAATGGCTGCGCAAGATCCGGCCTTGGTGGGGGCACCACTATCATTTTCACGTGCGCCTTGCCTGTCCACGCGGAATGCGTGGCTGCGTCGATCAAGCGCCCCCGCCTCGTGGGGACGGTTGCGCTGACGCGCAAAAGTGGGTCGATGACATTCTGAACCCACCGCCACGACCGCCGAAACCAGCCAAACCTGTTCCTGCCAAGCCAAGGCGGGAACTTGCCCTTGCAGATTTGCCTCGCCAATGCGCTTCCGTCCTGCACTCGGACTGATCCTGCTGGGCCTGATTGCATCCTATGTCCCCGGTTTACGCGGGCTTGGCGATGCGACGGTTCAGATGCACGCCACCTGGTGGCTGGAAACGCGGGGCTTTGGTGGATTCTCTGGTATCGAGCTACACCCGGATGGCAAAACCTTTTCCGCCGTCAACGACGATGGCCGGTTCGCCGTGGGGGTCATTCATGCCGAGGACCGCATTGAACTGACCGATTTCCCAGATCTTACAAGACCGAATAGAACTGCCTACAAGGGCTTTGATGGGGATGCCGAAGGCATTGCACTGGGTCAGGACGGCAGCGTTTTCGTTGCCTTTGAACATCGTAAGGTGGTCACCCGGTTCGATGCAGGCGGATCCGGCGGAACAGACCTGCCCGCGTCACCCGCATTTGGCAAGATGGCCGACAACGGATCTCTCGAAGCGTTGGCCATAGATGACGCCGGGCGTCTCTACACGATGTCCGAAATGCCGGATGCCCGCCCCAGATCATTCCGGGTCTTTCGATTTCAGGATGGAAAGTGGACCGTCGCCCACCGCATCCCGGCCCGAAACTGGTATCGCGCAGTAGGTGCGGATTTCGGGCCGGACGGGGCGTTCTATCTTCTGGAACGCAGGCTGACGCCATTGGGGTTTCAATCCCGCATTCGGCGGTGGCCCGTTTCCGGCGATGTCTGGGGCCAGGAAGCCACTCTCTGGCAAAGCCGCGCGGGACAGTTCGACAATCTCGAAGGGCTGAGCATCCGACAACTGGAAACTGGAATTTTGCGTGCAACGATGATCGCTGACGACAACTTCTGGTCCTTTCTGGATACCGAAATCGTGCAAATCGACATCCGAATATAGCTTGTGCAGGTCCATTAGACGGTTTATGCGCGGCCCGTCCCGATAACGGGGCCAAGTCGCCGCAACCTTGTAAAAACGGGCCTGATCATGTCACGCACCCATATTCCCGGCATTATTGCCATGGCAACGATTGTCGTTGCATCCAATATCCTTGTCCAATTCCTATATGGCAATTGGCTGACATGGGGGGCGTTTACCTACCCCCTCGCCTTTCTTGTCACCGACGTGATGAACCGCGTCTACGGGGCACCCACGGCACGCCGGGTTGTCCTGATCGGGTTTGTCGTTGGTGTCATATGTTCGCTGATCGGAACTCAGATCATGCTTGAAGGCGATGGCTACAGCTATCCGGCGGTCACTCTGCGCATTGCGCTGGGATCTGGCCTTGCCTTCCTCACAGCGCAATTGATCGACGTTGCCATTTTTGATCGCCTGCGCGCAGGCCGTTGGTGGCGCGCGCCTCTGGTGTCGACGCTGGTTGGCTCATCGCTGGACACAGCGCTGTTCTTTACCATCGCGTTTTCCGCCAGCCTTGCCTTTATTGAACCGGGCAACGATGTGTCCTGGGCCGGCGAAGTCATGCCTCTTTTGGGTGCCGGACCAGAGGTGCCCCTTTGGGTTTCGCTCGCAGTTGCGGACTGGTGCGTCAAACTTTCGTTGGCACTGATCGCACTTGTTCCTTTCCGCCTGATCGTTGGGCGGCTCACATCCCAAATGCGCCACACCTGAAAAAAACGTTTGGCAGATCGAACATTCCATGCGACGATTCGAGTGATCTAAACAAATGAAAGGAGGTGCTTCAGTGTCGAGAAAGAAATTGGAGAGAGGTGTCGGAACAGGATGGGAGGCCTCTGTCTGAGGCAGCCCTCGGCGGGATAGCCCCCGTCTTGACCATTGGGTGTCTAACCGACCCCACCTCCTGATACTTTCGAGAGGGCCGTCCCAAAGGGGCGGCCCTTTTTGGTTGGCCCCGGATGCGCAGAAGGCTAACTCTGACATCGAAGGGAGCGCATCTTGGGCCTGAAAATCAATGACCGGATCGAAATCGCGGATTGGGAACTGACCGAACAATTCGTCCGCGCCTCCGGTCCCGGCGGACAAAACGTCAACAAGGTGTCCACCGCTGTCGAACTGAGGTTCGAGGCCGCGCGTTCTCCCAATCTGCCAGATCCCGTCAAACGCCGCTTGCAGTCCCTTGCCGGTCGACGCTGGACCAAGGATGGGGCCATCGTCATCCAGTGCGAAGAAACCCGCAGTCAGGCACGCAACCGCGAAATCGTGCGCGACCGGTTGGTCGAACTGATCACGCGCGCCCTGACCGCACCGCGTCGCCGCATCGCGACCAAACCAACATTGGGCTCCAAGAAGAGGCGCCTAAAGGCCAAGAAGGAACGTGGTATGGTCAAATCGCTGCGCGGACGGGTCGACGGGGATGAATAAGACTGTAGTTGCCATCTTGCTCAGCCTGTTGGCGCTCTTGATGTTCGATATCATGGCGCTCGTGATCAAATACCTGTCGCCGCGCTACAGTGCCATGGAATTGTCGGCGTGGCGCAATGTCTTTGGCCTGGGGCCGGCGGCAATCGCGCTCTGGTCGTCTTCCGCCTGGCGGGGGAGAGGCAAGCCCCTGATCATCCGGCAATGGAAGCTGGCGAGCTTTCGCGGTCTTTGCATCGCGCTGGCACAGCTTAGCTTTTACCTATCACTTGGAATGATGGCCTTTGCCACTGCGGCAACGATCACCTACGCAAACGCCTTGTTCATGACAGCTCTGGCCGTTCCGATTCTTGGCGAGAAGGTCGGATTTTTACGATGGTCGGCTGTCATGATCGGTTTTGCAGGGGTGATGATGGTTGTTGGCCCCGGGCGGGATGCCTTCAGCGTGGCCGCCCTGCTGCCACTGGCGGCCGCGTTTCTCTATGCATTGGCCGCAGTGACATCGCGGCTCTTGGATGAGGATGTGCCCACACCGCTGGCCAATCTGTATTCCACCGGTGTGGCCATGGTGGGCAGCGTTATCATGGCCCTAGTCTGGGGCGGATTCACCCCGGTGACTGCATGGATGGATTTGTTCTGGCTGATCTTGATGGGCGCGGTCGGCGGCAGCGCGGTCCTCTGCCTTGTCACGGCCTACCGCATGACCGAACAAAGCAATCTCGCTCCGTTCAGTTACTTTGGTATCCCGCTGGCTTTTGTTCTCGGGTGGCTCACCTTTGACGAAGCCCCGTGGCAGGATTTGTTCCCCGGCGCGATCTTGATAGCAGCCGGAGGTCTTATCATTATCTGGAGAGAACGCCGCCTGCGACGTACTTAGCGCGTGCGCCCGCCATCATCCGATTTCAACTAAAAAACCGATCGCGCGACACCTTAGACCACGACCTCGATCGCCTTTTGATCGCCGACACCGAACACCCGCTTGTAACGCTCTATCTGATGTTGTGGGCCCATCGCCTTGTTGGGATTATCGGACAGTTTCACCGTGGGCCGCCCATCGGCACTCACCGCTTTGCAGACCATTGAAAATGGCGCAAGGCTGTCATCCGCCGTCAGCCCGCGGAAATCATTGGTCAGAAGCGTGCCCCAGCCAAAGGACACCCGAACACGGCCGGAAAACTGCGCCTGCAACTCGGCAATCTTTTCCACGTCCAGCCCGTCAGAGAAAATCACCAACTTCTGGGTCGGATCCTCGCCACGCTCCTTCCACCAGCGTATCGCGGTTTCCGCGCCCTGCGCGGGATCGCCAGAATCAATACGGATGCCCGTCCACCCCGCCAACCAATCGGGCGCGCGTCGAAGGAACCCTTCGGTCCCATACGTATCGGGCAGGATCATACGCAGATTGCCTTCGTGTTCTTCGTGCCAATCCGCCAAGACATCATAGGGCGCACGCGCCAGCTCATCGTCGTCTTCTGCAAGCGCCGCATAAACCATCGGCAACTCATGCGCATTTGTCCCAATCGCCTCAAGATCGCGGTTCTTAGCAATCAGGCAATTCGACGTGCCCACAAATGATGACCCCAAACCCTCGAACATGGCCTGAACGCACCAATCCTGCCAAAGAAAGGAATGTCGCCGCCTGGTTCCGAAATCGGCAATGCGCAACCCGTCAATGCCGCGCAACTGTTCCACCTTTTCCCAAAGCTTGGTCATCGCGCGGGCATAGAGAACCTGAAGTTCGAACCGCCCCAGATCGTTCAAGACAGCGCGGCTGCGCAATTCCATCAACACCGACAGCGCCGAAATTTCCCAAAGCATCACCTCGGGCCATTTGCCTTCAAAGGTCAACTCATACTGATCTCCGACACGCTCCAGCTCATAGGCAGGCAAACGCAGGTTTTCGAACCACTCCATGAAATCGGGGCGGAACATCTGACGCTTGCCATAGAACGTGTTCCCGCGCAGCCATGTGGATTCACCCCGCCGCAACGAAAGTGACCGGATATGATCAAGCTGTTCGCGCAATTCACCTTCATCGATCAGCCGCGCCAATGGCACGTGCGAGGACCGGTTGATCAATGAAAACCGCACCTGTGTGTCAGGCTTGTTGCGAAACACCGACTGACACATCAAAAGCTTGTAGAAATCCGTGTCGATCAGAGATCGGACAATCGGATCAATCTTCCATTTGTGGTTCCAGACCCGTGTGGCGATATCGACCATGGCCAACTCCTTTGGACAGCCCCTTTTGCCAATCCCGCCCATCAGCGGCAAGCGGCGTATTGGCGCGATCAGGCAAGCGTTACGCCCTCGGCCTCCATTGCTTCCAGAGCTGTGATCAATGACCCGTCCAGATCAATTGCACAGCACAGATCCTGGTGCAGCGTCACCGAATACCCCAACCGCGCGGCATCCACGGCAGAAAAGTTCACGCAGAAATCCGTGGCAAGCCCCGTCATCGTCAACGCGGTGATCCCACGTGCGCGCAGATAGCCATCCAGACCGGTGGGGGTTTTTCGGTCATTTTCAAAGAAGGCCGAATAGCTGTCGATTTCCGCGCGAAATCCTTTGCGCAGGATCAGATCCGCCCTGTCGGTTTCCAGATCCGGGTGGAACCCTGCCCCGATGGACCCTTGGACACAGTGATCCGGCCAAAGAACCTGCGGCCCATAAGGCATATCAATCAAGTCATAGGGGGCGCGGTCGGGATGGCCGCTGGCAAAGGATGAATGCCCCGCCGGGTGCCAATCCTGGGTCAGGATCACCGATGCGAATTCCGGCATCAGCGCGTTGATACCCGGCACGATTTCGTCGCCGCCCGAAACGGCCAGCGCCCCACCGGGGCAAAAATCCCGTTGCATGTCGATCACGATCAGCGCCTGCATCCGCACCTCCTCAAGGGTTTAACGGTCCCAGCATAATCGGTCAGGACCCGAATTGCCATGTTGGGTCACATCGTCTAGGACCGGCCTTTGGTTTGTCATCAGGAGCGCCCCCATGCCAACGCTGGCGATAGATTTCGGGACATCGAATACTGCGGCGGCAGTACTTGATGGGGACGGCAGACCACTGATCCTTTCGCTCGAAGAAGGTCAGGATACACTTCCAACCGCAGTCTTTCTTGATTTCGCCGCCCGACGCCCCGTCTATGGACGCGCCGCCGCACGGGCGATGATGGCCGGCGAAGACGGACGTTTCCTGCGTGCGCTCAAGAGCATTCTGGGAACACCGCTTGCCCGCGAGAAACGGCAATTTCTGAATGAACGATTGACCCTGATCGACGTCATCGCGCGCTTTCTTTCCGAGATCAAAACCCGCGCTGAACGTGCAACAGGGGTTCGTTACGACTCCGCCTTTTCAGGCCGACCCGTGCATTTTCACTCTTCCGACGTGCAGCGCGATACCCGCGCGCTCGAGGATTTGCGCGATGCCTATTTCCGCGCGGGCTTCGCTACGGTGGATTTCCTGCCCGAGCCAGAGGCCGCAGCACTTGCCGCGCCGGGTTCGGGGCGCATGTTGATCGTCGATATTGGCGGCGGTACCTCTGATTTCACCTTGTGTGACAAGACCGGCGACTCAACCAAAATTCTCGCCAGTCGCGGCATCAGATTGGGCGGCACCGATGCGGATCGAATCCTGAGCCTGTCACATGCCATGCCGCTTATGGGATACGGCGGCCTGATCGGGGATGAGTTCGGAGGCAAGTATCATCCCGCGCCAAGGGCCTTGTTTCAGGATCTTGCCAGTTGGGAAAAGATCGCGTTTCTCTACGATCCCGCCTTGTTGCGCGACGTCAGGCGGTGGGCCCGTGTTGCGGCCAAACCCGAGCTGTTTGACCGTCTGGCCACAGTTCTGGATATGCATCTGGGGCATGACGTGGCCTATGCCGTGGAAGCCGGAAAGATTGCCGCGAACGCCACTCCGGTGACACGCATTTCGCTCGATGTTGTCGAACGGGGGCTTGGCGTGGCTCTGGATCAGGGGGCGTTGACCAAAGATTTGTCAGACTTCGCCGCCGCCATCGGCGCAGAAGCGCTCGCAACGCTGCGCGATGCGGAGTGTTCTCCAGAAGATGTCCGTCAGGTCGTTTTCGTTGGCGGATCAAGCTTGCTGCATCCTGTGCGCGACGCTCTCTCTCGGGCGTTGCCAGAGTCACATCAGGTCGATGCCCGCGTCTTTACTGCGGTTGTGGATGGGCTGGCCCGCGCGACCGCCTGACATATTGCCCGCCTTCGAATTGAGGAGTATCGGACGCCTATGTATACGATTGCAGCACTCTACCACTTCACCCGCTTCACCGATCCCGATGCTCTGCGCGCGCCTCTGTCCGCCTTGTGTGATGCCGAGAATGTCAAAGGCACGCTCCTCTTGGCGCGCGAAGGAATCAACGGAACCATCGCGGGGCCTCGCACCGGGATTGACAATATTCTGGCCCATATCCGCGCGCTTCCGGGATGCGATGGGCTTGAGTGGAAAGAGAGCAGCTCGGATCACGCGCCTTTCGCCCGAATGAAAGTGCGCCTAAAACGCGAAATTGTCACCATGGGCCAACCCGATGTCGACCCACGCGCACAGGTTGGCCATTACGTCGATCCCGCCGATTGGAACGACTTGATCAAGGATCCCCAAGTGGCCGTGATCGACACCCGGAACGATTACGAAGTTGCAATCGGCACCTTCGAAGGCGCAGTCGACCCAGGCACCGCCAGCTTCCGCGACTTTCCTGCGTGGTGGGAAGAAAATCATCATCGTTTTCACAATAAGAAAATCGCGATGTTCTGCACCGGAGGTATCCGCTGCGAAAAATCGACAAACTACCTGATCGGACAAGGCGTCAAAGATGTGTTCCATCTCAAAGGCGGCATCCTGAAATACCTCGAAGAGGTGCCAGCCCAGAACAGCACCTGGCAAGGCGACTGCTTTGTCTTTGATAACCGGGTCAGCGTGGGTCATGGCCTGAAAGAAGGCCCGCACCTGTTGTGTCACGGGTGCCGACGCCCGATCCTGCCAGAGGACCGCGACCGCCCCGAATACGAACATGGTGTGTCATGCCACCATTGCATTCATGAGACATCTCAATTCGACAAGGATCGCTTTCGCGAACGGCAAAAACAGATCACGCTTGCCCGCCAAAGAGGCGAAACCCATATCGCTGGCGTGGACTGAGCCTGCTTTCTCTTGCTTAAAATATCCCCGCCGGAGGCTCCCCAATTCTGCCTCCAGCGCGGCCACTCAGGCTGGCAGAGCCCCCGTGCCGCGCGGCCGACCGCGCAGCAGAAGCCAGCCGATGATCAGAATGTTCAGGCCGTTCCAGACTATGCCATTCACAAATGCCATGTGGTAGCTGCCCGTAACATCATAGATCCAACCGGACATCCATCCACCCAGCGCCATACCAAGGATCGTCATCATCATCACGAATCCGACCCGCCGCCCCGCTTCACGGGCAGGCATGTACTCACGCACCACCAGCGCATAAGACGGCACAATTCCCCCCTGCGCCAACCCGAAGATCGCGCTCACGACATAAAGCGACACAAGCCCGTCATATGGCAGGTACAAAAACAACGCCGTCGTCTGGAGAACCGAGCCAACCAACAATGTGCGCACCCCGCCCAGCTTGTCCGCGGCCAAACCTGAAACGATGCGGCTGACCACCCCGCCCAACAACATGAGAGACAGCATTTCGGATCCAACCGCCGGGCCATACCCCAACCCAACGCAATACGTCACGATATGCACCTGCGGCATCGACATGGCAACGCAACAGGCGATCCCTGCAAACCCCAGCAAGTACTGCAGCGTCCGGGGCGACAGACCCACGGACTGCGCCCTGATGGCCGATGCGGCCTCAGCGGCAGTATGGGCATGGTCCGGCACCCGACGCCGCAATAGCAGCGACAATGGAATGACAACCGCAGGAACAATCACCGCCAGCGTCAGATACACCTGCCGCCAGCCGCTGTCTGCCAGCATATCGGACAAAAGAGTGGGCCAAACCGCACCGGAAAGGTAATTCCCGCTTGCCACAAGCGCGACGGCAATGCCTCGTCTGATCAGGAACCAATGCGATATATCGGCAATCAGAGGCCCAAAGCCCACCGCCGTTCCCAATCCCAGCAAGAGATGCGCAACCGACAGAAGGACCATTGTCGGAGACAGTGTAGACAGCCCGAACCCCGCAGAACAGACGACAGTGGCCATGATCAGCGCAGCCGTGACCCCGAACCGGTCCACCAACCGCCCGATTAGCAGATTGCCAAGGGCAAATCCCACCATGGTTAGCGTATATGGCATCGAAGACGCCGCCCGACCTGATCCGAATTCGGCCTCGACCGCAGGCATGATAACAATGATTGCCCACATGCCAACATTGGCGACCGTCGCGATGGCGAGCGTTACCAATAGCCTGAGCCATGAATACACACTGTCGTGGATAGTATCTGTCATGGTCGCGACGCTAAGGTGGAAAACCGGCGCTGTATAGCGCCAGTTTCGCCTTGATCAGAAGTCGAGGTTTTCGACGTTAAGCGCATTTTTCTGGATGAACTCACGGCGCGGTTCGACAACGTCGCCCATCAGCTTGGTGAACAGGTCGTCGGCCTCCACCATGTCATCGACCTTGACCCGCAAAAGCGTCCGCGCATCCGGGTCCAGCGTGGTTTCCCACAACTGATCGGGGTTCATTTCCCCCAAGCCCTTGTAACGCTGCAGCGAAAGGCCTTTTTCGCCCTCTTCCAGAATGGCCTTGAGCAAAGTCAGAGGGCCATGGATGGTCTGCACACGATCCTTGCGCACCAGCGTGGCGGCGTTGCTGTAGATATCCTGAAGGCTTTGGGTAAAGCTACCGGTTCGCCGTGCTTCACCCGATCGGAGCATCGGGCCGTCCAGCGTGCGCACCTCTTCGACACCACGCAGGATACGGGCAAGGCGAATGCCGTGATCCTGCGTGATCCGCCCCTGCCAACCGCGTTCGTATTCCAGCGCGATCAAATCAAGCCGCCGGGCCACGCGATCGGCAACCCCCTGCAAATCCGCATCCACCGCACCGGGAACAAAAGCGCCTGCAATCGCGGCCTGTTCAAGGATGTGACGGGGATAATGCGTCGGAAAGGCGTCAACCACGCGACGCAACTGCCGCGCCTCATCGACCACGCGCACCAGATCCTGCCCGATGATTTCTTCGCCTGTATCCAGC
Source organism: Alphaproteobacteria bacterium (assembly GCA_030425395.1). Classification (GTDB taxonomy): domain Bacteria; phylum Pseudomonadota; class Alphaproteobacteria; order Rhodobacterales; family Rhodobacteraceae; genus JAUIAS01. The sequence goes on from JAUIAS010000001.1 coordinate 196,847, forward strand.
CGCAGAACGGCCCCTTCGACACCTTGGGCAATCAGGTGATCATCCAGCGCTGCCTGATCCTTGAGGTAAACTTCGGATTTGCCACGGCTCACCTTGAACAGCGGCGGCTGCGCGATATAGAGATATCCACCCTCGATCAATTCTGGCATCTGACGATAGAAAAACGTCAACAAGAGCGTTCTAATGTGCGCCCCATCCACATCGGCATCAGTCATGATGACGATCTTATGGTAGCGCAGCTTTGAGATATTGAATTCATCGCGACCGATCCCGGTGCCCAACGCCATCACCAGATTGCCGATTTCCTGACTGGACAGCATCTTGTCAAACCGGGCGCGTTCCACGTTGAGGATCTTGCCCCGCAACGGCAAAACCGCCTGCGTGCGCCGATCGCGGCCGGTCTGGGCGCTGCCACCGGCGCTATCACCCTCGACAAGAAAGACTTCGGTCTTAGAAGGGTCTTTTTCGGAACAGTCCTTCAGCTTTCCGGCAAGGTAATTCACATCCATCGCCGTCTTGCGCCGCGTCAATTCACGCGCCTTGCGCGCCGCTTCGCGCGCCAACGCCGCTTCGATGATCTTGCCCACGATCACCTTGGCCTGGTTCGGGTTTTCTTCAAACCACTCCGTCAGCTTCTCACCAACAAGATTTTCGACAGCGGGACGCACCTCAGACGATACCAGCTTGTCCTTGGTTTGGCTGCTGAACTTGGGGTCCGGCACCTTGACGGACAGCACACAGGTCAGCCCCTCGCGCGCATCGTCGCCAGTAAAGCTGACCTTTTCCCGTTTAGCGATACCGCTTTCCTGAGCGTATTTCTGCATAGTTCGCGTCAAGGCACCACGAAAACCGGCAAGGTGTGTGCCACCGTCGCGTTGGGGAATGTTGTTGGTGAACGGCAAAACTGTTTCGTGATAGCTGTCGTTCCACCACATCGCGACCTCGACACCGATATCGTCGCGTTCGCCATTCACATAGATCGGCTCTTCGAACATGGCCGTTTTGTTCCGATCAACGTATTTGACGAATTCCTTTACACCGCCTTCGTAGAACAGTTCGCTCTTGATCGGTTCGGCGGGGCGTTCGTCTTCCAGAATGATCCGCACGCCAGAATTCAAGAAGGCCAGTTCGCGCAGCCGCTTTTCCAACGTCTCGAACGAATACTCGAGGTTCGAAAATGTTTCGGTCGATGCCAGAAACCGAACTTCGGTGCCGGTTTCCCCTAGCGCATCGCCAATCACCTCAAGGTGCTCAACTGTTTCGCCGCGCTCAAACCGCGCCCGGTGGACCTTGTCATTGCGCCACACGGTCAGCTCCAACCAGACCGACAGCGCGTTGACGACAGACACACCCACCCCGTGCAGACCGCCCGAAACCTTGTAGGAATTGCTGTCAAACTTACCGCCCGCGTGCAGTTGGGTCATGATAACTTCCGCAGCACTCACCCCTTCTTCGGTGTGAATATCGACCGGAATACCGCGCCCGTTGTCACGCACGGAAACGCTGCTGTCGGCATGAATTTTCACATGGACATAGTCCGCGTGCCCAGCCAAAGCCTCGTCAATGCCGTTGTCCACCACCTCATAAACCATGTGGTGCAGGCCGCTGCCGTCATCGGTATCACCGATATACATCCCCGGCCGTTTGCGAACAGCTTCCAAGCCCTTGAGAACTTTGATGGAATCAGCGCCGTAGCCTTCCGTTGCCATCTCGTTTTCGGCCATTCGAAAAATCCTTCGTCATTTTGGAAACTTATACGATTTATGGTGGGGGATGTCACGCGTCCGCACCATATTTTGCGTCAGGTCAGCGGGATCGCAATCCCGACTACAATCAACAGAACCGCCGCCACTCGATTAAGCCGCCCCACCGCTGCCGGGGTCGCCAGAAAATCGCGCAAACGCCCCACCAAAAGGGCAAAACAGATGTTCCCGACAAAGGGGACGACCATCGACAACGCGACGATTGCAGCAATGTCAGGTGCCGTGACTTTCGACAGATCAAAAAAGCCGGGCAAGACGCCCATATAGAACAGGATCGCCTTGGGATTTCCAAGGATCACGGCAACGCCGGCCAGAAACCCGGCCCAACGCCCGGGCCGGTTCAGCCGATTATCCGCATCCGGCACCTTGTCCGCATTGCGCCAGATGTTTACCCCCAGCCACAGGAACATCCCGCAGGCAAACAGCCGCAAAAGCGTCATCGCAAATGCCAACTCGGACACCAACCACGACAGGCCGAGTATCGCCAAGAATGGCCATGCCATATCCCCGATCGCAACACCCAGCGCCAATGGCCAGGCCGCGCCAAACCCACCCGACAGAACCCGTGCCACAACCGCCAGCCAAACCGGTCCCGGCGTCAGGAACAGGATGAGCAGCGCAAAGGCGTACAGGGCAAGATCAGTAAAAGACAGCGTCATACCTGCTCTCAACACCCAAATCATTGTGCGGTCAAGCAGGTGGTGCAACAGGCTCTGTCAGGCTTGTTCCGGCGTGATCGCTCACACTCAGATACTGCGCTCTGTCGCCCAACTCGGCAAACAGCGCGGCCTCGGTCCCGGTCATCCACGCCTGTGCGCCCAGCGCGCATATCTCGTGATAAAGCGCCGCGCGGCGCGCGGGATCGAGATGCGCGGCCACCTCGTCCAGCAAAAGGATCGGTGCCGCTCCAGAGGTCCTGGCCAGCGCGCGCGCATTGGCAAGGATCAGCGACACCAGCAGCGCCTTCTGCTCTCCGGTGGAACAATCCCGCGCTGGCACGCCTTTAGCAGCATAAACCCCATACAGATCGCTCCTATGCGGTCCGATCAGGCTACGCCCCGCCGCCATATCGCGAAACCGGCTTTCGGCCAGCGCCTCGCACAGATCGGCCTCGCCCAACGGCATCGCGCCTTCGGACTGCACCAGATCCAGCTCAGCAACCGGAAAGCTGGTCTCAGCCCCGGCTTGCGCCTCCGAAAGGCGGGCAATCGTCTCCAGTCGCGCCGCGTGGATTCGACACCCTGCCTGGGCCATCTGACGCTCCAACGCCACATACCAATGCCCGTCACGAACCTGATCCTTCAAAAGCCGATTGCGTTCACGCATCGCCTTTTCATAGGCAAGAACCGCCTCGGCATGATCCGGCAGGAAACTCATCGCCGCCCGATCCAGAAATCGCCGGCGCCCCTCGGCACCTTCGATCCACAAACGGTCCATGCTGGGAACCAACCACACCACCCGCGACATCCGGGCAAGCGCGACCTGCGCCGCTGGCTTGCCATCTATGCGCAACTGGCGCGCGGCACCGTTGTCTGACCAGGTCTCGATCTCATGCAGCCGGTCCTGCACCTGCATCTGTCCAACAAGCTTCCATCCAAGCGCCTCAGGACGGCGCACCATATCACTTGCTGCCGCGCGACGCAGACCACGCCCCGGTGAAAACAGCGATACAGCTTCCAGAATATTCGTCTTGCCCGCGCCATTGGGACCGATCAGGGCGACGGGGCGTGAATCAACGGACAGCCGCGCATTCTTGTGGGACCGGAAATGCGACACGTTCAGCGCGGTCAGTGCCAATGTCATGGCCGCGCCTTCTTTCTCGTGTCAAATACCCTCGCCGAAGGCATCGCGCGGCACGCGCGATTCAGACGCGCATCGGCATGACCACGTAAACCGCGCTCTGGTCGTTGCCCTCGCGCATCAGGGTCGGATCCCCGGCAGAGTTGAACAGGAACACCGCGTTTTCACGGTCCACCTGGCTTGCAATCTCCAACAGGTATTTCGCATTGAAACCGATCTCCAGCCGCTCATCACCATAGGCCACGGCCAGTTCTTCTTCGGCGGCACCGCTGTCCGGGGCATTCACCGACAGGATCAGGCGGTCCTCGTCCAGCTGCAACTTTACCGCGCGGGACCGCTCAGAACTGACCGTCGCGACACGGTCCACCGCCTGCGCGAATTCTCCGGCGTCAACCTCGAGACGGCGCGTATTGTTCTGCGGGATAACCCGGCTGTAATCGGGGAACGTTCCGTCAATGACTTTGGACGTCAGGGTGATATCCGGCGTCGCAAAACGGATTTTCGTTTCGCTAACCGACACGGCAATCTTCATGTCGTCGTCATCCAGAAGCTTGCGCAATTCACCCACGGTCTTGCGCGGGACGATAACGCCGGGCATGTCGGAGGCCCCGTCAGGCAGATCGGCATCAATCCGGGCCAGACGATGGCCATCTGTCGCCACACATCGCAAAACCTTGCCGCCATCGGCATCGGCCACGTGCATGTATACGCCGTTCAGGTAATACCGGGTCTCTTCTGTCGAAATCGCAAATTTGGATTTGTCGAACAACCGCCGCAGCATCGGTGCAGGTGCCGAAAAATTCGACTGGTATTCAGACGTGGCCATTACCGGGAAGTCCTCGCGCGGCAGCGTGGCAAGCGAAAAACTCGACCGGCCCGCTTCAACCGCCAGACGGCCAGCGGCGCTATCGGCTGACAACGTGACCAATGCCCCATCCGGCAATTTACGCACGATTTCATGCAACGTGGTCGCCGCAACGGTCGTGGCCCCTGCACGTTCCACCACGGCAGGTGCCCGGTCCTGTACCTCGATATCAAGGTCGGTTGCACGGAAATGCACCGTGTCGCCTTCGGCCTCGATAAGGACGTTGGCCAGGATCGGGATAGTGTTGCGCCGCTCCACAACAGATTGGGCCTGTGACACTGCCTTGAGAAGCGCGCCGCGTTCAATGCTGATCTTCATGTCCCGTTCCCTTCGCTGCGTCGGGATCGGCAAGGTATCGCTTTACGGGCGCGGCACAAGGGTTTTTGCACGTTTTCCACGGGATTTAACAACTGCGTGGCCTTGATCAGCCACACCGTGGCGATCACGCCTCCAGGGAACGACGCAACAATTCGACGTCCTCGGCGATTTGGCCGTCGGTTTGCTTGAGTTCCTCGATCTTGCGAACACCGTGCATGACGGTTGTGTGGTCCCGCCCGCCGAACCGTCGCCCGATTTCCGGAAGCGATCTGCTGGTAAGCTGTTTGGCAAGATACATCGCCACCTGCCGCGGACGGGCAAAGGTGCGCAGTCGCTTTGGGCCGATCAGTTCGCTCATGCGGATGTTGTAATATTCCGCAACTTGTCTCTGGATTTCCTCGACAGTGATTTTCCGTTCTGACGCCCGCAAGATATCGGCCAGACAGTCTTGCGTCAGCTCCATGTCAATCTCGCGCCCGACAAGCGATGCAAAGGCAAACAGGCGCGTCAGCGCGCCTTCGAGAACGCGCACATTTGTGGAAATACGGTGTGCGAGAAATTCCAGCACGCCCGACTTGATCGCCAGGTCTGGATAGGTCACGCGATACTGTTCGACCTTTGATTGAAGAATTCCGAGACGCAATTCGTAGTCCGTTGGGTGCAGATCGACTACAAGACCGCATTGCAGGCGCGATTTCACCCTTTCCTCAAGATCCTTGATTTCACCCGGCGCACGATCCGCTGAAATGATGATCTGTTTGTTCTGATCGACCAGCGCGTTGAACGTGTGAAAGAATTCTTCCTGTGTGCTGTCTTTGCCCGCGATGAATTGAACATCATCAACCATAAGAACATCAACCGAGCGGAAGAGGTGCTTGAAATCCATCATCTTGCGTTCACGCAACGCTTGCACAAAGCGGTACATGAATTGTTCCGCCGACAGATAAAGCACATTCAGATCGGGACGGCGGGCGCGCAGTTCCCACGCGATGGCGTGCATCAGGTGCGTCTTGCCCAAACCCACACCACCATACAGGAACAATGGATTGAACGTGACAGGACCGCCTTCGCTGACCCGGCGAGCAGCGGCGTGGGCCAACTCGTTTGGCTTGCCCACAACGAACGTGTCGAACGTGAAACGCTGATCCAGCGGCGCGGTCTGAAGCGCCTGCATGACATCGTTACCCGCCTGTTGAGGGACAGAAGACTGTGCCGACGACGCCTCGCGCGCCGAAACCGGTTTGGAAGTAGCCGCAGCTTCCCGCTTGGGGCGCTTGCCGCTATTGGCTGGCACGCGAAAGTTCAGACGCTGAACCGCAACACCGGAGTTGTTGAGCTCATGCAAGATGAGATCGGCAAAATTCTGGCTGACATAATTGCCCATGAAATTCGTAGGAACATGGAATTCTGCAACCCCGTCACGCAGGGCCGAAAACTCGAGCGGCTCTATCCAGGAAGTAAAATTGTTCTGTCCAACTGTCTTCAACAATCTCTGACAGAGTTCGCCCCATTTTTCGTTCGTCATCGTGCCCCAAACGCCCACATTCTTGCCGGGTCCAACGAACCCGTTCACCTTTTTTCCGGTCTTTCCAGACCGCAGCATTCACCCACACGAACCGACACACCCAACAGGTGTTGTTTCCCCACAGAACAACCACCCATGCAGCGAAGCCAAGAACCGAATGACAGGCATTCGGGCATCGGTTTCAACGCACAGAAAGCGTCGGCATTTATTATTGACAGGGCCTCGCCGCAGAAATGGCAAGGAACGCTCCCGACCGCCAGAATAATGGCTGATCGGGGTCATAGGATCAGGCAACAACCTGTGCCGCCAAGACCTTTCTGACCTGTCCCCCCAAGCAAGTGAATCGCTTGATCCATAGCTAGCAACTTCCCGCCTGTCCCGGCAACGGAACTCTAAACTTGACTCCGGGTTTGGCGAAAAAGAATCTCTTTGGAGGTGCGCAAAAGCCGCGCGTCGTCCAATTCACAACGACAAAACCCTAGGCAACAAAAAACGGCGCCACCCAAAGGCGACGCCGTTAAAGCAGTCCTGCGCGATGCGCGGATCCGAGCTTTAGCCCAACGCTTTGACCCGTGCCGACAGACGCGACATCTTGCGCGAGGCGGTGTTCTTGTGAAGAACGCCCTTGGTCACACCGCGCATAATTTCAGGCTGAGCTTCGCGCAGTGCAGCGGCAGCAACTTCCTGATTGCCAGAAGCGATCGCTTCTTCGACTTTGCGGATATAGGTGCGGATGCGCGAACGACGTGCCTTGTTAACGGCAAAGCGCTTTTCGTTCTGGCGGGCGCGCTTTTTTGCTTGGGGCGAATTGGCCATTTGTCTTGTCTCTTTCCGGTTCGGTTTCGATCTAGCGCACGTCACGCTTCACTCACCGGATCAGAGCCGGCCGATTCTTGCCTGAGCGGGCATCACGCGCATTTCGCCGCGGTGCTTATACCCAAACCATCAGAATGAAAAGCCGCAAAAACAAACGGGGCCACATGGGCCCCGCTTGCAGCACCTGCGCGGTGCTTACTTGTCGCGAAACTGCGGCGCGCGCTTTTCAAGAAACGCTGCCATGCCTTCTTTCTGGTCTTCGGTCGCGAACAACGCATGAAATACACGGCGCTCGTATTTCAGACCTTCGGACAAGGTCACTTCAAAAGACCGGTTCACAGCTTCTTTGGCAGTGATCGACGCCAGAATGGATTTCTCTGCGATCTTCTGCGCTGCGCTCATGGTTTCTTCCATCAGCTTCTTGGCCGGAACCACGCGGCTAACCAGCCCCGCGCGCTCGGCTTCTTCTGCGGGCATGAACCGGCCGGTCAGGTTCATGTCCATCGACTTGGCCTTGCCAACCGCGAGCGTCAGGCGCTGCGAGCCACCCATACCGGCGATCACGCCAAGATTGATCTCGGGTTGCCCGAACTTGGCTGTGTCCGACGCGATAATGAAATCACACGCCATCGCCAATTCACACCCTCCGCCCAGCGCATAGCCGGAAACGGCAGCGATGATCGGCTTGCGGATCGCCATCACCCGTTCATTCACTTCGCGGAACAGGTCCGTCGTGAACACATCCACATAGGACATGCTGGACATTTCCTTGATGTCGGCTCCGGCAGCAAACGCCTTCTCGGAACCGGTAATCACGATACATCGCACCTTGTCATTGGCGTCGGCTTCATCAAGCGCCGCGCACAATTCGCCCAGCAATTGCTGGTTCAGCGCGTTCAGGGCATCCGGACGGTTCAGCTTGATAAGGCATACGTGGTCTTCTACTTCGACGATGATCGTCTCATAGGCCATGGGATCCGCTTTCCATTGTTTCCTTCGAATTCGATTCCTTACGCATCCCTAGGCACCCGTTCAAGTTATCTTTGGCATTGCAAACAGTAGAAGGATGAGCGTCCCGACTGCACGATTCGGCCAATGGTTCCACCGCATCCATCCCTTCGGCACCCCTCACCTTCGCGGCCATAAACATCAAAGGAGTGTTGGAAATATCCAAGTTCCCCATCAGCTTGGCGGAAATCCTTCAGCGATGAACCGCCGGCAGCAATCGCATCTTGCAGGACTTTTCGGATGATCGGAACCATCCCTGCAACCCTTGTAGAGGCGATTCGCCCGGCTTTGCGACGCGGCGAAATTCCTGCGCGAAACAGCGCCTCGCAAACGTAGATGTTTCCCAGCCCCGCGATGATACGTTGATCCAAAAGCGCCGATTTGATGGGGGAACCACGCCCCGCCAATGCCGCAACAAGGTAATCTTCGTGGAAATCGTTGCCCAAAGGTTCCGGCCCCAATGCCGCGAGCAGCTTGTGGGTGTCCGCCTCGGCCGTGGTCATCAAGTCCATCGCTCCGAATCGACGCGGGTCGTTGAATGTCACCCGCGCGCCGTTTTCCATATGGAACACAACGTGATCGTGCTTCTGTGCTGCAGGATGATCATGCACAAACACGCCCAGCGGATCTCCGGACACGATCATTCGGCCTGACATACCCAGGTGAATCAACAGGGTTTCCCCCCCCGACAGATCGGCAAGGATGTATTTGGAACGCCGACGCAACCGCTCTATGCGTTGGCCGGTCAGGCGGTCAGCCATCCGTTCCGGAAACGGCCACCTCAGGTCGGGCCGATTGACTTCCATCCGGGCAATCACAACCCCTTCCATCGCGGGCAACAAGCCACGGCGAACGGTTTCTACCTCTGGCAATTCGGGCATTCACCCCTCCATGTCGCAAGGGCCGCATTGTGCCCGGAACTCAGCGTTCTATAACAAGGTCGAAATCACCCAACGGCAAGAGATCATGGCACAAGACGATTCCAAGACAACCCACTTTGGCTTTGAAACGGTGGCAGAGTCCGACAAGGCCGGGCTCGTGCAGGGCGTCTTTAACTCTGTCGCGTCGAAATATGATGTGATGAACGATGTCATGAGCGCGGGCATCCATCGCATCTGGAAGGACGCTATGATGGATTGGCTGGCACCGCGCGCCGGTCAACGGCTTCTGGATGTTGCAGGAGGCACCGGTGATATATCGTTCCGGTTTCTCAAACGGGCCGGGCATGGCCATGCCACCGTCCTGGACCTGACCGAGCCGATGCTGATCGAAGGCCGGAAACGCGCCGAGGCAGACAGCATGGCAGACAGCCTTGATTGGGTTGTCGGCGATGCGATGGCCCTGCCCTTTGCCGATAACTCCTTTGACGTTTACACGATCAGCTTTGGCATCCGTAACGTGACCCGCCCCCAAGAGGCCCTGAACGAAGCCTTTCGCGTGCTGCGGCCCGGCGGTCGACTGATGGTTCTGGAATTCAGCCAGTTGCCCAACCCAATGATGCAAAAGGCCTATGATCTTTACAGCTTCAACGTGATCCCTCGAATGGGAAAACTGATCGCGAACGATAGCGAAAGCTATCAATACCTTGTTGAATCCATTCGTAACTTTCCTGATCAGGAAACGTTTCTGTCGATGATCCAAAAGGCCGGGTTCGGTAACGCAAAATATCGCAACATGACGATGGGAGTGGCCGCCCTTCACTCCGGCTGGAAGCTCTGACATGCGTGGACCGCACAACATATGGCGCTTGATCCGCACCGGAGCCACGCTTGAACGCACCGGTGCCATGCAAGTGGTCCTGGATGCCTTTGACGCACCCGCGCCCTTGCGATTTGTGGCGCGTATGCTGGGCCTGCCGTTCAAGTTTCTGGGTTACAAGGGCGACCCTTCCATGCCGCCCGCAACCCGTGCTTTGACGGCTCTGGGGCCTGCCTATATCAAGTTCGGTCAGGTCCTTTCGACTCGCCCCGACGTGGTCGGTGATGAACTTGCCGTACAGCTTCGGGTGCTTCAGGACAAGCTGCCTCCCTTCTCTATCGAGGCCGCCAAGGCAGAGTTTGAACGCGAACTTGGCATGCCCGTGGATCAGGTGTTTTCAGAATTCAGCGAACCCATCGCTGCGGCCTCAATTGCGCAGGTCCACCGCGCGCGCCTTGCTGACACCGGACAGGACGTCGCCGTGAAAGTGCTGCGCCCCGGCATCGAGAAGGCCTTTCGCAAGGATGTGGATGCTTTCTACCTTGCCGCAAGGATCGTCGATATTTTTGCGCCCAGTGCGCGCCGACTGCGTCCCATGGAAGTCATTGAGCATTTTGATGGCGTCGTGCGCGGTGAACTGGACCTGCGTCTTGAAAGCTCTGCCGCGTCGGAATTCGCCGCCAATACGAAAAACGACGATGGCTTTACCCTGCCACCAATCCTGTGGAACCTGTCGTCGCGCCGCGTAATGACACTGGGCTGGGCCGATGGCGTTCCGATGGGCGACAATGACGCGATCGACGGCGCGGGGCATGACCGCAAACTGCTAAGCGAACGGGTGCTGAAACTGTTCCTTCTGCACGCGCTGCGGGACGGATATTTTCACGCAGACATGCATCAGGGCAATCTCAAGGTCGCCCCCAACGGCGATATCATCGCCTATGATTTCGGAATCATGGGGCACATCGACGAATACACCCGCCGGGTCTATGCCGAGATCCTCTTTGGCTTTATCCGCAAGGATTACACCCGCGTCGCCGAGGTCCATTTCGAAGCGGGCTACGTGCCTTCTCACATGGACGTGGATGAATTTGCCCGGGCCCTGCGCGCAGTTGGCGAACCAATCTTTGGTATGGACGCCACACAGATTTCCATGGGTCGCTTGCTGAATTACCTGTTCGAAGTCACCGAACGCTTTGGCATGGAAACCCGCACCGAACTTATCCTGCTCCAGCGCACCATGGTCGTGGTCGAAGGCGTGGCACGGTCCCTCAATCCCAATATCAATATTTGGGAGGCGGCCCGCCCCGTTGTCGAGGATTACATTTCCAAGTCCATTGGCCCCAAGGCCGTGCTGAGCGATCTGGCAAAAACCGCCCGCGTTCTGGCACGATTTGGACCGCGGCTGCCTGCAATGGTCGAAACCGCCCTGATCAATCAGGCAGGTGGCCCCAGCCACCATCGCAGCGGTTGGAGCACAGCAAGTCTCCTTGCGGCTGCGATGATCGGCGGCTTGGGCGGCGCAACCGCCGTCGCAGTCATTTTTTCGATGCTTTAGAAAAGCCTCCGCGCCTTATCCAACCGCGCGCGGTGTCGGCTCGGGTTCAAGGTAGCTCAGGCTTTCGAGATACGCCTCGACCTGTTCTCCCGAAAGATTGAGAACCTTTTCATTGCTGAAATAGGCAAACCCTTCGTCATCATGAACGGTCTGGCTTCGGATGCCGGGAACATGCACAAACGTATGCCCCTCGATGTTCAGGATCACATCGTCTTCGAAATGCAGCGAATACATCTCTTTTGGTTCCGGGCGCACGAAATCGACGCCCCAGTTGCCCACCAGATCGGCCACCCGGATCGTGATATACGGCGTGCCCACGTATTCGGTCAGGTCGTAATCGGCAAACAGCACGCGCATTTCCTGTTGCAGGATCAGGGGCGTGGTATTCCCGATTGTGAACCGCGGAATATGAACCGGCAGCACATACCGCGAACAATCCGTTGTCTTGGGCCAGACCATCCGCTTTTCCACGCGCACAGGGCTGGCAAAGCTTTCCTGAAAAATGGACACCAAGGTGCCTGAATCGATGGACTCGATCGGGCGCGGGCCGCGGCTCGTCTCGATCATCGTGCCTGCGGGAAACCCGTGGTTCGTGCACATCGCACAGCCCACTGCCGAAAACTTGTACTCACAACGTTCGGAGAAAAGTGAAAACTGCATGCGAAGGTCCAGACTTATCATTCCTGTCGGTTTTTAAACGACATAATCCTGAAGGCTATTAGGGAAAGTAAACTGACGAGTATGCACCTCTATCCAAAGTTGTTTACCGTTTGCCTGCCCATATCCAAAGGGTCTTTGAAAACGCGCCGCGCTAAACCGCCAGGCTCATCGCACCATTGTCTTGCGGCTGGGCGTCTATGCACTCCAGATAAGCACAGAGCAGATCACCCGACAGGTTCAGAATTCGTTCCCCGCACACTTCGACAAAGCCCTCTTCATCGGCCTCAAGCTGGGTATCGCGCCCATCCAGCCGAACATAGGCATGGCCCTCGATATTGAGAAAAGTATCCCCCTCGAAATGCAGGGCAAAGGACGGCGGCTGTGGTGCGGGCCCCACTTTGACCCCCCAATGCCCAACCAGATCACGTGCAAGGATGGTGAAATAGGGCGTATCCACGAATTCGGTCAACTCGTATTCCGCCAGCAGTATTTGCATGTCCTTGGGAAGGCAGATCGGGGTGGCGTTCCCAATAGTGAACCGGGGGAACCAGACCCCAACAGAATCGTCTGAATGTGGTCCGCTCTGCCGCGTGCTAACCGCGACCGGTTTTGCATAGCTTTCCTGAAAAACGGCCACGTGGGTTTCGGTTGTCACGGTCTCAATGGGTTTCGGACCATCATCCGTCTGGATCAGAGTGCCCGCAGGAAACCATCGCTGTGGCGACCCGGTCGCGTCGGGCGTGGCGGTTTTTAACATTTTGCAGGCCTTACCTGAATTTCTTGATTCTGACCCTTGAACGGTAATCCAACCGACTTATTTACCGCCAGCTAACTGATGAGCAGAAATCGCACCAAAAGATACATCGCAAACTGCAGGATATCCTGAACCAGGACCCGCAAACGCAAAACGGCGGCCAGAGAAGGCCGCCGCTGTCTGCAAGGCTTTGAAGCCAGATCAGATCATTTCAATCGCCAGCGCAATACCCTGACCGCCACCGATACACATGGTGATCAGACCACGCTTTCCGCCAATACGCTCAAGCTCATAAAGGGTCTTGATCGTGATAATCGCTCCAGTCGCCCCAACCGGATGGCCCAGCGCGATCGCACCACCGTTCGGGTTTACCTTGGCGGGGTCCAAACCCAATTCCTTGTTCACCGCCAACGCTTGGGCGGCAAAGGCTTCGTTGGATTCAATCACGTCAAAGTCAGCTGCGGACAGGCCAGTGCGCTCAAAAAGGTTACGCACGGCAGGGATCGGACCAATACCCATGACCTCGGGGCGCACGCCCGCGAGGGCATAGCCTAGGATACGCGCCTTGGGCTTGAGCCCGGCCTTCTCTGCTGCGTCCGCTGTGGCCATGACCACCGCCGCCGCGCCGTCGTTGATGCCTGATGCGTTGCCCGCGGTCACGCTGCCGTCTTTCTTGAAGACCGGCCGCAGACCGGCCAGCGCCTCTGCCGTGGTGGCCTTGGGATGTTCGTCGCGGGTAAACGGGACCATGTCACGCTTGACCTTGACCTGCACCGCCGTGATCTGGCTGTCGAAATAGCCTGCGTCCAAAGCGGCAGCGGCGCGCTGTTGGCTGGTCAGGGCGAACCCATCCTGATCCTCGCGGGTGATCTGGTGTTCGCTGGCCACGTTTTCTGCCGTCACACCCATATGGCCGGTGCCGAACGGGCAATTCAGCGCGCCCAGCATCATATCAAGCGTTTTGACATCGCCCATTTTCTGGCCCCACCGCTGCGCCGGCACGATAAACGGCGACCGGCTCATGCTTTCGGCGCCTCCCGCAAGGGCAAACTCCGCATCCCCGAGCATCAGCGACTGAACAGCCGAAACGATGGCCTGCGCACCGGACCCGCACAGGCGGTTGACGTTCATCGCCGGGGTGCCGTTGGGAATACCCGCCTGCATCGCCGCAACCCGCGACAGATACATATCCCGCGGTTCGGTATTGATCACATGACCAAACACCACATTGCCGATCTGGTCCGGCTCGACCCCGGACCGTTCCATCGCCGCCTCTGCCGCGACAGTGGCAAGGTCGATAGGTGCGGTAGACGAAAGCGCCCCGCCAAATGTCCCGATGGCCGTGCGTGCGCCGTCAAGCAATACGATATCTGTCATGGTCTGGAGTCCTTTTTATGATCTGCGCGCACTATGCCGCCCGGTCGCCTGATTGTCAGCCCAAAAGCCACGTCTGCGACCTTGACACCCGCCAAGAAACCGGAAGGAATATCCGCCATGACGGACGATAGCGATCGGATATTGGGGCAATTGCCCAAGCGCCTACGCGAGGCGCGGCGCGCGCTGGGGCTTTCGCTCGATGCGGTGGCGAAACTGTCAGGCGTGTCGCGGTCGATGGTTAGCCAGATCGAGCGTGGAGAAAGCTCACCCACCATTGCGACGCTTTGGAATTTGACTCGCGCGCTTCAGGTGGATTTCGCGGGGCTTCTTGAGGAAACCGGCCCCGGATCGCAGATCGAAGTGCTGCGCAAGGAGCAATATCCCAGCATCGACCGCCGTGGAGCCGGCTGCCGTATTTTGATCCTGTCGCCCCCCGAGGACGCCGGATCCCACGAGCTGTATTTGCTTGAATTCGAATCTGGCGGAAGGCTAGACAGCGAACCGCACCGGCGCGGGGCCCATGAACAGATCACCGTGATCCAAGGGCAGCTCGACATCCGCTCTGGAAACGACACCACCGCCCTGCACCAATGGGACACCGCGCGCTACGCCGCTGATGTTCCACACCAGATTTTTGCCCCGAACGCGGCATCCAAAGCCTATCTGGTTGTGCGCAACGCCTGATCCCCCTTACGGCTAACCGGCGAATTCCAGCTTGGCGGAATAATTCCGTCTTGACGGATTATCCGCAATTATGGATGATATCCAACATAGCAGAAATGTGGAGTCTCCCCAATGACGACGCCCTTCCTCGACCGGATTACCGCCACGCTGGATCAGATCGCGGCTGATGACCTGATGAAACGCGAACGCGAGATCACCTCACCGCAGGGCGGGGTCGTGCATGTCGGGGACCGCGAGGTCATAAACCTGTGCGCCAACAATTATCTTGGGCTTGCCAACCACCCTGATCTGGTTGCCGCAGCCCACGACGCGCTGGACAGCCACGGGCTGGGAATGGCCTCCGTGCGGTTCATTTGCGGCACGCAAACTCTGCACCGTCAATTGGAAACCGAACTTGCGGTGTTTCTGGGCATGGACGATGCCATCCTGTTTGCTGCCTGCTTCGATGCAAACGGCGGGCTGTTCGAACCGTTGATGGGGCCGGAGGACGCCATTGTATCCGATGCGTTGAACCACGCATCCATCATCGACGGCATCCGCCTGAGCAAAGCGAAACGCTATCGCTATGCCAATTCGGACATGGACGATCTGGAACGACAGTTGCAACAAGCCCGCGCAGACGGGGCGCGCAATATCATGATCGCAACCGATGGCGTGTTCAGCATGGATGGCTACCTCGCCCGTCTGCCCGAAATCCGCGCGCTGGCCGGCCGTTATGACGCGCAGGTGATGGTGGACGATTGCCACGCAACCGGTTTCATGGGGCCAAGCGGCCAAGGCACCCCCGCGCATCTGGGCACGCGGGCCGACATCCTGACAGGCACTTTTGGCAAGGCGCTGGGCGGATCCATCGGCGGATATATCGCGGGACCGCAACCGGTGGTCGACCTGCTGCGCCAACGTGCGCGCCCCTACCTGTTCTCGAATTCGCTACCGCCTGCAATCGTTGGCGCGGCACGTGCGGCGCTGCGGCTCGTGCGTGACGACGGCGATGCCCTTCGCGCGCAACTGTTTGAAAATGCCGCCTATTGGCGCGCGGGACTGGCCGCGCTTGGGTTTGATCTACTGCCCGGTGAACACCCCATCATTCCCGTGATGCTGGGCGATGCGGGCCGTGCGCAGGCGATGGCAAATCGTCTGTTTGAAGAGGGCGTGCATGTGTCAGGCTTCTTTTATCCGGTGGTCCCGCATGGCACCGCACGCATCCGCACCCAGATGAATGCTGCCCTGACCCGGCAACAGCTCGACCGTGCGCTCGCGGCCTTTGCTCATGCTGGTCGCGCCGAAGGAGTCATCCCTGATGCGTAGCGAAATGGTATGCCTTGAAAAGAGCCATCCCCGCGAAGGACTGTGGCGACGCACCGCGCCGGTGCCGGAAATCGGCCCTGACGATGTTCTGATCCGTGTCAACAAGACCGGAATATGCGGCACCGATATCCATATCTGGAATTGGGACGACTGGGCGCAGCGCACGGTGCCGGTGCCATTGATCACAGGGCACGAATTCGCGGGAGAAATTGTCGAACTGGGCCGCAACGTCACAGACTTGAGCCTTGGCCAACGCTGTTCCGGCGAAGGCCACCTGATCGGACACCACAGTCGCCAAAGCCGTGCGGGCAAATTTCATCTTGATCCCGAAACGCGGGGCATCGGCGTGAATGAACAAGGCGCGTTTGCCGAATACCTGCGCTTGCCCGCGTTCAACGTGGTGCCGCTACCCGATGAGATCGACGACGATACCGGCGCGATCCTCGATCCGCTGGGCAATGCCGTTCACACCGCGCTGTCCTTTGATCTGGTGGGCGAAGACGTTCTGATCACCGGGGCCGGGCCAATCGGGATCATGGCCGCCGCCGTTGCGCGCCATGTCGGGGCGCGCAACGTGGTGATCACCGACGTAAACCCCGATCGCCTAGATTTGGCCGCACGGGTGGCAGATGTGGTGCCGGTCAACGTGGCAAAGGAAGATCTTGCGTCGGTCAAGGATCGGCTGCGATTGCAACAGGGGTTCGACGTGGGCCTTGAGATGAGCGGCAACCAGATCGCGTTGGATCAGATGGTTGATGCACTGGTGATGGGCGGGCGGATCGCGATGTTGGGTATCCCACCCGGAAAATCCCCTGTCGACTGGAGCCGTATCGTATTCAAGGCAATCACCATCAAGGGCGTCTATGGGCGCGAGATTTTCGAAACCTGGTACAAGATGATTGCGATGCTTCAGAATGGGTTGGATATTCGCGGCGTCATCACGCATCGGTTCGCGCGCGACGATTTCGAAAAGGGATTTGCCGCAATGAAATCGGGCAAGAGCGGCAAGGTCGTTCTGGACTGGGCTTGAAGAGGGGTAATCATGGCCAAACAGTCGATCCTTGAGGTGATTGGCGCCACCCCCGCGGTCTGGCTGGACAGGCTTGTAGCCCAACATGGGCTGCGCGGTCGTCTTCTGGCCAAGCTCGACTACCTCAATCCCGGATTTTCCAAGAAGGACCGCGCGGCGCTGGGCATCATCCGCGCAGCCGCAACCAGCGGCGCGTTGCAACCGGGGCAGACCGTTGTCGAGCTGACCTCGGGCAACATGGGCACCGGACTGGCCATTGTTTGCGGGCAATTGGGCCATCCCTTTGTAGCGGTCATGTCGCGGGGCAATTCAATGGAACGCGCAAGAATGATGGCTGGCCTTGGTGCCGAAGTCGTGCTGGTCGATCAATGCGAGGAATCGGTGCCGGGACAGGTATCAGGGGCGGATTTGGCCGAGGTGGACCGCATGGCCCGCCGGATCACTGCAGAGCGCGGCGCGTTCCGCGCCGATCAGTTCAACCACCCCGGCAACGCAGGCGCGCATCGCGACACAACCGGTCCGGAACTTTGGGCGGACAGCGGCGGCACGCTGGATGCCTTTGTGGATTTTGCCGGATCGGGAGGAACATTCGCGGGCACGATGATGGGCTTGCGCGGGCTGAACCCAGATTTGCGCGGCTATGTCGTCGAACCCCAAGGGGCCGCCGCATTGGCCGGTCAAGTGGTCGAGAAGCCCGATCACCCCATTCAGGGCGGCGGCTATGCGATGGCCGATCTCTCACTGATGAAAGGAGTGCCGGTCAGCGGATATCTGACCGTGAGCGGTTCCGCCGCAAGGGACGCGACCCGCGCGCTGGCAGTGACCGAAGGCATTTTTGCAGGATTCTCCGCAGGGGCGAACGTGGCGGCCGCGCTTGAACTTCTGGCGGGTGCCGAAGCGGGCCGGACCATCGGCGTGATAATCTGCGACAGCGGGCTCAAATATCTGTCGACAGACTTGTGGGATTAGGGCTTTAGCGCCTTGCGCCGCCCATCCGCGCCCAGCGTCCAGCAATCCGTTCCTTCGAACACCGCAACGGTCAGGGGATAACCGTATCCGGCACCGGAATCGAGATTGATACGGTTGCCGTAGTGGGCGGCTTTGTGCACCGGCGTATGGCCATGAACGATCAATGCGCCATGGTCCGCGCTGCTTGAGTGGAATTCATCCCTGATCCAAAGAAGATCTTCTTCGTCCTGCGCATCCAGTGCAACGCCGGGGCGAATACCCGCATGGGCGAAAAACAACGACCCACTGCGATGGTGCAGCACCAGATCGTTCAGAAAATCGACATGTTCCTGCGGCACGCATTCGCGGGCCTCT
This sequence comes from Alphaproteobacteria bacterium, assembly GCA_030425395.1. Taxonomy (GTDB): domain Bacteria; phylum Pseudomonadota; class Alphaproteobacteria; order Rhodobacterales; family Rhodobacteraceae; genus JAUIAS01. The sequence continues at coordinate 215,334 of JAUIAS010000001.1, forward strand.
GCTGCAAGTTCGAACATCCGTCGCCCGTCGGTATCGGTCAGGCCGTAAGAAGCCAGCGTCTCACGGCCGCCGATACGGTCATGCAACCAGTGAAACCCGAGAAGAAGGTGCGGGTCGTGAACCGGGGGATCGTGTAGGAACCACTCCATCATGCGGTCGTGGTTGCCCTTGAGGAAAATCCAATTGGCGTTCACACGCGCACCGGTCACCAGTTGGGCAATCACGTCTTTGCTGTCGGGGCCACGGTCGATGTAATCCCCAAGAAACACAATGGGCGCATCAGCACCGCCATCGGCGCGAATGCAGTCAAGCGCGTGGCGCAATTGCTCTGCTTGACCGTGAATATCGCCCACTGCATAAATGGGGTGCGTCATGGATTCGTCCTTGTTCCGTAAGGCCTACTATGACGCGAACTCGTGCCGTGCAATCACATTATCAAGCAGCCCAACGGCCAAACCGGGGCAGATGTCCTGACCAAACCAAAGGTCCGCGGATCGGTTGGCTGAAACAGCGCCCTTGTCGCCGCACGGGTATGCCGGGACCGTATCCTCAAGGATGGGACTGTTGCGTTATTTGGGCAATGTCTGTTTGTTGATTGTCTGTTAGTCCGGGTCACGCGGCTTCGAACAGTTGGCTGATGAACTGGATCTCGCCCTGAACGCCTGATTGTTTGTGATGGATGTGGCCGCGTTTAATGGTTCGGATTGTCTCGAGCCCGCTCAGGGTTGCTTTGGCTGATCGCAAGGATCGAAAGCTTTGCCGATACCCAAGCAAGCGTTTCATGTCCGCGTGATCGCTTTCGATGCGGTTGTTGCACCACCTCTGGCGCGGCCTGATCAAGCTCGTCGCGGACCGGGCGACCGACCGCCTGCTGGGTGGCGTGATCATGGCGCCGGAGGGGGCCGACAGCGTGCAGACCCTTGCCATGGCGCTGAAGTTTGGCATGACGACAAAGGCTTTGGGCGAGACGATCTTCCCCTACCTCACCACGGTCGAGGGGTTGAAGCTCGCCGCGCAAACCTTCGACATGGATGTCGCGAAGCTGTCGTGCTGCGCGGGCTGATCCAACAAAGGAACAAGTGTTGCAACCCATTTGAACCGACGGCCGTTTTGGGCCAATCACGCTCTCGAGTACGTAAACAGCCACCACTGTGGCAGGTCAGCGTCTGCGAACCCGACATTCAGGGCGAGCCCGCAGTCCGCCCTCCGAGTTGATAGTAGGGGGCCTGCACGAACGGCCCAAACGGGTCATAATGCGATGGAGAGAATGCTTCAGTGCGGTATAGCCGAAACGAACCTCGAACCCATACCGGCGCGGTTTAGGGATACCCGGTCACTGCCTTCCAACAGGCTTATCGCTCACGAGACGCATTCCCAGGTGGGCCGGAGGCGATCCGACAGCGCATCCGCCACGCGCCGGGTCGCGGATGAGGTAGAACATGGCGGCAACGTGCTCGCCGCCGACGAAATACGCAGGGCAGCGCAGTGGATTGCCGTCGCCAGATGCACCCGCATAGCATTCCTGTGTCCATTCCCAAACGCTGCCGTCGAGATCAGCGATGCCATCGGGGGAGGTCGAAAAACTGCCTTGGGGTTTTAGTGCGCGGGCGGGCAAGTTTTTGGTCAAGTAGGCCGAAGCCCAAGTCAGGGATGGGTCCGTGAAGAGTGGGTCGGCTTCCTCTGGCAGCACCGGCCGCGCCATCTCGGTCCACTCGGCCGCAGTGGGAAGGCGGAATTTTCCGCCCGTCACGCTGTTGATCCAATTCAGGTATTCGGTCACGTCAACATAGCTCAGACCGGTCGCTGGCGTTACGCGCGCGTCCTGATCGGGCCGGACGCGAAGATGCAAGGCACAGCCACCTTCATCATGACAGGTATTCCATTCGGCGACGGTCACTTCGTATTTCTGAACGAACAATCGCGCACCGGTCGAGAGGGTGACGGGGCTGGCGGCCATTTCGGGCGCCAGCGAAAGGTTCTTCCCGGCACCCTGCCAAGGCAATGCGGCGCCGAGAAAGACCGCCACCAAGACGATCAGAACAACCGAAAGAAGGGACAACTTCACGGCAGGCCTCAAAATTCTGGTGGCGGTCATGGGTGGGCTCCTTACACGTCGTCAGGTTGTGAAGGGTCTGGGCGCGACGACCTGTTCCATCAGGTCATTGTCCCATTCACCGTCGACGACAAAGTGCGCCGTCGCGCCCAACAGCGCGGCCTCGATCAGATTGTGGTTCACGTAGGCGTACACGCCCGGCTGCTCAAATGTGTACATCGCCGCCATCGCGGTGCCACCGCGCACGAACCATGTTTCCAAACCGGTCAGGGGCGCATCGCTGAACGAGGTTTCCCAGACAAAATTGCCGTGCCCGCCGATCAGGTGCGGACGGCTGTCGCGGTTGGCCTGATTGTGGATCATCAGCACCGTTTCACCAACGTTGAACTTCAGCGCGCCTTCGCCGGTCAGGGCCCCGACGGCACCGTTAAAGACCGAATGGGTCGGGGTCAGCGTGCGCATCGCGTCCAGACTGTCGGCGTAATCGTCGCCCGCCGCCTCATAGGTCTTGTAGTCGCCGTTGTCGTCCTTGGGCAGATAGTAATCCTGCTCGCCGATATAGGCGATCTTGTCATAGCGCAGCGGGTTGCCATCCTTGTCCTTCAGCCCGTCGCGCGGCAGCACCATGACCGCCCCGTTCATGCCGTGGGTCACGTGATAGGGGATCATCGCCCCGCCCGGTGCGCAGTGATAGGTAAAGCAGCCCGGCTTGGTCGCCTTCCAGCGCAGCACGGTTTCCTCACCCGGGTAAACGTGGGTCAGCCCACCACCGCCCAACGCGCCCGTCGAGGCGTGGTAGTCGATGTTATGCTCCATCATGCTGTCTTCGGGGTTGCGCAGGGTCAGTTCGACCATGTCGCCCTCGTGGCAGATGATCAGCGGACCGGGGACTGAGCCGTTGTAGGTCAGCGCCCAGACCTCTGCGCCGGTGTCCTCATCGACAACCATCAGGCGTTCGGTGGTCTCCATCGTGATCTCGATGATCTTGGGCCCGCCGGTTGCGACCTGCTCATGCGCGGGGGCATAGGGCGGGGCGACCAGTTCCTGACGCACACGGGTGTACCCTGACAGATCGGCGGGTTTCGCGTTGCTTTCGGCCTCGATCTTGCCCGCGGCCTTGTAAAGCCGGGCAGAGGTCGCATCCGCCTTGAGCGGCATCGGCGCGCGGGTGGCCGCCATCGTGGCAGCCCCTGTCATCGCGGCGGCACCGGCCAGCACGGAGCCGCGCAACACGTTGCGGCGGCTGGTTTTCACAAGGCCGGGGTTGATGAATTTGGTCATGGTTTCCTCCTGGGGAAAATGGCGGCGGGCAGCAGGCCCGCGCGCCTTGTACCTGGGTCAAAGATTGTCGAGTTGTTCCTGAAAGCGTTCCTTCGCTTTCTTCGGAACGCGACCTTCGAGAAAGCCCTCGGGCGCGGCCACGTCGCCCACGGCGATGGTCATCACCATGCCCATGGCGTAGTGGGGTTTGCACATCACCGCGTAGACGCCTGTCGCGTCCAGCGTGACCTCGATCTCTTCGTTGATCTTGCCGCCGAACTTTTCGGCGCCTTCGGGGATCATGCCCTTGACGGTTTCGGCGTTGTGGCCCTTGTCCGTCGCGATGAACCTGATCGTGTCGCCGGGGGCGGCCTGCACGAAGGCGGGCTCAAACACCATGCGGTCCCCGTCAGAGCCCTTGTTCAGCATCTGGACTTCATGGGTTTCGGCAAACGCCGCGCCCGCCATCAGGGCGGCAAAGGTGAGTGCGGTAGTGGCAGTTCGGATCATCGGATCAACCCTTTCAATGTGATCTCTTGAGCCTGAGTTTAGGTCTTTGCAGAAACCGCATATTGCGCTGGAGCAACGTTTCGGGGTTTTTGCTTTTGGCGCGGGCAACGCGTCGTCGAACTGGCGCAAGTCCATAGGATGTGGCACAGAAAACCAATGGAACAGGACGCCCCTCGCAAGACGCTGCCCCGGCTGGATGAAAGCCTGCTGACGCACCTGCCGCCGTTTTCACGGCTGGAGCGTCGCCAGATCCGCACGATTCTGAATCAGGCCAGCTCTCGCCGTTACGCCCCGGGGTCTCATATCTTTGATGAGGGGGAATCGGCGGAACGCTTCTTTATGCTTCTGGATGGCTATGTTCGGGTTGTTCGCGTCACGTCGACCGGCGAACAGGTCACCGCGTTGCATATCCCGTCTGGGCAGTTGCTGGGCATTGCCAAGGCGCTGGGGCGTGACACCTATCCTGCAACTGCAGTGACGGCGACCGAATCCATCGCGCTCAGCTGGCCGACGCGTCTGTGGGATACCTTTGTGGCCGACTATGACGGCTTCGCCACCGAGACCTACAAGACCCTCGGCCACCGCGTCGGAGAGATGAACAACCGAATTGTCGAGATGGCGACCCAACAGGTTGAACAACGGGTGGCAAATGCGCTGCTGCGGTTGGTCAACCAGACAGGTCGCAAGGTCGAGGGCGGGATAGAGATCGATTTTCCGATCACCCGTCAGGATCTGTCCGAATTGACCGCGACAACCCTTCACACCGCCAGTCGCCTGCTGAGCGGGTGGGAGAAACTGGGGTTGGTCGAAAGCAAACGCAAGCGGATCAAGGTTTGCGATCCGCATGCGCTGGTGATGTTGAGCCAAGGGCGCTAACGCGCGCTGCCTCTTTTTATCGCCTCGCGGAGCTCTGCAACAAAGAGATCTTCGTCCAGATGATACTCGGCGCAGGCGTCGGTGATCGTGTGAAACGGCGCGATCAAACACCCCACGCACAGCATCCCGTGACGCAGAAACACCGACACCGTCTGCGGCCAAAGAGTCATCAGATCTGACAAGGACAGGTCGGGGTCGTCAAAGCGCGTGCTGCTCATCACATATCCTTTCATGGATATGATCCACACCTTTCCGGCTCAAACGTTGTTCTGGCGCAAACTTTGACGTTCAGCCCCGCGCTAAGCGTGGGTGACCTGAATGACAAGGAGGCCCGAGATGGCTGAATTCCTGACAAAGTCACGGGCGCGCAACGTGTTCTACGGGGGGTCGATCTTTTTCGTGGTCGTCTTCATCGCGCTGACCGTGCACAGCCACCGCTACGTGGTGACAACATCAACCGCCGGCATGCCGCTGACCGAAGAGGTGGCATTGGGCAAACATGTGTGGGAGCGGCATTCCTGCATCAACTGCCACTCGCTGCACGGCGAAGGTGCCTATTTCGCGCCCGAGGTCGGCAACGTCATGACCCGCTGGGGCGTGCTGGACGATCCCGAAGGCGCCTATGAGATCCTGGATGGCTGGATGAACGCGCAGCCCTCGGGGATCGAGGGCCGCCGCCAGATGCCACACTTTGAGATCACCGAAGAAGAGATGCGCGGACTGGCCGAATTCCTGCGCTGGGCCGATCAAACCGACACGCAGGGCTGGCCGCCCAACGATGCCGGGTAAGGAGGACAAAACCCATGAAATACCAATCACAAAAGGTGGCGCTGGCCTACTTCGTCTGCGCGATGGCCTTGTTCGGCATTCAGGTGCTGGGCGGTCTTCTTGCGGGCTGGGTCTATGTCTCGCCCAACTTTCTGGCAGAGATCCTGCCGTTCAACATCATCCGTATGATCCACACAAACGCGCTGATCGTCTGGCTGCTGCTGGGGTTCTTCGGGGCGGCCTACTTCCTTATCCCCGAGGAATCCGAACGAGAGATCTATTCGGTCAAGCTGGCCTATCTGCAGTTGATCATCCTGATGGTCGGCACGCTGGGGGCCGTCGGCAGCTATCTTGTCGGCATCCACGGCGGGCGCGAATTTCTTGAACAGCCGCTCTGGGTCAAGTTCGGCATTCTTGTCGCGGCGCTGATCTTCCTGTTCAACATCTCGATGACCGTTCTGGCGGGCAAGAAGACGGCGATTACCAACGTGCTGCTGATGGGCCTGTGGCTGTTGTCGCTGCTCTGGGTCTTTGCCTTCATCAACCCGGAAAACTTGAGCCTCGACAAAATGTACTGGTGGTTCGTCGTGCACCTCTGGGTCGAGGCGACCTGGGAACTGGTGATGGCGTCGATCCTTGCCTTCCTGCTGCTGAAGCTGACCGGCGTGGACCGTGAAGTGGTCGAAAAATGGCTCTATGTTATCGTCGCCACGGCGCTCTTTTCCGGCATCCTCGGCACTGGGCACCATTTCTACTGGATTGGTCTGCCGGGCTATTGGCAGTGGATTGGCTCCATCTTCTCGACGTTTGAGGTGATCCCCTTCTTCCTGATGATGAGCTTTGCCTTTGTCATGGTCTGGAAGGGCCGCAAGAACCACCCCAACAAGGCGGCGCTCTTGTGGTCGCTGGGGTCCAGCACGGTCGCCTTCTTCGGCGCGGGCGTCTGGGGCTTTCTGCACACCCTGCACGGGGTCAACTTCTACAGCCACGGCACGCAGATCACCGCCGCGCACGGGCACCTGTCCTTTTACGGGGCTTACGTGGCGCTGAACCTTGCGATGTTCACCTATGCGATGCCGATGCTGCGCGGACGTGAACCGTATAACCAGGTGCTCAACATGGGATCCTTCTGGCTGATGACCGGTGGCATGGCGTTCATGACCTTTGTGCTGACCTTTGCCGGCACCATCCAGACGCACATGCAGCGCGTCGTGGGCGACTATTACATGGACGTGCAGGACGGTCTGTCACTCTTCTACATGATGCGCTTTGGCGCGGGCCTTGCGGTGGTCATCGGTGCGCTGTTGTTCATCTACTCGATCCTTGTGGTGCGCAAACGTGAGATCATCACCCCCGGTGCGGCCAACCCCGCGACAGGAGGATGAGATGAACATGCAAACCACGCCGACCCTGCCGTTCTACCAGCCCGCCGCATCGGAATGCGCGCTGTTCGAGACGGCCTATGACAACGGTTTGCCCCTTCTTCTGAAGGGGCCGACCGGCTGCGGCAAAACCCGCTTTGTCGAACATATGGCGGCACGGCTTGGCAAATCACTGTACACAGTGGCCTGCCATGACGACCTGTCAGCGGCGGACCTGATCGGGCGCTACCTGCTGAAGGGCGGAGAGACTGTCTGGGTCGACGGTCCGCTGACCCGTGCGGTGCGCGAAGGCGGCATCTGCTACCTTGATGAGGTGGTCGAGGCCCGCAAGGACGTGACCGTGGTGCTGCACCCGCTCACCGACACGCGGCGCACGCTGATGATCGACCGCACCGGAGAGGAGCTGGTGGCGCCCAAAGGCTTTATGTTGGTCGCCTCCTATAACCCCGGCTACCAGAACGTGCTGAAACGGCTGAAACCGTCGACGCGGCAGCGGTTCTTGTCGATCTCCTTCGATTTTCCGGGCGAAGAGGCGGAAATCGCCGTCGTGTCACGCGAAAGCGGGCTGGAACCGGGGCGCGTTGCCCCCTTGGTGCGGCTTGCGGGCCGAATCCGGACCCTGTCCGGCATGGATCTGGAGGAAGGCGTTTCAACCCGCCTGCTGATCTACGCCGCCACGCTGATGGCGGGGGGCATGGGCGTCGATCAGGCGCTGGAAGCCGCCATCGTGCAACCCCTCAGCGATGAGCCCGACGTGGGCGTGGCGCTGCGGGATCTGATCTCGACAATCTACGGGTGAACAAGATGCGCCTCTCCGATCTCATGGAACCAGAAGAGACCGTCGGAAATCTCTGGCACGATATGGCCAACGGGATTGGAAAGGCCGTCACCTATCCCGAGGCGGGTGTCACGTTCGCCTCGGTCCGGCCCAGCCTGTCGGTGCTGTTTCGCGCTTTGGGCGGGGCCGCCGGGGTCGAACTGGCCGAGGCCCCGGCAACCCTTGTCCGCCACCGACAGCCGATGCGGCGCAAGCTGGGCGCGGAACAAGACCGTGAATGGGTGGCGCAGTACGATGGCGAACGCCTGTCTTTGCCGCCGCTCATCGCCGACTTTCCAGAGGCGCGTCTGAATCGCGCCGCCTATTTCTGGTTGGTGGCGCTGGCGGCCGTCAGCGATCTTTCCGAACTGGACCTCGATGCAGAAGGCCCGGCGCACGACTGTGCGCAGATCCGCGCCAATGCCGCCGCCGCCGATGCCGCCTATGCGGTCTGCCCCGGGCTGCGCGGGCAGTACGCCGACATGGCCGAACTCTGTGCCGCCGCACGGCCCGACCTGACACGCCCCGCGCAAGAGGCGATCTTTGAAACCGCGATCCGCGATCAACTCTGCGGCGGCTCACCCGTCATCGCGTCGCCAGAAATACCGCGCGGCTACAAACCCTTTGCGCCAGTGCCGATTTGGCTGCGCTTTGCCGCCCCCGGTTCAGGCAGTGCCGCGACAGAGGAACAAGCCGATCCCGCCGCCCCGCCGCCCACCGCCGCGCTGACCAGCCGCAAGCTGGGCATGCGCAAGGATCAGGACCAGCAGAACCGCAAGGACAGCTTTATCATCCACCGCTTTGAATCGATCCTGTCCTGGGTCGAGTCGATGAACATCAACCGCAGCGTCGACGATGACGACGATGAAAACGCGCAAAAGGCCGCTGACGATCAGGACAACATCACCCTGTCGAAACACGACCGCAAGGCCGCCACGCGCCTGCGCCTGCACCTTGATCTGTCGCCCGCCGACGCCGACCATGAGGCGCTGGCAGGCGAACACACCTACCCCGAATGGAACCATCGGTCCCGCAGTTACATGGACGGCCATTGCCGGGTGCTGGACGCCCCCGCGCAACCCGACGCCGCCCATCCCTACCGCGCGGATGAGCGCCGCATCCGCGAGGTCCGCCGCCAGTTCGAGGCACTGCGCCCGCGTCGCATCCTGCAACCACGACAGGTGGACGGGTCAGAGCTTGACCTTGACGCGCTGCTGACCGCGCGAGCCGATCTGGTCGCCACCGGGCGCGGATCGGATCGTATCTGGCAAAGCGCCCGCCAGACGGAACGTGACCTGTCGGTCGCCTTCCTGATCGACACCTCACGCTCGACAGAGGCGGCCATCGGCGACACCTCGGTGATCGAGGTGGCGCGCGAAGCGATGGCAGCCCTTGCCGCAGGCATCGACGCCGCAGGCGACCGGTTGGGGATCTGGGGGTTTTCCTCGCTGCGCCGGGATCGCGTTTTCCTGACCCGGTGCAAGGAGTTCGACGCACCAATGAATGCCGCGATCACCGCCAATATCGGCGCGCTGAAACCGGGGCACTACACGCGCCTTGGCGCGGCCATCCGCCATGCCAGCGCGCAACTGGCGGCAGAACCGTCCGCCCGCAAGCTCTTGATCGTGCTGACAGACGGCAAGCCCAACGATCTGGACCACTACGAGGGCCAGCACGGGATCGAAGACAGCCACATGGCCGTGCGCGAGGCCCGGCTTGCAGGCCACGCTCTGCACGGCGTCATCATCGACGAGGACGGACAGGATTGGTTCGCCCGCATCTTTGGGCGCGGCGGGTTCACGCTGTTACCAAACCCGGAACGCCTGACCCGCGCCTTGCCCGACATCTATCGCAGACTCACACAGGAGACCTGACATGCGCAAACTTTGCATCCTCCCCGTCTTTTTCGCAGCCCCCGCATGGGCCGAAGCATTCGACCGCCCGATCCCGCAGGCGCAATCCGCCACCGCAGAGTTCTGGTACGCCCTCGCCTGTATCGCGCTGGTCCTGTCCATGATCGCGGTGCATCGACTGGTGTCCCGGCGATGACCCGGCGGGGATGGTCCACCCGGCAAATCGCGCTGGCGCTCTATCCCTTCGGGGCGGGGGCCGCGGCGGTCAACGTCTTCTTCGCCTCGCTGATATTCAGCTGGATTGGCGGGCCGGTCGCCTCCACGGCTTGGTCGCTGGGGCTGGGCTGTGTTATCGGGGCACCCGCGACATGGTGGTTCGCCCGGCACATCCGTCACCTGATGGACATGGCCGACGGACAGGTGGCGTCATGAAGATCGACATGCAGCTCGGCCAACCCACAATCGATGCAGAGGACCTCGCCGGTCTGTTGAACCTGACCCCGGCCGACGTGCGCGACAGAATGCGCGACGGTCGGATCACGACGCGGCTGGAGACCGGAAAAGGCGACGACGCCGGGAAAATGCGACTCAGCTTCTTTCACGATGACATGCGCCTGCGCCTGACCTGTTCCAAGGACGGAACGGTGCTCAAGACGCTGCGCACCAAAACGGACCCAAGATGATGGCTCGGACATCGGCAGAACAAATGCGGGCGTGGCAGGGCCCCGCGCTCTTCAGCTTCGGCTTTCGGCCCTTCTTCCTCTTCGGGGCGCTCTGGGTCATGCTGGCGATGCTCTTGTGGTTGCCCGCCTTGTCGGGCGCCCTGTCGCTCCCGACGCGCTTTGACCCGGTGTCATGGCACGCGCATGAATTCCTCTTCGGCTATCTCGGCGCCGTTCTCGCAGGGTTCCTGTTGACGGCGGTGCCCAACTGGACCGGACGCCTGCCGATGGTGGGGTGGCGGCTGGCCGCGCTTTTCTCGCTCTGGGTCGCGGGGCGCGTCGCGGTGCTGGTCTCGGGCCACCTGCCCGTGGCGGTCGCGCCCGTGATCGACCTGACGTTTCCGCTGGTGCTGGGCGCCCTGATCCTGCGCGAGATCGTGGCGGGCCGAAACTGGCGCAACCTAATCGTGCTGGGGCTCCTGACTGTCTTCACGCTGGCCAACGGCCTGTTTCATATCGAGGCCCTGACCGGCCCCTACGCCGCACAGGGTCTCGGACTGCGCCTCGGCCTTGCGACCGGCATCATGATGATTGCCGTGATCGGCGGGCGGATCATCCCCTCCTTCACCCGCAACTGGCTTGTCAAGGCGAACGATCCCGCGCGGCCCGCGCCGCCAATGCAGCGCTTTGACAAGCTGGTACTGCTCGCCAGCATCGCCATTCTGATGCTTTGGATCATCCGGCCGTTCGAGACTCTGACTGGTGCGGCGCTGATCGTATTCGGCGGGCTGCATCTTGTCCGGCAGGTACGCTGGACGCCGCTCCATACGCTGAACGAACCTCTGTTATGGGCGCTGCACGCAGCTTACCTGTTCATCCCGTTGGGTGCTTTCGCTCTGGGGCTCGATCAGATCCAGGGCAATCCCGGCACCGCCGGGGCGCAACACTTGTGGATGGCCGGGGCCATCGGCGCGATGACCCTTGCCGTAATGACCCGTGCCAGCCTGGGCCACACCGGCCAGGCCCTCACCGCGAACCGGGCGACCGTGGCGATCTATCTCTGCCTCTTCGGCTCGGTCTTGGCGCGGTACCTTGGAGTCTTTCATCTTGGACTGACCCATTTTTCAGGGGCGCTCTGGCTTGCCGCCTTCGCGGGCTTCGTGCTTGCCTATGGCCCGTCACTCCTGCGCCCGAAACCGGAGAAATGACATGGGATGGACCGGCTTCGCCGCCGTCTTCGCGGCCTTCTTTCTCACGCACTCGATCCCTGTGCGCCCGGCGGTTAAATCCCGCCTTGTGAACGTGATCGGCACGCGCGGCTTCGGTTTTGTCTATTCGGTCCTCTCGGTCGGGATGCTGTCGCTGCTGATCTGGTCGGCGGGCGAGGCACCCTATGTTCAACTTTGGCCGCAGATGGAATGGCATCGCCACGCGGCCCATCTGGGCATGCTGGCTGTCTGCTTGATCCTCGCACTCGGCGTCGCGCGACCGAACCCGTTTTCCTTTGGCGGGGCGCGGAACGACAGCTTCGATCCCGCCCGACCCGGCATCGTGCGCTGGACGCGGCACCCGATCCTGCTGGCGCTGGCACTCTGGGCAGTGGTGCATCTGGTCCCGAACGGGGACCTCGCGCATGTGATCCTGTTCGGTGTGCTGGGCGGTTTCGCAATCGCCGGCCGCGCTCTGATCGACCGGCGCAAGCGGCGGGTCCTCGGCGCATCGCGATGGTATGCGCTCGACACGGCGCGCAAAGCTGCGCCGCGGTTCCACGCGCCGCGCTCTTGGCCGGTCCTGTTCATTCGGCTGCTGATTGGTCTCGCCGCTTTCGCTGCTCTGCTGCTGGCCCACCCCCACGTGATCGGAGTGTCCGCCATGTGACCTTGCGTCAGGCAAGCAGATCGCGCCGAGGAAACGATCTACTTTTTGTATCGGCAGACTTCTTGAGATTTCTGAGGCAATCAAGGGAGAGAAACGGAGAAAAATCTCCGCTATTGGGCTTCATCATTGGGAGAGAGAAGATACAGCGAGTTTCGCTTTCCGCTAATTCTCCGAAACAACACCTGCTGGCGATCACAGAAATCAGAACCTAAGAGGCCTGAGAACGCCTTCCCTGACAGGCTTGTTGCCTAATGACCGCGCATTGTGCTCTGGAAGTTTGTCCTACGGCAAAGACCATTGCCTCAAGTTGTTTCACAAGGCGGTATGGAACATACAAAAGCACTCAAGGCACTTGGCCTCTTCGATGCGCGCGTACCGCGTTACACATCTTATCCCACCGCTGCGGCCTTCACACCCGACACCGGCGCATCCTTTCAGAGCCGTGCACTCGAAGCATTGGATCCGAAAGACCCAGTATCTGTTTATATCCACATCCCGTTTTGCGAGCGGCTTTGCTGGTTCTGTGCCTGTCATACGCAAGGTACAAAGACTCTCGGCCCGTTGGAAAGTTATATAGAAACGCTTGAGGCGGAACTCGAGCTGGTGCGCAAGAGGCTGCCCGACGGCTTGAAAATGGGCAACCTCCACTGGGGCGGCGGAACACCGACAATCTTGCCTCCGCAAATGATCCACCGCCTGGCCAAAGCGATACGCAGGGTATTTCCTCCCACTGACACGTTGGAGTTTTCGGTCGAGATCGACCCGACGATGGTGGACCGGGCCAAGATCGATCCGCTGGCGGCCGAAGGTCTGAACCGTGCCTCAATCGGAATTCAGGACTTCAATCCGGAGGTGCAACAGGCCATTGGGCGTCTGCAGCCTTTCGATGTCACGCGCGTTTGTGTCAACGACCTGCGCGCCGCTGGCATCTCATCGCTTAACACTGATCTCGTCTACGGCCTGCCACATCAGAGCCTCGAGCGCATTGAAGACACCATCAACAAGGTCTTGACCTTTGAACCGGATCGCGTGGCGCTCTTTGGATACGCGCATGTTCCATGGGTTTCCAAACGGCAGAAACTGATCGATGCAGACGCTCTTCCGGACGATCGGGCCCGGTACAACCTCGCCAAATATGCCGGGGAACGGTTTGTTGCAGCTGGTCTGAGGGCCATCGGCATTGATCATTTTGCACGCCCTGGTGATGATCTGACGACAGCGCTCGAGACAGGACGCTTGCGCCGTAACTTCCAAGGATACACGGCAGACAGGTGCCAGACCCTTATTGGACTCGGCGCCTCGTCGATCTCCCGCTTCCCGGGCGGGTACGTGCAGAATGCCTCCGCAACGGCCGCTTATAAACAACGGATCGCGATGGGGGTTTTTCCGGGCTCTCGTGGCTACCAGATGGGTCGTGAGGACCACCTGCGCGCACGCGCGATCGAGCAACTGATGTGTACCTTCGCGCTGGATCTCGACGACTTGAGCCAAGAATTTGGACCATGCGCCTGGGAACTCTTGCCTTGCTTGAAAGAGGTGGAAACAAGTTTCGCGCTGTTCGCGAAGCTGACCGGAAAGCGCATCGACATTCTGCCGGAAGGCCGCGCTTTGACGCGTATTATCGCGTCGGCTTTCGATCATCATGTGCCAGAGGGCGTTCGTTACTCACGCGCGTCCTAACTGCTCGAAACGAAAGCAGGCCAACCTTTTCGGCAATACCTGTCGCTCGTTAAAGGGGGAGAAGGCCTGCGGCTATCGACCATGGCGTAGACAAGGGGATCATTTGAGGTTGCCAGCGCGTAGCATATGACGGCGTCCGAAGCCACGTCCTGCCCTAAAGAGAACAAATGAGCTTTTCTGTCCGCATCGTGTCATCAATGCTGAACCCGGCAAAGGTCCAATTTCCACCCGCATGCCGATCAGTCAGGTTCCGGACTGGATCTCCAGGTAAATGTCCGCATCCGAGGTCGACGGGGTATAGGCCTTCGCTACTGCAGCGAATGACCGGTCTCCGCCCTCCCTGAGGTTCGTCGCCCTTGTCAGCTCTTCGCGACTGCATGCCTCATCTGTTCCGCCATATCCACGCCGTGCGCAACCTTGCGCACCATGAGGAACACGTTTCCCGTCGTGCGAGCCCAGATCCTGCCGATGGCGTCCTTCTCGCGTGCCTCGGGCGCGCCGATCAGGTGTTCACCCTTGTATTCGACGACGAAGACGCGGTCGTCGCGGAGCTTCGCCACGAAGTCAGGGTAGAACCGTCGGCCGACCCGCGGCAGGGAAAACGAGTCCGGGTGTCGCGCCACATTCCGGACCCAAATCTCGACCTCATCGAGGCTGTCGAGGCTCCAGGCACACTGGAATTCCTCGCCATTCAGGTCTCCATCGATGAGAGGGGCGCGGTCGGCCCCCAGTAGGTGACGGTTGAACCGGAAGGCCCCAATCGTCTGGGTAGGCACGTTCTGGTAGATCGTGTCGTCGAATCGAACCACTCTGCTGTCTGACCAGGTCGGTTTCGCCTGATCGTCGAACAGCGCCATCTGGTGCGCTCGGGTTTTCTCCTCGTTGCGTATCGCCTGGATCTTCCATCGGATCCGCGCGGCGATCTGGTGCTGCCAGTCGATCAGCGTGCGGATATTGGTCTCCCTGTTCGTGACGAGGTCAGCCACCACGGCGGCGATCCAGGGCAGCATCTCCGCCTGTGGTATATCCGGAACCCGGCATTCGCGCTCCAGCCACTGCACGAGCGACGCCTCAAGGTCCGCGTCCGATGGGGCATGCAGACCGGACAGAATCGGCTGCTCTTCCGTCATGCGACTGTAGACCAGCTTCTCACCCTCGAGGTCGATCTCGATGACGTCTTGGGACTTTTGGAAGCTCAGCTCCTGTTCGGTCAGCCGCGCGGGATGACGATCCAGGGACCAGTCGACGCGCTCCATGATCGCATCGGTCTCGGCAAGGAATGTCTCGCCTTCCATTTCCACCAGGAGCTGGGGAATTTCGATGACGTGGCCCTTCTGGGCCAGCGTGCGGCCGGCTTCGACGGTCGCTCGGTGCTTTTCGAGCTGGACATCGAAATGGGCGTGATCCTCCTCTCGCGTGATCTCGCGGACGCCTTGGGCGATCACGTCGGTAACGTCACCCTTAACACCGACGACCAGCGTCCCGTCATCGCGCTGGATGTAGTCGACACCCTCGTCCTGCCATCCATTCAAGCGCTCACGAGCATCGTCGCTGTCCGGCACGGTGAACTGGAGGACGGGTTTCGGCCGCACAGGATCGGGGTCGAAAAGCTCCCCCTGAGCGTTCTGCTCCACGCCACGAGGCTTCAAGGATTCCCGGACCTCCTCGTCCGTGAAGCCCATGTCGATCAACTTGTCGGTCAGCGCTTGGGCTGCTTCCCGGAACGAGGGCTCGGAGACGTGGGCATAGGCGCAGTTCAGGGCCGCGTCCTTCCGTCGTACCGCGTAGGGCATCCGCAGGACACGCCCCAGGAGCTGCTCGACGGCGCCTCGGCTCTGGAGCCTCTGGGTGGCGCAGAGGACATAGGCCGAGGGGCAATCCCAGCCCTCCTTCAGCGCGTCGACGGTGATGACGTGGCGGGTCTGTTCCGCGGGGTCGCGCAGGTTCACGCCGTCCAACTCGCGTTGCTCCCCAGTGGCGATCTTGATCCGGTCCTCTGGGATCAACTTCTCCTCTATGAGATACTTCTTGAGCTCCGCGGCCGTTGGGTGCCCGTTCCGCGCCTGCGCCTGGTAGAGCACCACCGGCCGGATATGGTCCCGGTCCCGCTTCGCCTTGTCCTCGAGCATGTTCCGCGTCGCCACCGCGCCGGTGACCGCCTCGCGCCAGTCGTCATGCGGCCGGACGCGGATCGGGAGCTTGATCATCTCCTCGTCCTTCAGAGCGCTCGCCGTGACGGAATGCAGGATGTTGTTGCGGCCGCGAGGGGTCGCGGTGAACTCCACGATGGCGGCCGGCCGGATCCGGGCCTGGACCTCGCGCGTCAGGCCCGAGACCGCGTTGTGCGCCTCGTCCACGATCATCAGGGGCCGCTGATGGTAGAGCAGGTTGGCGAAGGAGAATTTCACCGCCCCCTCTGTCAGCATGTCGTTCTCGGCCGCCTCCTCGGACGAGACGATCTCCATCCCTTGGGTGGGCACGCCGGAGAAGTGCGGCTCGAGTTCCTCGTGATGCGAATAGACTTTGCGGCCGGTGGTGTTCGCCACCCGGAAGGCCTGGATCGTGGAGACGACCACGCAGGCCGACCGCGCCAGATCCTGCGGGCGCAGCATCTCGAACTCGGCGATGTCGAAGACGCGGACATGGCCGCCGAAATTCTCGTCGAGCTTGCGGCGATAGGGATGGGTCCGGTCCTCCAGCGTCTGGGTCTTGATCGCGTCAGAGGGCACGAACCAGAGTGTCAGGGGCCATGTGCGGCGCAGATAGCTTCGGGTGGCCAGGCGGATCGTCTCGGCCGCCAGCAAGGTCTTGCCACCGCCGGTGGGCAGGCGCAGGCAGACATAGGGCACGTCAGGGAGCGCCTCGAGCGGCTTCTAGGCCTTGGGTTCCGGTTTCCGACCCTCGAGCCGTGCAAGCTTCTCCTGCTCCTCCACGGCGCTCCGGAAGGCATCGGCGGGGCCGGTGGCGAGGGCGCGGGCGAAGAAGGCGTCGAGCGTGTCCAGCGTGGCCTGCTGGTAGGTCTTGAGCTGCATGGTCACGTCCTCGCCGAGATGTCGTAGGGGGTCTGGCGGAACAGGATGCCCTGATCCTTCAGCGTGGATTCGGACAGGCGGCAGGCGGCGCCGTAGAGGACCAGATCGCCCGCGAAACCCGGCGCGGCCGTAGCGAGGTCGTCGCGGATCAGCTTCAGCACCGCGCGGGTCAGGACATTGCCACCCCCGGGGCTGCGGTCCTTCAGGATGCCGTTGTAGAGCAGGGCGACGGCGCGCTCACCATGCACGCCCAGGAGAGGGCCGGTCGGCGCGTCGGTCATGGGCTGCCGGGTCTCGCTGAACCAGACATGGCGAGCGAGGTCGGCAAAGCGGATCGCCGGATCGATCCGGCCGTCCTCGTCGAAGACCGCCGGGCCGAGGGTGTAGAAACGGAACCCGCCGCCGCCCCCCCCATTCGACATCCTTCGAGATGCCGCCCTGTTCGCCTTCGATGACCTTCTGCAGGCGCAGGGCACAGTGGGTCCGGGCATGCTCGCCCATTTCGACCCCGATCCATCGGCGGCCCATCTTATGGGCGACGGCCGCCGTGGTGCCTGAGCCCAAAAAGCTGTCGAGGACGAGGTCGCCGGGAGTGGTGGCGATGTGCAGGATGCGCTGTATGAGACGCTCCGGCTTCGGAGTAGCGAATGGTTCTCCACCGCCGCTGAAAGCCATCATTTCCTTTTTGGCTTCTTGGTTATTTCCGGCATCTTGGTGCGACCACCATGTGTCAGGCACGATCCCTCCTTGTACCTCAGACAAAAAGACCTTCAGGCGCGGCGCGCGATCGCCCTTCGGGCCGAACCACAGGCGATTATCATCACGAAGGGCATCGGTTCGATCAGGAAGCCCGTTCCAGTGACGTCCCTGCGGTGGCTTGGCCGTGCCACCTGCCGGGAGAGGGATCTCGTAGCGGTAAGCGGTTCTTCTGTCCGAGTCCTCCGACTGAACGGTGTATGAAACGCTCTGCCATGGACCTCGGGCATCGCCATCGAGATTCTTGAAGGCAGACTTTTGTTTGTCCGTCCGAGGCAAAACGTTTCTGTTCCACTTGGCCTTATCTTTCGCGAAAACGAGTATCGAGTCATGGCTGTCAGAAATGAGAGCCTTGTTTTTCTTGGCAAAGACCTTCTGCCACTGAATGGAGCAGACGAAATTCTTCCGGCCGAAAACCTCATCTGAAACTACCTTCAGGTAATGTCCCTCGTCGTCGTCAATCTGGACCCAGATCGAGCCGTCCTCGCTCAGGAACTCGCGCAGCAGTATCAGGCGAGGCACAATCATGGCCAGCCACTTCGCGTGTTCGAGGCTGTCGTCGTAATGCTCGAAGGCCGACCGGGTGTTGTAGGGCGGGTCGATGTAGATGCACTTCACCCGGCCCGCATAGAATGGAAGGAGCGCCTTCAGCGCCTCGAGGTTGTCCCCCTGCACCAGTAGCCCCTCGTCGCCCTCTCCGGCGCTCAGGTCGGGCACCTCGTCGAGCAACCGATACGGCACCCGATCCGCCGCCCGCAGATCCTCATCCCTCGTCAACCAATGCAGAAGCGGCATGCCCGTCCCTCGTTCTTGCCACCGGATCTTCGCGGCCCGGCTTTCGCCAAGCAGAGTAAGGGACTGACCCGATGATGGAAAGTGGCACCGGGAACGACGCAGCCACATGGCAATACCGATTGCTCTCGGCCGCACAACCTGCTTTTCCTGCCGATCCGAGCAGAGCAGTCATAGAGGGGCATTCATGGACAAAGCATGGAGCATCTTCGAATACATGTCGGGAATTGCCTTCATTGGCGGCCTGGGGTGGCTCGGATATTCCAGCTACTTTGAGAACAACCCGCCGGTGGATCTGGCCGGTCCGCGGTCGGATGCGTGCGAGGCGATGGCCCGCATCGGCGCGCTGGACGAGCAGGCCGATGATCAATGTCTGACAGAAAACGCCGTCTATCTCTCGGGCCTGCGCTTCGCTATCGAGACACGTGCGGACCGGTTTCAGGAAAACATGAACGAGATCGTCTCACGGGTCTCAGAGACTGCCAGCCGGCTGGACACAGCCGCCTTCGCACCGATGTCGACGGAGCACTTCTTCGACATCTACGAACCTTTCCCCATGGGAGACTCGGCCAACAGCGCCCTGCGGCGCGTCCACGTGGATGTCGAGCGGGTCACGATCACTGCGGCACTGGAGGAAGATCCGGATGCACTGCCAGCGCTATGGGTGCGCCCGGATGACATGGCGGAGGGCGACCTCGAGTTTTCCGTCGACCTGGACGAACGCGTGTTCGAAGCGATGGAGTATCCATTCTGGTTCGGATGCGACGAGATCGTGATGGTCGACGACGGATGCCAAGGGACTCTCTTCGTCGATCTTCGGTCGGACGGCATAATGGGCGAGACGCCGGTGGTCATCGGGTTCGAGATGACTCCGCTGACCGAGGAACAGGCTACCACAATCGCCTTCGGTCTGACCGCGCCGCATTTCTCCGAAATCAGCGCGGAATACGATTCGGCAAGGATGAAGGAGGTCGCCGAAATGTTCTGACGGTATCGGGGGATCAGGGACTGTTGTCGAGTGGCGGCAGTCCCAGGAACTCCCGGTCCTTTTTGTTCGTGATCAACTTCTTGGCCGCCGCCATCGTGCGTTCCTGTTTCTCGCTTGGCAGCGTGGTAACCAGCGCGAGGAAGGCCCCGCCGTAGATGATCTTCCTACGGGTATCAGCGCGGCGGTTCTCCTCCTTCGCTTTCTGCGCGAGGTCGGAAAGGAGCGCCTTCTTCTGCTCGATCTCTCGGGTCAGAGCTTCGATTTTCTTCTGGCTTCTCGACATCTCGTGTTTCCTTTCATCGTGGATTCCGAAGGGGATGTCGTGCCCGGGTCGACGCTTCGCACAAGGTTTTTTGCGACCAGAACAGATTTCGAGGGATTCCAAACCTGACGAGCTGAAGGCTCGGAAGGCGCAATTACGCAAACTCCGTTTGCCGCGCGCCTGCCGCGGGCTTTTTCTTGGTAGCGAGATCCCGGCCAGGGCCTGATCTCCCCAAGCATGAGACACGCTGCATGCCATTTTTCCATCACCGCGTTGACCCGCGGCAAGACCGCGGGCCCCGTTGCACGGGCCGCATACATCGCCCGCTGCCGCCTGCACGATGAGCGAACCGGCCAGACCTTTTCCTACAGCCGCCGCAGCGGGCTTTTGGAGGCAGGGGCCGTGAATTGGGTAACCGGGATCGAGCGCCTTTGGAACGAATCCGAGCGCGCGGAGACAAGAAGCAACGCGCGCGTGGCGCGAGAGATCAAGGTGTCGATCCCGACCGAGCTGCCGCTCGACGAGATGCGCCGTTTGGTTCACGGTTTCTGTTGCAATCTCAAGGACAGATACGGCTTGGCTGCCCAATGGGCCATCCACGCACCGCGCTTTCACGACAGGTCGGACGGCCGGAAAGTCGAGCGCCAATATCGGGCAGGAACAATCGATCAGGAAGAATACTTCCAAATCCTCGCAGACCCTGAACGGACCAACCTCAACTTTCATGCTCACATCCTCAAGTCCGTCCGAGAGAAGGATCCAACCACTGGATTATTCGGAGAGAAGATCCATAGCCTTGATCGTGGACCGGGTCGGGCGTCCGAGTTTCGGGACATGCGTAGCGAGTGGGAAATTCGGGCGAATGCTGCTCTGCAACGCGTAGGTTCGGATGCGCGGGTCGACCTGCGATCTTACAAAGATATGGCGGCCGCGGGCGATGCACCGGAAGGCTTGGCCGCGCAGCCGCATGTCGGATCAAAGGCAAACCACGATGCTGCGTCGAACTACCCGGGCCGGGTGAAAGCGCGGAGGGAGATCCATCACCACAATGCTGAGATCTGGACCGCCTGGGAGCAGCGCCGCGCTCTTGAACGGGAGCGGGCGCGGCTCGAGGCATCCGAAAGGATCGCGTCAGAGAGGGAGGCCGCGCGCAAGGTTGAGGCCGCGGCGGAGAAGCGCAACATAGCCGAGGCGAAGACGGAACAGGAGGCAAGAGAGGCCGCGCGTGGTGCGATGCACATCACATCACTGCGGTCAGGATACGAAGACGTCATCGCTATGGCTCAGAGAGGCGAGAAGATGGAAATGCCCGTAGGTGAGGATGCCGAGATCGATCCAGAAACTTACGTGCGCGAGGTCTCGAACACTCCCTTCAACAAAGCGATCAAGGTCCGACGCAGGGCGCCGGTCCGCGGCCGTGTGAGATGCGGCTGAGGGCGCACGAGCGCAACCTCGCGCAAAAACGCGATCACCGGAAAGCGGCCGCGTAGACCCGCTCCCTCTGGGCAAGAACGATACCCACTTCCTCAGGCCAGCAGCGGTATGCGAAGGGAATGAAGGGGATGTATCCCTTCGCGATATCCTCGTCCCACTGAGACCGTGCGGCCGCGCGCTCCTCCTCCAGCTCGGCCAAGAAGCCGCGCGGCATCGTCTGCGCGTGACGAATGAGGCGGGCGTGGTTGCTCTCGCCGCGGCGCAGCTCATGCTCCGTTTCGACGATCCGCCGGATCGCCAGCAAGCATACGTCCTCGAAGTCGACGGCCTTATAGGGTGCATACTCCGGGATCCTGCGGAGAAGGGCCTCGATCTCCTCGTCGGACAGCTGGAATGCCTGATGGCGCCCCTCGGTCAGGAACCTTTTGGCGGCGTCCTCCGCGATCCAGCGCAAGCAGCCTGAACGAAGGTCGTTCGCGCCTTGATCGGGAGTGGCGAAGATCCTGATGGAGGAGGCGAATTGCCTTGGGGACGGCGCCTTGCACTTCAGGTTTTCACGCACGTTGACCTGTTTCAGATTGCCGTTTCCATGGAAGGTAAGAGAGCACAGGACGGGCACTCGGAAGTCATGACGGCCGAGCAGTCGACGCGCTTCCGCGAGGGTCATCGCGTCGTAGTCGCGCTGAAACGATCGGGCGGCAACGATCAGCTTCTGGGCCAGGTTCTCAGGCATGTGAGGTGCGGGGGCGATCATTTTCTTCTCCAGATGTTGGTGTCTGGGGAGGATTTGGAGTCGATCGCCGGCGCACGGAAATGCGCCGGCGTCGATTTCTCACGTGCTACTGGATGACGGTCTGGTGCCACTTGTGCGCGAGGGCTTCGGCGTTCAGCACGGACTTGGTCCCACCGATGGGGATCTCGATGACACTCCGCGTTCCCGGTTGAAACTTGTAGAGCTTGCCGCGCTCCCACGTCGTCTTCGCGGTCTGGATCTTGACCGGGACTTCGGAGACAAAGTCGTCAACCAGATCCTGACGCGGTGCGATCAGGTAGCCCTGGTCAAGGATCCGGCTCGTTCGCATTGCGGCGTTGACCCACGCCCGGCTGGAAGCGCTCCATGTGGTGCGCCAGGGGTCCTGCTCCGGCGGCTTCTGCGGGAGCACTGAAAAACGAGACATCTTCGGTTCGAGACGCAAAGGAATACGTGGCAGCAAGAACCGCGGACGGTTCTTTCCGCCGTTTAGGCACGCCAGTGAGAGAAACATCAGGTCATGAAGGGTGCGGCATTGCCGAACCTGCTCCGTCCGCATGATTGCGAAGGCTGTTGTCGGTTTCGAGAAAGCCGCTGAGAACGCATTGCCGAGTTCAAATTGGAACCTCCGTCCCCGGACGGTGGGGGCCTTCAGAATATTCTGGTCGGCGAGTTCACAGCAGGCCGTGTGGATCCATCGGTTGTCCTTTGCCTTATCTGGACCGACGGCCAAAGCGAGCGTGCGCGTGTGCGTGCTATGCACTTTCGAGAAGTGGGTGGGCACGAGGGACATCTTTCCCTTCAGGGACGTGTCGAGCGCGTAGAGCAGGCCGTGGATCAGGCGGAGGGCCAGGAAACTGCGCTCGTGTTCGCAGAGAAATTTCACGACGGGCGCGGGGACGACATAGGTATCATTTATGGGCATGGGGGCTCCAGGTTGAGGTTACTCAGAGCAATTGGTCCCCAATGGACCCCGTCCAAAATGCAGGTCGCCCCGTTCAGATGCCGGATCGCCCCGTGCCACCGTGCATGTGACCCCGGTCATCTGCTGGCTGAACCCGAATGCGGGGACCTGAGCCACTGAATGGGCGGCGTCGAATTGATGAACGTGACGTCCCAAAACCCGTTCTTGCTGACTGCGCAGCACGCCAAGTCTCGGAAATCGTTAAGCTTCAGGGCGGTTGAATTCTACTATACCCACAATTTTAGGAGAGATTGTAACTGGACGCGATAATCGACGCGAAAATCGTCCTCCGGTTTCGACGGCTCCTCTGTGCGAGAGCCGTCGAAACCGGAGGACGACAGATGGACTTCGAACCTGAATTGATCTTCCGGAAGCCGGCTATCGCCGCGGATCTGGGTCGGGTTGCGGCATGGTGTCGACACATCCACCGAAACTCCAATGATCAAAACGGCCAGCTTTGCCCTGAACTCTCAGGGGTATGCGACATCGCTCAAAGGACTTTCGAGATCTTCTCCGGGCACGGTGGTGTTCGAGGCCCGCCTGTCGGCTCATGCGCGACTGTCCGCGATCGCGGAGTTCCAGAAGAGCGGTCTTGCCAGGGGCAAGTAGCCCGATAGGCCTGCGCTGCTATCGTGATCGGCCTTTCTTCGGAGGCCGCTCCCGAGAACAGCGCGGCGTTGCCAAAACAAAGAAAACTCAGAATTCGACATGTCGACAACGGACCGGAACACCCGGACATGTCGAAACGGATGCGCGGCGGCGTCTTTACGCCCCACATCCAAGCCGCTGCGTCCTCCTGCGCAGCGGTTCTTGAAGGAAGCCGGAAGATTTTCCGAGGCGGTAAGGTGCCGCCGGTCTCCGGCAGAAGGAGGACCCCATGGGTAAACTGCAGACTATCGTGATGAATCGCGGCACCGGCGTTCCGAAAGGCACCGCGATCCGGCTCACAAAGGAATTCCTCTCCCGCCATGGGGCAGGTCTCGATGACCTGCTGCGCAGGTTTCCGGGCCTGCATGGACCTGCGTTCCGGCAGGCAATCGAGGCCTGCTTCGCCACATCGGAAACGGCTCCCGAACTCGCCATGGCGCTCGAGGAGGCCGTCGACACGCTGCTCTCACTTCAAAGCGAGAACTGCCTCCCGCTGCCGGTGGACGCCGGCCGTCGGGTTCAGGTCGATGCCGGGCTCCGCTGGTATGCGGCCCGGCTCCACGACCTCGCGCGCGCTGCTCGAACGATGTAATCGGACAAACTGTCCGGCAGACGTCGTGTGGGGCGGATTGTGGGGCAGTTTCGGGGCTATCGCCGTCGAAAACCCCTAAAAACCAAGTGTACTTGGATTTCGGGGTTGACGAATGGTGCCCAGGAGAGGACTCGAACCTCCACGACCGTTAGGTCACTGGTACCTGAAACCAGCGCGTCTACCAATTCCGCCACCTGGGCACAGGCGTCGTGAGGCAGGCGTGTAAGGCGCACGCGAGAGGGTGTCAAACGGAATCTGATAGTTTCTTGCACGGCGGCGAAATTTTTGCCGACTGGACTGAAAACCGACCACGGATCCCGTCGAATCTGCCGCTTGCGGAATTATCGCGGCGTTTTTGCGCCTTGTTCCTCGCATTTCAGGGCGATACACGATCAAGTAACCTCATCCAGCGGGAGCCTTGCAATGACCAAGCTTGTGACCATCTTTGGCGGTTCAGGATTTATCGGACGCTATGTCGCGCGCCGGATGGCCAAGGAAGGCTGGCGGGTGCGTGTCGCCGTCCGCCGCCCGAATGAGGCACTGTTCGTTAAACCATACGGCGTCGTGGGTCAGGTCGAACCCATCTTTTGCAATATCCGCAACGATGCATCTGTTGATGCCGCGCTGGCAGGTGCCGATGCGGTGGTCAACTGCGTTGGCATCCTGGCGAACGATGGCAAGAATACTTTCGAGTCCGTCCAGACCGAAGGCGCGGCGCGCATTGCACGGCTCGCAGCTGCGCGTGGGATCGAGCGCATGGTGCATGTTTCGGCTATCGGGGCGGACCCCGACTCGGACAGCGCCTATGCCCGCACCAAAGCCGAAGGCGAAGCCGCAGTGCTTGCCGAGATGCCGGATGCGGTGATCCTGCGCCCTTCCATCGTGTTCGGGGCCGAAGACGAATTCTTCAACCGCTTTGCGGGGATGACACGGTTTGGACCGATCCTGCCGGTTGTCGGTGCGGACACGCGATTCCAGCCAGTTTACGTGGATGATGTTGCCCGTGCGGCGGTTGCCGGTGTTCTGGGCGATGCTGTTCCGGGCGTCTATGAACTGGGCGGACCGGATGTGAGCACCTTCCGGGAATTGATGCAGCAGATGCTTGGGATTATCCGCCGCCGCCGTCTGATCCTGAACCTGCCTTTCCCGATTGCTGGGGTCATGGCGCTGGGCTTTGATGTGGCTAATGCGGCCAGCTTTGGCTTGATCCCTGCGCAAATCACCCGCGATCAGGTGCGCAATCTGGCCCGTGACAATGTTGTTGCGGATGATGCAAAAGGCTTTGCCAATCTGGGCATTCAGGCAACGTCGCTTGAGGCCGTTCTGCCGGAATACCTGTGGCGGTTCCGTCCCTCGGGCCAATATGATGCCATCAAGGAATCGGCGCGCAACCTGCGCGCCTGACCCTCAGGCGTACGCGACCCAAAGCAACAAAAGACCCAACAACACCCTGTAGATCACATAGGGTGTAAAGCTGACGGTCCTGAGCAATCGCATCATCGCCCACAAGGCCAGCAATGCAGCCGCGCATGCGAATGCTGCGGCAATCGCTGCCTCTTGGGCCAGAACAAAATCACCTTCGGACACGATATCGGCCCCAAGAACAACACCCGACGCGACAATGGTCGGAATGGACATCAGCATGGAAATCCGCGCCGCCTGCTCCCTACCGTAGCCGAGCAACCTGCCGCCGGTGATCGTAATACCGGACCGAGATGTTCCGGGTATCAGGGCAACGGCCTGCCACAAACCGATGACGATCGCGTGTTTCCACGTCCAGTCGTCCAAGCTCAGTGTTTCCGCGCCTTTTTGGTCCGCCCAATATAGGACGATCCCAAAGATCAGCATCGTCCAGCCGATCACTGCGATAGACCGCATCATGTGATCAAGCCCGGTGGCGTGCAGGATAAACCCAGCCACCACCACGGGAACGGTGCCCACAACAAGGCTAACGGCCAGACGTGCCGGAGATGTATCTATTCGTCCCAGAAGCAATTGGCCGGTTCCGACAAGAGCCAACTTCACTTCTGATCGAAAGAACAGCACGACAGCAACCAAGGTGCCCACATGCACCGCCACATCCAGAACCTGTCCCTGATCTGCCATTCCGGTTAGGCCCGGCAAGAGAATCAGATGCCCCGAAGACGAGATCGGCAGGAATTCGGTAATGCCCTGAATAATGGCCAGAAGAATCAGATGGAAAACGGGCATGAGGCGGCCTTATGGGCGGGGAATACGCGGCGCACTATAAGCATATGGATTTTCTATTAAATCGAATATTTAGGTCCGATATGATACCTAATTCCCTGAACTTTTGTCTAATTTCAGAGAGGCTGTGCACCTTTTTCTCACATTAGGTAAGTATTGCTGCCTTTTCAACGCTCGGGCGATCGACTAAAGGATGACCGTCCTGAAATTCCGAAGGAGTTTTCCGCTGTGGCCAAACAACCCATGCTGAAGTTTATCAACATTCCCCGCGATATGCCCGAGAAGCGTGGCGCAGAAACCCGTCGCGAGGACTTTCAGGAGATTTATGCCGAATTCGCAGCCGAGAAGGCCAAGGAACAGGCAAGCCGCTGCAGCCAATGCGGCGTGCCCTATTGCCAGACGCATTGCCCGCTGCACAACAACATTCCGGACTGGCTGCGCCTGACCGCCGAGGGCCGCCTGCGCGAAGCGTATGAAGTGAGTCAGGCAACCAACACGTTCCCGGAAATCTGCGGGCGCATCTGTCCGCAGGACCGCCTGTGCGAAGGTAATTGCGTGATCGAGCAATCCGGCCATGGCACCGTCACCATCGGATCGGTGGAAAAATACATCACAGATACCGCGTGGGAAGAAGGCTGGGTTCAGCCGATCACGCCCGCACATGAGCGCACCGAAAGCGTTGGCATCATTGGCGCTGGCCCCGGTGGACTGGCCGCAGCGGACGTACTGCGCCGGGCCGGCGTTCAGGTCACCATTTATGACCGTTATGATCGGGCTGGCGGGTTGCTGACCTATGGCATCCCGGGCTTCAAACTTGAAAAAGACGTTGTTTTGCGCCGAAACGCGCAGCTTGAACAAGGCGGCGTTACTTTTGTGATGAACTGCAACGTCGGTGAAGATATCAGCTTTGACGACATCCGCGCCAAGCATGACGCGGTGATCATAGCGACAGGCGTTTACAAATCCCGCGATCTGGGCGGGCCCGGCAGCGGTGCGCAAGGCATAGTGAAGGCCATTGATTTTCTGACCGTGTCCAACCGCAAAAGCTTTGGGGATGATGTCGCCGAATTCGAAGACGGCACATTGAACGCTGAAGGCAAGCGTGTCGTTGTGATCGGTGGTGGCGACACGGCGATGGACTGTGTGCGCACATCCATTCGGCAAGGCGCGACATCGGTGAAATGCCTTTATCGTCGCGACCGCGCGAACATGCCCGGTTCTCAACGCGAAGTGCAGAACGCCGAAGAAGAAGGCGTCATCTTTGAATGGCTCAGCGCGCCCAAAGGCTTTGTCGATAAAGATGGCCACGTCAGCGGCGTGATGGTCGAAAAGATGCGCCTTGGCGCTCCTGATGCCACGGGCCGTCAAGCACCAGAGGTGATCGACGGATCGGAGTATGTCGAGGCTGCCGATCTGGTGATCAAGGCGCTTGGGTTCGAACCTGAAGACCTGCCAACGCTCTGGGATCAGCCCGAACTCAAGGTGACCCGCTGGGGAACCGTGAAGGCCGCCTTTGAAACCGGCGAGACCGATTTGCCAGGCGTCTATGCGGTGGGCGACATCGTGCGCGGTGCTTCGCTGGTGGTCTGGGCCATCCGCGACGGACGCGATTGCGCAGATGCCGTTCTGAGCCGTTTCAACGCCGCCGGTGCTGTTGCCGCTGAATGATGTCGCCCTGACCGGGAAATCAGATACAAAATTTCGCCGCTTTGCGGCACCTCAACGGAGGAACCGAGCCATGACCAAGTATGATGAAAACTGGGCTGCCCGCGAAGAAGCCAAGCGCGCATGGATGGCCGAGAACGGTCTTTATTCCGAATCCGAAGAACACTCGTCTTGCGGTGTGGGCCTTGTTGTTTCGATCAACGGCAGCAAAAGCCGCAAGGTCGTCGAAGCCGGGATTGACGCGCTCAAGGCGATTTGGCACCGGGGCGCTGTCGATGCTGACGGTATGACCGGGGACGGTGCCGGCATTCATGTGCAAATCCCTGTTCCGTTCTTTTATGACCAAATCGAACGCACCGGCCACAAACCGCGCAAGGATACCCTGATCGCGGTTGGTCAGGTGTTTCTGCCACGCACGGATTTCGGCGCGCAGGAAACCTGCCGGACCATCGTTGAAACCGAAGTTCTGCGCATGGGTCACGCGATCTATGGCTGGCGGCATGTCCCTGTGAACATCGAAGTTCTGGGCGAAAAGGCCAATGCCACACGTCCTGAGATCGAACAGATCCTGATAGCCAACGGCAAGAACATCGACGAAGAGACGTTTGAACGCGAACTTTATGTCATTCGCCGCCGCATCGAAAAGGCGGCCGCCGCTGCCGCAGTGGGCACGCTGTATCTGGCGTCGCTGTCGTGCCGGTCCATCATCTACAAGGGCATGATGCTGGCTGAACAGGTCGCCGAGTTCTATCCAGACCTCAAGGATGAACGCTTTGAATCCGCCTTTGCCATCTATCACCAGCGCTATTCCACCAACACCTTCCCTCAGTGGTGGCTGGCCCAACCGTTCCGCATGCTGGCCCACAATGGCGAAATCAACACCCTCAAGGGCAACATCAACTGGATGAAAAGCCACGAAATCCGCATGGCCTCGGGCACGTTCGGAGACATGGCAGAAGATATCAAACCGATCATCGCGCAGGGGTCATCGGACTCCGCCGCTCTTGATTCCGTGTTCGAGGTGCTGGTGCGCGCGGGTCGTAATGCCCCGATGGCGAAAACCATGCTGGTGCCCGAAAGCTGGTCCAAGCAGGCAGTGGAATTGCCCGAAGCCTGGCGGGATATGTATTCCTACTGCAATTCAGTAATGGAACCATGGGACGGCCCTGCGGCGCTGGCCATGACGGATGGTCGCTGGGTCTGCGCCGGTCTTGACCGCAACGGCCTGCGCCCGATGCGATACGTGGTGACCGGAGATGGCCTTCTGATCGCCGGATCCGAAGCCGGTATGGTTCCCGTGAACGAAGCTGTTGTGCGCGAAAAGGGCGCGCTTGGCCCTGGCCAGATGATTGCCGTGGACATGGAAGAAGGTGTTCTGTTCCACGACATGGAGCTTAAGAACAGGCTCGCTGCGGCCCAGCCCTTTGGCGATTGGGTCGGCAAGATTACGGAACTGGACCAGGCCCTGGATCAGGTAACGGAAAAGCCGGTCTTCACCGGAGCCGAACTGCGCAAGCGCCAGATTGCGGCTGGTTATTCAATTGAAGAGCTTGAGCAAGTTCTTGCTCCAATGGCCGAAGACGGCAAGGAGGTCCTTGCGTCTATGGGTGACGACACGCCCAGCGCCGTTTTGTCCAAAAAGTATCGCCCGCTTTCGCATTTCTTCCGCCAGAACTTCAGTCAGGTCACCAACCCGCCGATCGATTCATTGCGCGAATATCGTGTGATGAGCCTCAAGACACGGTTCGGCAACCTCAAGAACGTCCTGGACGAAGACAGCAGCCAGACAGAAATCATCGTCGTCGACAGCCCCTTTGTGGGCAATACGCAATGGGATGAACTGGTGTGCAACTTCAACGCGCCGCTTGTTGAAATCGACTGCACCTTCCCAAATGAACCCGCCGCCCTGAGCGCCGCTCTCAAACGTATTCGCTCGGAAGCCGAGGATGCGGTGCGCTCCGGTGCCGGACACCTTGTACTGACCGATCAGCATTCCGGCCCGGAAAAGATCGCGATGCCGATGATCCTTGCGACCAGCGCGGTGCACAGCCACCTGACGCGTAAGGGGCTGCGCACTTTCTGTTCGCTGAACGTGCGCTCGGCCGAGTGTATCGACCCGCATTATTTTGCCGTTCTGATCGGGTGCGGCGCGACGGTGGTCAACGCCTATCTTGCCGAAGATTCGCTTGCCGATCGCATTGATCGTGGCCTTCTGGAAATGTCCCTGACCGAAGCGGTCGCGAAATACCGCGAAGCGATTGATCAGGGCCTTCTCAAGATCATGGCCAAGATGGGAATTTCCGTGGTGTCTTCCTATCGTGGTGGCCTGAACTTTGAAGCCGTCGGCCTGAGCCGTGCGATGGTCGCGGAATATTTCCCCGGCATGACATCGCGTATTTCGGGCATCGGCGTCACCGGCATTCAGGCCAAGGCGCAGGAAATCCACGCCAAAGGTTGGCTTTCCGGTTTGGATGTGCTGCCTATCGGCGGCTTCTACAAGGCGCGCAAATCTGGCGAAACCCATGCCTGGGAAGCCACGTCCATGCACATGATGCAAATGGCGTGCAACAAATCGTCGTTTGAGCTGTGGAAGCAGTACTCGGCCAAGATGCGGAGCAATCCGCCGATCCATCTGCGTGATTTGTTGGATATCAAACCACTTGGTCAACCTGTTCCCTTGGAAGAGGTGGAAAGCATCACCGCGATCCGCAAACGGTTTGTCACACCGGGCATGTCCCTTGGCGCGCTCAGCCCCGAGGCGCACAAGACCCTGAACGTTGCGATGAACCGTATCGGTGCCAAGTCCGATTCCGGTGAGGGCGGCGAAGATCCGGCGCATTTCGTGCCCGAACCCAATGGTGACAACCCGTCGGCCAAGATTAAGCAGGTTGCATCGGGACGCTTTGGTGTAACCGCCGAGTATCTCAACCAGTGCGAAGAACTGGAAATCAAGGTTGCGCAAGGAGCCAAGCCCGGTGAGGGCGGCCAGCTTCCCGGTATGAAGGTCACGGACCTGATCGCCCGGCTGCGCCATTCGACCAAGGGCGTCACGCTGATTTCTCCGCCGCCGCACCACGATATTTATTCGATCGAAGACCTTGCGCAGCTGATCTATGACCTCAAGCAGATCAACCCGCGCTGCAAGGTGACGGTCAAGCTCGTGGCGTCCTCCGGTGTCGGAACGATTGCGGCAGGTGTTGCCAAGGCCAAGGCCGATATCATTCTTATTTCCGGCCATAACGGCGGCACCGGCGCATCGCCTGCAACGTCGATCAAATATGCGGGCCTGCCGTGGGAAATGGGGCTGACCGAGGCACATCAGGTTCTGGCGATGAATAACCTGCGGTCGCGGGTCACACTGCGGACCGATGGCGGTCTGCGGACCGGACGGGACATCGTTATGGCTGCGATGATGGGGGCCGAGGAATACGGCATCGGAACCGCTGCGCTGATCGCGATGGGTTGTATCATGGTGCGCCAATGCCAGTCGAACACTTGCCCCGTGGGCGTGTGCACGCAGGATGAAAGCCTACGCGCCAAGTTCACCGGGAATGCTGACAAGGTCGTGAACCTGATCACTTTCTATGCACAGGAAGTCCGCGAAATCCTGAGCCAGATTGGCGCACGCAGCCTTGATGACGTGATCGGGCGCGCCGACCTCTTGACACAGGTCAGCCGTGGGTCCGCGCACCTCGACGATCTTGATCTCAACCCGCTGCTGATCACCGTCGATGGGTCCAACGAGATCGTCTATGACCGCTACAAAGACCGCAATGCGGTTCCTGACACACTCGATGCCGAGATCGTCAGGGATGCGGCCCGGTTCCTTGAGGAAGGCGAAAAGATGCAGCTTTCCTATGCAGTGCAAAACACCCACCGCACCGTCGGCACTCGGGTTTCCAGCCACATCGTGCGCAACTTTGGCATGCGCAATGCGCTGCAACCCGATCACCTGACGGTCAAGCTTCAGGGCTCCGCCGGTCAGTCGTTTGGTGCGTTCGCCGCACCGGGCCTCAAACTCGAGGTATCGGGCGACGCAAACGACTATGTCGGCAAGGGCTTGTCTGGTGGCACGATCATAGTGCGGCCTCCGCAGGTCAGCCCACTGGCCGCAGAGGATAACACCATTATCGGCAATACCGTGCTTTATGGTGCGACCGATGGATACCTGTTTGCAGCAGGGCGTGCCGGGGAACGGTTCGCGGTTCGCAATTCGGGTGCCAAGGTCGTCATAGAAGGCTGCGGCAGCAACGGTTGCGAATACATGACCGGCGGCGTGGCGGTTATCCTTGGGAAAATCGGCGCGAACTTTGGCGCAGGTATGACCGGTGGAATGGCCTATCTCTATGATCCGGACGGTGAAGCACAAAAACTGATGAACCATGAAACGTTGGTGACATGCCCTGTCACCGTCGATCACTGGGAAGCACAGCTAAAGGGTTTGATCGAACGCCATGCCGCAGAAACGGGCAGCCGCAAGGCCGCCAATATCCTGCAGCACTGGGATATCGAGCAAGGCAATTTCCTTCAGGTTTGCCCCAAGGAGATGCTGATCCACTTGGCTGCACCGCTGAGCATGGAAGAAAAGGCCGTTCCGGCGGAATAACCAAAAGCTGACATCTAGGATCACCCCCGCAAATTTTTGCGGGGGTTTTTCGTTGGCGGCCTTTTCGGCGGGCAGCAAGTGGTTTTCCTGCCCGCCAAGGTCACCTATAGCGGGGTCATGCCGAAGGCCAAGAAACCACAACCCAAACCCAAAAAAACGCCGGAGCCGCGAACCAAGCGCCGTTCCGAGACCAAAAGACCCCGGCGCAGCCTGCGCGCATGGATCGGATTCTTGGCCTTGCGCAGTTTTACCCTGTTCATGGTCTTGACCCTATTCTTCATCGGGCTGACAGCCGTCATCAATCCGCCAACCACCTATTATATGTGGAGCGAAAGCCGCCGTCTCGGCGAGATCGACCATGAATGGATCCCCGCTGAAAATATCGCGCCCGTGATGTTGCGATCCGCGGTTGCGGCAGAAGATGCGAATTTTTGCCTGCACTGGGGGTTCGATGTGATGGCCATACGCAATGCGTTGGACGACGGCGGCAATCGAGGCGCATCTACTATTTCGCAGCAAGTTGTCAAAAACGTGTTTCTTTGGCCGGGGCGAAACTGGCTGCGCAAGGCGATGGAGGCGTTCATGACCCCTGTGCTTGAAGCGGTCTGGACCAAACGACGCATTCTTGAGGTGTATCTTAACGTTGCCGAATTCGGGTCAGGGGTGTTCGGCATCGACGCCGCGTCGCACCACTACTTCGGCACAGCACCCGCATCGCTGAGCCCGCAGCAGGCCGCCTTGCTGGCCGCAATCCTGCCCAACCCCAAGGAGCGGTCGGCCAAAACCCCGTCCGCATTTGTCTCAAGACGGGCAAGCTCGGTTCAGGATGGAGCAGCATTGATCCGCAAGGATGGGCGCGCGGCTTGTTTCGAGGATTGAAAATCCCCACGCAGCAAGGCAATTAGGCAGGGAACCCCTGATCCCTGTCCCGCCGGAGCGCCCATGGCCCGCTTGTTCCACGTTCCTCTCTCCCCGTTTTGCCGCAAGGTGCGGCTTTGTCTTGCCGAAAAGAAGATCGAGGTGGAGCTGGTCGAAGAACGCTATTGGGAACAAGACCCCGAATTTCTTCGCCGCAATCCTGCAGGCAAGGTGCCGATACTGCGGATCGACAACCGCATGATGGCCGAAAGCACGCCGATCTGCGAATATCTCGAAGACACCCGCCCAACGCCCCCCTTGTTCCCGCAAGACCCCGAAGCGCGCTACGAGGTGCGCAGGCTGGTTTCGTGGTTTGACGACAAGTTCCACAACGAAGTCACGTCCAAACTGCTCTATGAGCGGGTGAACAAGAAGGTCACCAAGCAAGGGTATCCTGACAGCACCAATGTGAAATCCGGCGCCAAGGCGATCAAATACCACCTTGATTACATGGCGTGGCTGCTGGATCAGCGTCGCTGGCTTGCAGGTGATCAGATGAGCCTTGCCGATTTCGCTGCTGCCGCGCACCTGTCATCGCTGGATTACATCTGCGACGTCGATTGGAACCGGTCGGAGATAGTCAAGGACTGGTATGCCAAGATCAAGAGCCGCCCCGCATTCCGATCCATTCTGGCAGACCAGATTCCCGGTTTCCTGCCACCGCCCCATTATGCCGACCTTGATTTCTGAGGCGCGGCAGGGTCGGGCAGGCCTGCTCCCTCTTGGTTCTTGGCCAATTCGCCACTGGGGATATTTGAAGCAAGAGAAAAATGTCTGATACCCTCAAGGATCGCCTGATCGCCAAAGCCATCGAAGAAGGGTTTATCGCAGCCCGGCTGTGCAGGCCCGATGCGGTTCCACACGTGGCAGAGCGACTGAATGCGTTTCTTGAGGCCGGGTATCATGGACAGATGTCATGGATGGCCGAACGGGTTGCATGGCGTGCGGACCCGTCTGCGCTTTGGCCCGAGGCGCGCAGCATTCTGATGCTGGCCGAAAGCTATGCTCCCGAACGTGATCCGATGGAGCGGCTGGACTGGCGGGATCGCGGCGTGGTTTCCGTTTATGCACAAAATCGCGATTACCACGATCTGGTGAAAAAGCGGCTCAAACGCGTGGCGCGCTGGTTGATTGAAGAGGCCGGCGGCGAGGTCAAGGTGTTTGTCGACACCGCGCCTGTGCCGGAGAAGGCTCTTGGTCAGGCCGCCGGGCTTGGCTGGCAGGGAAAGCACACGAATCTTGTCAGCCGCGATTGGGGCAACTGGGCCTTTCTCGGGGCCATATTCACCACGCTGGACCTGCCCCCGGACATGGCCGAACGCGATCATTGCGGATCGTGCCGTGCCTGTCTGGATGCCTGCCCGACCAATGCGTTTACCGGTCCCTACCAGCTCGATGCGCGGCGCTGTATCTCTTATCTGACGATCGAACACAAAGGCCCCGTCGATGAGGCAC
Source organism: Alphaproteobacteria bacterium (assembly GCA_030425395.1). GTDB lineage: Bacteria > Pseudomonadota > Alphaproteobacteria > Rhodobacterales > Rhodobacteraceae > JAUIAS01. The sequence continues at coordinate 250,144 of JAUIAS010000001.1, forward strand.
TGCGCCCTCATATGGGCAACCGTATTTACGGATGCGATGATTGCCTTGCCGTATGCCCGTGGAACAAGTTCGCTGTTGCCGCACGCGAATTGCGATATGCTCCTCGGCCCGAGTTGGAGGCCCCCCACCTGCGCGATTTGGCGGCATTGGATGATGCAACCTTCCGGGCAATGTTTTCCGGATCACCCATCAAACGGATCGGGCGCGACCGTTTCGTGCGGAATGTCCTGTATGCCATCGGCAACTCGGGGGATGCGGCGCTGTGTGATGTCGCGGCCAGCCTCGTCGACGATCCCGACGCGACTGTTGCCGATGCGGCGCGGTGGGCGCGCGAACGACTTGGATCGTGACGCAAACAGGATGGACCCGCCGCCTTGGCGGGCCTATCAGCGCCTCTGAAAACGGAGGACACGATGGCGATATTGCTGGGTGTGGATACAGGCGGAACCTATACCGACGCGGTCCTGATGCGCGATGAGGTGGAAGTGATCGCCAGCGCCAAGGCCCTGACGACGCGCCACGATCTGTCCGAGGGTATCGGACAGGCTGTCCGCAGCGTGATGCAGCAAGCCGGGATATATGGCGATCAGATAGGCATGGCCGCCTTGTCAACGACGCTCGCCACCAACGCGCTGGTCGAAGGACAGGGCGGGCGGATTGCGCTTGTCTATATCGGGTTCCGTGACGGGGATCTGGCCAAGCATGGTCTGTCAGACGCGCTGCGAGGGGATCCGGCGCTCATGCTCGAGGGTGGGCACAGCCATGCCGGAACCCAGCGCGTTCCGCTGGACGAAACCACCCTCAGACAGTTTGTCGCCGCGCAGGCGGATGGCGTCAGCGGCTGGGCGGTAGCCGCACAATTCGCCACGCGAAACCCCGCCCACGAATTGCAGGCCGCACAGATCATCCGCGAAATGACAGGCGGTGCGCCGGTCACCTGTTCGCATGAGCTTTCTGCGCGGTTGAACGGACCCAAACGCGCGTTGACCGCAGTGCTGAACGCACGTCTGATCGGCATGATCGACCGGTTGATCGGCCGGGCGGCCGACAGCCTTGTCTCCCTCGGGATCGCGGCTCCTTTAATGGTCGTGCGGGGAGACGGTGCGCTCATGTCTGCCGAGCAGGCCCGAATAAAGCCAATCGAAACCATCCTGAGCGGGCCTGCGGCCTCTTTGGTCGGCGCGCGTTGGTTGACCGGTATCGACACCGGGCTGGTGTCCGACATCGGTGGCACCACGACCGATATTGCCGTTTTGCGGGATGGCCGCCCGGCTATTGATCCGCAGGGCGCACGGGTTGGCGGGTTTCGCACCATGGTCGAGGCGGTCGCGATGCGGACCACCGGCCTTGGTGGCGACAGCGAAACCCATGTGCGCAGCGACGGGCTGGAAGGGGGCATTCTGCTGGGGCCGCGGCGCGCGGTGCCAGTGTCGCTTCTGGCGCAGGACGACGCGCAACTGGTCCATGACACACTGGATGCGCAACTGCGCGCCAGCACCCCGCATGAACTGGACGCACGATTCGCCCGGCGGGTGACTGGGGCAGACACCGCAGGGCTGGCGCAAAGAGAGTCCGCGCTGCTAAAGAAACTTGAGACCGGGGCCCTGCCGCTGCAGGCGTTATTGCGCAATCGCATGGACCATGGCGCGCTGAACAAGCTTGTGGGTCGCGGTATCGTACAACTTTGTGCCGTGACGCCGTCCGATGCAGCGCATGTCGCGGGGCTGGCCGATGCGTGGGATGCGTCCGCAGCCCGCAAGGCGCTTGATCTCGTGGCACGCAAACGGACAGGGAATGGCGAACGGCTGGCAGCGGGAGCAGATGCACTTGCCGCCATGATCATCGCACAACTTCGCGCGCAAACCGTTGACGCCCTTCTCGAGACTGCGTTCGCAGAGGATGGAGCGGCATTTGGCGACAGCGCCGAGCGGTACGCCACCCACGTGTTGACGCAGCGGGGGCTTGATCGTCACGCAGGTTTGTTGCGGCTTTCCGTTACGCTGGACGTCCCGGTGGTGGGTCTTGGGGCTTCGGCAATGACTTACTACCCAGCGGTCGGCGCACGACTGGGATGTGATATGCTTCTGCCGGAACACGGTGGCGTGGCCAATGCGATCGGGGCCGTTGTCGGGCGCATTATCACGCGCCGCAGTGCCACGATCACCGCCCCCGCCGAGGGCCGCTTTCGGGCGCATTTGGAGACTGGACCAGAAGATTTCGCCGCATCCGACGCCGCATTCGCACGTGTCGAAGCAGCTCTCACAAACGCCGCACGGACCGAGGCCACCGAGGCAGGTGCCGCTGACATAGACCTGCGTGTCAGCCGGGACATTCGCAATGCGCATACCGAAGGGCGCGACATCTTTGTCGAGGCCACAATCACGGTTGAAGCATCGGGGCGGGCGCCAGTCGCCGACCCCACCTGATCCTTATTCGGCCGCACGCCTTGGCAGAACCCAATCGGGGCGAACAAAGTGGCATGTATAGCCGTGCGGAATACGTTCGAGATAATCCTGATGTTCTGGTTCCGCCTCCCAGAAATCGCCAACCGGCTCTACTTCGGTCACGACCTTTCCGGGCCAAAGACCCGATGCGTTGACATCTGCAATCGTATCAAGCGCGACCTCTTTCTGGGCCTCGTCAACGTAGTAAATCGCGGAACGGTAGCTCAGACCCCGGTCGTTACCCTGCCTGTTGAGGGTTGTCGGATCGTGGATCTGAAAGAAGAACTCAAGCAACTGCCGGTATGACACGATCGCCGGATCAAAGATGATCTCGATCCCTTCGGCGTGGGTGCCATGGTTGCGATAGGTCGCGTTAGGCACATCGCCTCCGGTGTATCCCACCCGCGTCGCCTTGACCCCCGGCATACGGCGGATCAATTGTTGCATCCCCCAGAAACAACCACCCGCCAGAACCGCACGCTCGGTCATATCACATCCTCCACTTGATCAAGGTAGGCACCGTATCCTTCGGCATCCATGTCGTCACGGTGCACAAACCGCAGCGAAGCCGAATTGATACAATACCGCAAACCACCCCGGTCAACCGGGCCGTCGGGAAACACATGGCCAAGATGGCTGTCCCCGTAAGTTGATCGCACTTCGGTTCGGATCATGCCGAGGGTGCGATCCACAAGTTCCTGAATATGGGCTGGTTCAATCGGCTTGGTAAAGCTGGGCCAGCCGCAGCCGCTTTCGTATTTGTCCGAAGACGCGAACAGCGGTTCCCCTGACACGATATCGACGTAGATGCCCGGTTCCTTGTTCGACAGATACTTGCCCGTTCCTGGCCGTTCCGTGCCGCTCTGCTGGGTGACATAGTATTCTTCAGGCTCAAGTGCCGCGATGGCATCGGCGCTGCGTTCGTAACGTGCCATGATCCCTCCATTCATCTGAATGCAAAAGATGGTGTTTTTGCGCGGGATTCAAAGTGGAAATTTGGCTCATGCACGCAAAAGTGTGACACAGCGGCGACGCGCGCTAAGTTCTTCGACATGTGAGAGCAGGAGAATTCAACATGTTTCGGTTCGTGCTGGCGCTTTGCATAGCGATCATAGGTGGGCCCGCGATGGCCACGGGTCTGACCGGTGAATTTCCTTCGATAGACGGCGGCACCCTCTCAATTGGAGATTGGCGCGGGCAACCCGTTCTGATCGTAAACACAGCATCCCGATGTGGCTTCACCTATCAATACGAAGGGTTGCAACGCATCCATGACAAATATGCCGAACAGGGCCTTGTCGTATTGGCCGTTCCGTCAGATGACTTCCGCCAAGAGCTCAAGGATGCAGAAGCCGTCAAGAACTTCTGTGAATTGAATTATGGGCTGACCATCCCGATGACAGACATCACCCATGTCCGAGGGCAACAGGCGCATCCGTTCTACAAGGCAGTTAAAGCGGAAACCGGCTTTGAGCCAAAGTGGAACTTCCACAAGATCCTGCTTGCCCCCGATGGCAACGTGGCGGCGACATGGGGTTCTGCAACGCGCCCGGATTCTCGGGCGGTAACGCAGGTGATCGAAGGTTATCTTGATTGATGTTGCGACCAGACCAGCCGATTTTCCGTGCCTTCCTGGCTGGGTGAAACACCGAATGCGGCACGGTAGCTCTTGGAAAAATGCGACGGGCTCCGAAAACCGCAAGCGACACAGATTTCCGTGACCGACAACGTCGTTTGACGCAACAGTTCCCGCGCCTTGTCGAGCCGCATCTGCAGGTAATACCGTTTGGGCGACAGGCCCAGATGCTTGGCGAACAACCGCTCCATCTGGCGGGTAGAAATGCGCACCACTTCGGCAATTTCATCCGGTGTCAGCGGATCTTCTATGTTGTTTTGCATGATCTGAAGCGACAGCGCCAATTTGGAATTCCGCACGCCACCGACTGCCATCGACATCCGTTGCGCTGCCGCCTGTCCGCGCGGCGAGGAATAGACCATCTGATCGGCCACCCAAGTGGCAACATCCGGCCCATGGTCGGCGTGCACGCGGTGCAACATCAAATCCAGCGCCGCAGCCCCGCCCGCGCTGGTAAAGACGCGCCCGTCAATTGAAAAGATGCTGTCTTCGATAATGACATCAGGCAACAGTTCAGCAAGCGCACCCCGATATTCCCAATGGGTCGTGACCCGCTTGCCCGAAATAAGATTGGCCAACGCGAGCGTATACGTCCCCGATGACAAGGCCCCGAAATTCATGCCCTTGCGGGTTTCGCGGCGCAGCCAATTGACGATCTTTCTTGTGCTGCCTTCGCCCACCGCTTCGCCAGCGCATACGATCAACGTTTCGTCCCGGCGTAAATCGGTCAGGCCGCTGTCTACTTGTGTGGTGACACCGTTATAGGCCGCAACCGGCAATCCATCTTCGCTGATCAAGCGCCAAGAATAACATATGTCGCCGGAAGGGTGGCGATTGGCCAGCGACAGGGCTTCCAGTGCGCAGGCAAAGCCAAGCTGAGAATACCCCGGTATCAGGAGGAAAACATACATGTTTGACGAAGCTGGCGTGACGTCAGGCATGGCGGCTCACTTTGCGAAGGTATCGCCCGCCCGAACGGCCCATGCCAGCCCGGAACACGACGTCCACGGCGCAGTTAGCACGTTTGCATCAAATTTCAGGTTCGAAAACCGACACTTTGCTGACGCCTTTCAGCCCGCGGCCATCACGCGATCAAGAAAGCTGCGCAAGGCAAGTTCGTCAAAGGTGGCCTCGATCCGCGCAACCTCTGTCTTGCCACGGAACGCAATAAGGGTCGCATGTCTGTCGATCCGCATTCGTTCCGCCATTCGCGAGGGCCCGAATGTATCCCAGTCGATATCCACAAACCGAATATTTTGGGCATAGGCCGGCGTGTCGGCCTTGATCCGCGCAAGGGTATCGCGTTTCAACCGGCATGTCGGGGACCATGCCGCCGTGAAATTCACCACAATCAATGCACCATCGTCTTGCAGCTCTCGCAGCAATCCGCGCCGATAGGGCGTCGCTTTATACTCCGCCAACGCTGCAACTGGCCAAACTGCCGACAACGCACCGGGTATCAGCGCTGCTTGCAGAAATGTTCGTCTTTTCATTCGAATCTCCGCTGCTGAACGAAACTCAGGATACCGACGATTGAACGAAAGCCCAGAACCCAACGCAACCGTGATGTGCAAAAAATTCGTTCAGGCTTTTTTGGTGCGCGACAGCTGCACGGCAAGAATGGACACCGCAATGATCCCAACACCGAGAATGTCGCGCGGGCCCAGATGTTCACCCAGCAAGACCGCCGCGATGGCCACGCCGAAAAACGGGTTCAGGAAATGGAAGGTCGCCGCGCGCACCGCTCCGATCCGATCCACTAGCAAGACCCAGACAAAGGTTGCCAACAAGCCCGGCACAAGCGTGGTATAGGCAAAGGCAATGGCCAATGGCCATGTCGGGTTCATATGTGGCGTTTCCACAAAAACGGCCACCGCGAACAATGCGAAAGCGCCCACCAACATTTGCAAACCCACAACCATCATGAAATTCCCGCCGGACGTCGCGCCACGCAGCGACAACGTGGCCAGCGCAAGCGCAGCACAGCCGATGCCAGCCAGCGTCACGCCGAACAGGTCCACACCCGCGTTGATCCGGGCACCCATGATGATCACGACGCCCACCAATCCGCCCAAAAGACCGAGGATACCCATCAACGGCAACCGTTCTCGCAAGATCAGCCATGTCGCCAAAGCCACCAGCAAGGGCATCGTTGACGCGATAATCGAAGCCAGCCCTGCCTCGATTGTTTGCATCGCGACAAAGTTCAGTCCCAGATAAAGGGCATTCTGACACAAACCAAAAATGATGGTCGCCCTCCACTGATTGCGGGTCAGCTTCCATGACTGGCCAAGCCAAAGCGCAATCGCCACACCGATAAACCCTGAGATCAAGAACCTTAAAGCCAGCGAATAAAGCGGTGAGGCCTCGGCCACGATCACCCGTGCGGACGTAAAGGCAGAAGACCACATCAGGACAAACGCCAGCCCCATAAAAATCGCGCGGATGTCCATCTCTGATGCTCCTGCCAGTTGCGGGGACCATTTCTTATCTGGTGAACAAGTTCAAGAACCGTCGACAAAAGAAAAAGGGCCGCCATAGGCGACCCCTGATCAATCTGATCGGCGCGAAAGGCTTAGCCGTTCACGCTATCCTTCAGGGCCTTCGCAATGGTCATCTTGACCACTTTGTCAGCTTCTTTCTTGAACTGTTCGCCGGTGGCGGGGTTGCGCACCATACGTTCGGGCCGCTCACGGCAGTAGATCTTGCCAACACCGGGAAGGGTCACGGCACCGCCGTCTGCGACTTCGCGGGTGATGATCGCGGTAACAGCCTCGAGCGCGGCACCAGCCGTTTTCTTGTCTGCGCCCATTTCCTCGGCCAGAGCGGCGACGAGTTGCGTTTTGGTCATCGGTTTTGCCATTTCTTGGTCTCCTTCGTCTGCCCGAAAGCTTGGGCCTCATTTCGCGACTTTAACGGTATGTGGTGGATGAACACAACGAATAGTGGGCTTTTGCAAGGGAAAATCGGCATTTTACCGGTTTTCGCCACGTTACAGGAACGCCGTTTCGTCAAAAGATCGCAATTTTCGACTATGTAGTCTTTCCAGCGGCATGCCGCGCAAGCGTTCCATCGCCCGTATACCAATTCCCAAATGGCGCGCCACTTGGGTTTTGTAAAAATCCGACGCCATACCGGGAAGCTTCAACTCCCCGTGCAGCGGCTTGTCGGACACGCAGAGCAGGGTGCCGTATGGCACCCGGAACCTGTATCCATTCGCGGCAATCGTCGCGCTTTCCATATCCAGGGCAATGGCCCGGGATTGGCTGAGTCGTTGAACCGGCCCGGAATGATCGCGCAGTTCCCAGTTGCGATTGTCTATGGTGGCCACCGTGCCGGTTCGCATGATCCGCTTGAGATCGAAACCTTCAAGCTTGGTCACTTCCGCCACCGCCTGTTCCAGCGCGATCTGGATTTCGGCAAGCGCGGGGATCGGCACCCAGACCGGAAGATCGTCATCCAAAACATGATCTTCGCGCAAGTAAGCGTGTGCCAGAACAAAATCGCCGAGCGCTTGCGTGTTGCGCAGCCCCGCGCAATGGCCCACCATCAGCCACGCATGTGGCCGCAGTACCGCGATGTGATCAGTGGCGGTTTTGGCGTTGGACGGACCGATCCCGATGTTGACCAAGGTGATGCCATTCCCGTCCTTGCGTTTGAGATGATAGGTCGGCATCTGGGGCAACTTGGCCGGGCGTGCCATCATATCGCCCGGTCCTTGGATTTCCACGTTCCCCGTCCCGACAAAGGCGCTGTATCCGCTTTCGGGATCAGCCAAGGCAGCGCGCGCGTAGGTTTCGAATTCCTCGACGTAGAACTGATAGTTGGTGAACAGAACGTGGTTCTGGAAATGGCACGGATCAGTGGCGGTGTAATGCGCCAGACGGGCCAGCGAATAATCAATCCTCTGTGCAGTAAAAGGGGCCAAAGGCCCGGTGTCGTCTGTGGCCACATGGGTGCCGTTCACGATGTCGTCGTTGGTAGTACTCAGATCCGGAACATCGAACACATCACGCAAAATGAAATCGGCGGCACCGTCCTGCGGCACGGAAATGGATGCATCATTGGCCACCGCAAAATGCAGCGGCATTGGCGTGTCCGACACCCCAATTGTCACCGATTGCCGGTGATTTCTGATCAACAGCCCGATTTGCTGGGTCAGGTAACTGCGAAACAGATCGGGCCGCGTCACCGTCGTGGTGTGTGTACCGGGATTTGCGACATGGCCAAAACTCAGGCGGCTGTCGACCTGTGCATAGCTGGTCGTGACAAGACGGATTTCGGGATAAAAGGCACGGCGGCGGCGGCGGTTCGAGGGATCTTCCATCGCCTTGTTGAATTCATCACACAGAAATCGGACCGAGGTTTCATACAATGCGCACAGCCGATCCACGGCGGCGGCTGGGTCTTCGAACTGTTCAACCGAGGGATAGTCGGGTGTTATCAAATCAGTCATGAAAGCGGCTCGAACACCGGGATTTCGGAAAAACTGCGCACATCAATCAAACCCTTGTCGGAAATCCGCAGTTCAGGGATCACCACCAGAGCCAGCAAGGAATGCTGCATATAGGCGTTGTTCAGCGTGCAACCGCAATCAATCATCGCCTGCACCATAAGTTCCGCCTTGGCGGCGACGTTCTGCGCGGCATCGTCCGACATAAGCCCTGCAATAGGCAGTTCGACAAGAGCCAACTCTTCTCCGTCGCGAAATACCGTGATGCCGCCACCCACATCCGTCAGCCGGTTCGCAGCAAGTGCCATCTGTTCGCGGCAGGTGCCCACGACGATCATGTGATGGCTGTCATGCGCCACGGTCGAGGCCATCGCCATGCGTCCCGTGTATCCAAAGCCGGACACAAAGGCATTTGTGATACCGCCCGTCGCGCGGTGACGTTCCACAAGGGCGATCTGGCAAACGTCTCCTTGGGTTTCCACCAGCCCATCCGCGACCGTCATATCCCGCTTGAGCGCCTTGGTCGGTGCCTGATTTTCAACCACGCCAATAACATTTGCGCGCACCGCATTGGCCCCGCCGGGCGCGGCGATGGCAAAGTCCTGCGACGACAACGCAGCCTTGACGCGCACGGTCTTGCGCGCGGCCTCGGGCCAGTCGTAATGGGGACAATCCACCAGACAAACGCCGCCTGCGGCCACCTTTCGCCCGCGCGCCCAAACCTCTTCGATCGGCAGGGCTTTCAAATCGGATGTCAGGATCAGATCGGCCCGCCGGCCCGGAGTAAGCGAGCCGATCTCGCGTTCCAGCCCAAAATGTGTGGCGGTGTTGATGGTTGCCATCTGAATCGCAATCACCGGATCGCAGCCACAAGCAATCGCATGGCGCACAACGCGGTTCATGTGGCCTTCGTTCACCAACGTCCCGGAATGGCAATCATCGGTGCACAGGATGAAACCGCGCGGGTCCAGCCCCTTTTCCGTCACGGCGGTGATCTGTGCTTGTACATCATACCAAGCGCTTCCCAGACGCATCATCGCACGCATTCCCTGACGTACCCGGGCGATGGCGTCAGCTTCGGACGTGCCTTCGTGATCATCCGCTGGCCCACCTGCGACATAGGCCGCAAAATCCGGTCCCAGATCCGGTGACGCATAGTGCCCGCCCACCGTTTTTCCCGCCCGCTGGGTTGCCGCAATCTCGGCCAGCATCTTGGGATCGGCCTGCGCGACGCCGGGGAAATTCATCATCTCTCCCAGACCAACGATACCTGGCCATGTCATCGCTTCGGCCACATCGTCGACAGTAATCTCAAATCCGGTCGTCTCCAGCCCCGGCGCGGACGGCGCGCAAGACGGCATCTGGGTAAAGATGTTGACCGGCTGCAAGAGCGCCTCGTCATGCATCATGCGCACACCATCCAGCCCCAGAACGTTGGCGATCTCATGCGGGTCGGTGAACATCGACGTCGTACCATGCGGAATCACCGCACGGGCGAATTCTGCCGGGGTCAGCATACCGCTTTCGATGTGCATATGCGCATCGCAAAGACCCGGCACCATAAACCGGCCGTTCGCATCGACCACTTCGGTTCCTTCGCCGATACAGCGCGTCGCATCAGGCCCGACATAGGCAATGCGTCCGGCAACTACGGCTATATCGGTGTCTGGCAGAACCTCACGCGTGTGGACATTGACCCATGAACCCCCGCGAAAAACGACATCGGCAGCCGCGCGACCGGCGGCCACCTCTATCAGTTTCGGTGCAACGTCGGGCCATGTGGGAAATGCAGAAGTGATCATGGCATCATTCTTGCGAGTTTATCGCCCAACGCAAGCCCCACCATGGTCAAAGCTTGCCAAGCGCCATGATATGGCTGAGCCTGTGCGGAAATGAGGACCAGTCCAATGAACTACGATGACATTGACGCGGATGGTTTTGGCCGATCGCTCAGAGGGTTGGGGTTAAACATTCTTGTGCGCGATGTCCGCGAACAGGTTGCGTTTCTTGCCAAGGTCTTCGGCATGACCGCGCATCAGCCCACAGACGATTTCGCGATCATCTCCTATGGCTCGCAGGTGTTTCAGCTACACTCCGACAGCACTTATTCTTCCAATCCGCTTCTTGGGTTGGTCCCGGAAAATCCGCCTCGCGGTGCCGGGCTGGAAATAAGGCTCTATGACACCGATCCAGATGGTGCCTGCGCGCGGGCCACTGGACTGGGCGGCACAATCCTCCAGTCTCCCACGGATAAACCGCATGGTCTGCGAGAAGCCTACATCCTGTGCGCCAATGGCTATGCCTGGGTGCCGAGCCGCCCCAAAGGATGATCTAGGCTTTTCGGAACAAGGCGACATAGGCGATGTCGTCTTTGTGCGGTCCCTCTGCGTCGGGGCCGTAAATACGCGTCTCGACCAAACTCAGATCCGTGATTGCACCCCCCAACGCGTCAAGCTTGTCGGCAAATCCGGCGCATTCATAGTGCTTTGCATTGATAGACAGGGCAAATAGCGCCCCGTTTTGCGCCACGCGCAACAACGGGTCAATGCCGTCCGGGCCAACGTGGCCAGTTGTGAAGGTGCCCGATGAAACGATGCCCTCATATGCTCCGGGCGGCACGGGCAACCCTTCCAGAAGGTCAGCCTCGATCGTGTCGCGATAGATGTCCTTTTGTGCGGCACGCTCCAGCATTTCGGCGCTGATATCGGTGGCATCAACCGGCTCGACACCCAGCGCGACAAGCGCAGCACCGCACAGACCGGTGCCCGCGCCAACATCAAGCACAGGCCCGCTTCCGCCCGCTTCGGCAAAGATCCGCGCTGTCGCATCGGGCAACAAATACCGCTGTGCCCGGGCGAAACCGTCGTCATATTCATCCGCCCACTGCGCATAAAGCTTGCGGGAATCATCCGGCGTTTCAAGGGAATACGCCTGTTCCAGATCTGGTGAGTCCTCTGTCATGTCACCCAGAGAAACCCATATTCCAACGCGGTTCAAGCCGCGTCAAAGTCCAGAAGAAGCGTCTCGGAGGTTGGCCGCGCCTGACAAGCCAGTGTAAACCCGGAGTCAAGCTCCCACTGTTCAAGAGAATAATTCACAGCCATTTCCGCGCGCCCTTCGGAAACCTTGCACCTGCATGTGCAGCACATTCCGCCCTTGCACGAATACGGCAGTTCAAGACCTTGACGCTCGGCGGCGGCGACGATGGTTTCATCGCCAGCCTCATATTGAAACTGACGGCGGGCACCGTCCAGAACCACTGTAACCGCAACACCAGCGGCCTCAGCGGCCTCGGCGGCGGCGGATTTAGGCGCGCGTGGTGCTTCTCCGTCTTGGGTAAACCGTTCGAAATGCACCTTGCCACCATCGACCCCAAGCGTGTTGAGCGTCGCGGAAACATCGTCGATCATTTCGCCCGGCCCACACAGGAAAACTCCGTCAGCCCCGGCCAGATCAATCGCACCGGCGTTTGCCAACGCAGAAATTTTGTCCCCGTTGATGCGTCCGTTGAGCAAGACCACATCCTGCGGTTCACGGCTCAGAACATGGACAAGGGTGAACCGATCAAGATAACGGTCCTTGAGCGCATCAAGCCGGTCACGGAACATGATCGTATCGGTCCGGCGGTTCCCATAAACCAAGGTTACCCGGGCACCCTGCGCCAACGCTTTGGCCGCGATCGCGACCATCGGCGTAATCCCTGACCCCGCCGCAATGAGCACGATTTCTTCTTCTCCGCGATAAA
>JAUIAS010000020.1 GCA_030425395.1 Alphaproteobacteria bacterium
GTTGTACGAAGGCCAGTTCCTGGTCTTGTACTTCGTAGGGGCCCAACTGCTCATGCCTCCCAGCTATCACGCTGGATTCATGCAGTGAATCCCCCGCGTAGTTGTGCAACAAAGCCCCGCCCGTGCAAAAAACTGTATCACAGGCGTCGCCAAAACGAAGAACTCTTGGTCAATTCGGGTCGAACTTTATCGAAATCCTTATTGAAAAACTGGAGGGAATAAACGCTAGGGTTGTATTTGCGGAAAAAATGCCCAGAAGATTCAGGTTTTCATTGCGCAATAGATGGCAAGCGGATCGCATGGTGCGCATCGTGGTGACGCATCGCCGCGATTGAAACGGCGATTCTGTATTTCCCGATGCGATGATTTGGAAAGGCCGCGGCCACATGAAATGGTTTGCCCGCAAAGTCGGCTGGGGTCGTCTGATTGCTCTCGCCCTGCTCGCTGCGTTGATATCGCTTCGTATTGCGGACCCTGTTTTTGTCGAACGCCTTCGGTTGCAAGCCTTTGATGCATTTCAGCAGACAAGCCCGCGCGAACGCGCACCGGTCCCGGTTGCCATTCTGGATATTGACGACCGCAGCCTGACCGAGGTCGGTCAGTGGCCATGGCCGCGCACCGTCATCGCCGATATGACGCTAAAGGCGGCACAGGCGGGCGCGGTTGCAGTAGCGTTTGACGTCATCTTTTCCGAGCCAGACAGATTGTCGCCGGAAAACATCGCCGCCGACAACCCCGCTCTGGCACCGGCCATCCGGGATGAGCTTCTAAGGCTGCCGTCAAATGATGACCTGTTGGCCCAGACCTTTGCACGCACCCGTATCGTTGTCGGCCAGACCAGCGTTCGCCTTGCCAATTCGGACGCGGTGGCGGGCACGCCACCTGCCGAAGTGCCCCACGCGATCCTCGGGCCCAATCCAGACCGTTTCATGTTGCGCTTCGACAATATGATCCAGAACCTTGAGGTCCTGGAGAACGCCGCATCAGGCCACGGCATGTTTACCGTGCTGCCTGATCCTGACGGGATTTTCCGCCGCCTGCCTGTCGTGATGAAGGCGCAAGGGGCTTATCGTCTTGGCCTGTCCATCGAATTGCTGCGGGTGGCAACTGGCGGCGACGCCTTTGCCGTCCGGTCCAACGCCGCGGGTATTGACGGCGTGGTAGTGGCCCGCCAGTTGATCCGCACCGAACAGGACGGCACCGTCTGGAACAATTTTTCGCCCAGCGATCCCGCGCGTTACGTATCGGCCGTTGATCTGTTGAATGGCACGCTTCCGGCCAATCGGCTGGCGGGGCATCTAGTGCTGGTGGGCACCTCTGCCATCGGATTGGAGGATTTTCGCGGCACGCCGTTGGGGGTCTCCATGGCCGGTGTCGAAGTGCATGCCCAGCTGCTGGAGAATATCCTTGGTCAAACGCTGCTGTATCGCCCCAACTTTGCCATCGGGCTTGAGCTGGCCTTTATCGCGGGCATGTCTTTGCTTGTGATCGGGCTGGCACCGATCCTGTCGGCGGGTGTGCTGCTGGCGACGACCGCTGTGTTGATCGGGTCAACCATTGGCGGCACATTTTACCTGTTCAAGTCCGAATTGCAGCTGTTCGATCCGTCCTTTCCGGTGCTCGCCGTGTTCGTCTCTGCCGTGCTCATGCTCTCGATCAATTATCTTCGCGAAGAGATGGAGAAACGCCAGATTCGGGGGGCATTCGGTCAATACGTGTCCCCCGATCTTGTTGCGACGCTGGCCGATAACCCCGATCAGTTGAAACTCGGTGGGGAGCGGCGTGAATTGTCGATCCTGTTCACCGATGTGCGCGGCTTTACCGGCATTTCCGAAAGCTTCAAGGACGACCCTACCGGGCTGACCACATTGATGAACCGCTTTCTGACGATCATGTCCGATGCGATCATGGACAAGCGCGGCACGATCGACAAATTCATGGGCGATGCGATCATGGCCTTTTGGAATGCACCGCTGGATGAAAAGGATCATGCGCGGCTGAGCTGTTCTGCCGCCCTGCGAATGATGCAGGACATCGCCGATCTGAACACGCTGCGCGCCCATGAAACCGATGGATCAGCCATTCCGATCGACATCGGAATCGGCATCAATACCGGCGATGCCGTTGTCGGCAACATGGGCAGCGACAAGCGGTTCGACTACAGCGCGCTTGGCGATCCGGTCAACCTCGCTTCGCGGCTTGAAGGTCAGACCAAATCCTATGGCGTGGATATCATCATCGGGGCCAGCACCCGTGCGCAGGTTGGTGAAGATTTCGCTGTGATCGAACTGGACCTGATCCGGGTCAAGGGAAAGCAGGAACCGGAACATATCCATGCCCTGATCGGGGATGGGGCCATGAATGCGACCCCTGACTTTGCCGCTCTGAGAACCGCCAACGAAACCATGATCGACAGTTACCGGCAGCAGAAATGGCAAGCCGCGACCCGCGCCGCACAGGATGTGCGCGCGGCTGGCAGTGCCTTGTCCGTCGATCTCGATTTCTACGCCGCGCTCTATGAAGACCGGATCGCCACATTCCGCGACACCCCGCCTCCCGCGGACTGGGACGGGGTTTTCGTGGCAACCAGCAAGTAAAGCAATCAGCGTTCGCGCAACGCCTCGGCCTTGGCGCGGCGCAGCGGCTTGAGAAGGTAGTTCATAACCGTTTTCTTGCCCGTCTGAATGTCCAGACTGGCCGTCATGCCCGGAGAAATGGGCAGCGGGTCATCGGCACTGCCGAGGGCATTGTTCTGCGTGCGCACGACCACCTTGAAGAACTCGCGGCCTTCGGGGTCGGTGATTGTATCCGCGCCGATGCGCGAGACTTCGCCCTGCAATGCCCCATAGACCAGATAATCATAGGCGGTGATTTTGACCGACACCGCGTCGCCCGGCGCGATAAAGGCCACGTCGGCGGGGGCGATATTCGCCTCGACCAACAGGCCGTCATCGCTGGGCACGATTTCGGCAACAGGCGCACCGGGCTGAACCACGGCCCCGATTGTGGTGACGGTCAACCGGTTCACGGTGCCGCGCACAGGTGCCCGTAACTGGGTGCGCAGGACCCTGTCATCAGCAGCCTTGAGGGTTTCGCGCAGCACCGCAAGTTCCACCTGAACCCGCGCCAGTCTTTCGCGCGCCGACAACACATAGCGCGACCGGGCTGCGGCGATCTCGCTTTCCGCCTGCGCCAGCGCGGCCTCAAGCCTGAGACGGGATGCCTGCCCGACCGCCAGATCGCCCTTCATCTCGGCCAGCCTTGAATTGATCCGCAGCAACTCGATCCGGGGGGCCGCATTTTCCGCCACGAACCGCGACACGAGTATCTGTTCCTCGTTCAGCGGCGCGATCACCGCCGCATGTTTCATCAACTGGGCCTCAAGTTCTGCCAGTTCGCTTTTCTTTTGCACCAACGTGTCATTGAGCACTGCCATTTCCGCGTCAAATTGCTTGCGCCGGGAATAAAATACTTCGGTTTCCACACCGCTGGCCAGCGGATGGCTGGCGACAAAGATCGGTGAAAAGCTCAGATCGGACGCCATATCGGCTTCGGCTTCCAGACGGACCTGTTCGGCCAACAGCGCGGTTTCCTGTCTCTGCAATTCGCCTTGCCGCGACTGAAAACCTGTATCGTCAATCTGCATCAGGACCTGACCCGCCTCGACGACATCGCCCTCGGACACGCCTATCTGGCGGACAATCCCGCCCTCAAGGCTTTGCACGACCTGCAATTGCGAGGACGGGATAACCCGCCCCGTGCCACGTGTGACCTCTTCGACCTCAAAGATATTGGCCCAGATGACAAAGCCGACCGATATCACCGTGATCATCATCAACAACGCCCAACGGCTTTGATAAAGCGGACTTTTTCCGGCAGCGGCGATGTTGTTTACATATTGCTCTTCGACCTGACGCACAAACATGGGTTATTCCGCCCCGCCGTTCTGGGGCTGGTTTGCGTTCAGCCTTTGCATGACCGTGTCCTTGGCCCCGTCCAGCACTTTGCGCCCCCCCTCCAGAATGACAAACCGGTCCGCGATGGCCGACAGGGATTGACGGTGTGTTGACAGGATCAAGGTCGTTCCCGACGCGTTCAGCTCTTTCAGGCGGGTGCAGACGGTACGCTCCATCTCCTGATCCATTGCATTGGTGGGTTCGTCGAGGAAAAGCAGTTTGGGCGACTTGAGCAGCACCCGCGCCAGAACGAGTGCCTGCGCCTGCCCGCCCGAAAGGCTGCTGCCGTTTTCGGTAATCTTCATCTCAAGCCCGCTTGCGCTGCCCGCGACAAAGGCACCAAGCCCGGAGTAGTAGAGCGCCTTTTCGATATCGTCCTGCGTGGCATCCGGGCGTGCCAACAAGAGATTTTCGCGCAGGGTTCCAGTGAACAGATCACAGCTTTGCGGCAGATACCCGATGCCGTCGCGGAGTTCGGCACGGTCGTATTGGTTCAGACCAAACCCATCCACTCGGATCGAGCCCTGCTGGGGTTCGATCAGCCCGCACAGCATCTTGCCCAAAGTCGTCTTGCCCGATCCAACCCGCCCCAGAAGGGCAACGCATTCCCCCGGTCCCACGGTCAGTGTCAGCGCCTGAATCGCGGGCACCTGCATATCGGGATAGGTAAATGTCACATCCGACAAATCCAGCGCCGCACGGCGGACCCGCAGATGCGACCGCACCGTCGCAGGTTTGTCGCCACGCAACTGCATCATCTCATTCAGCGAACGCAACGATTTGAGAACATATTGCAAGCGGAACGTTGCCTGCGCGATCCCCGACAGCGGGGCCAGCGCACGCCCCGACAGGATCGACGCAGCGATCAGCGCACCCACGGTGATTTGACCATCAAAGATCAGGTAAACACCCCATACAACGATCAGAATGCTGACGCCCTGCTGAATGAACATCGTCGCGTTTATGGACAGGTTCGACCAGAACCGCGCCCGGCCGGTGACACGTGCGCTGGCCGCAATCGCGGTTTCCCATTCGCGCTGCATCAGCCCCTCGGCGTTCAGGGTCTTGACGGTTTCGACCCCTTGCAAGCTTTCCATAAGGACGGTTTGACGACGGCTTGCCAATTGCACGGCGCTTTGTGCCGTCGCGTCGATCGCCGCCCGACAGATCAGGGCAATCCCCAGCACCACTGGAATCGCGATCATGGGGACAAAAGCGAGCGGCCCGACAATCACGTAAAGCACCGCCAGAAACAGCGCGATGAACAGGAGATCAAAGAAAGATACAAAGGTGGTCGAGGCAAAGAAATCCTTGACCGTCTCATATTCCCTGATCTGCCCTGCCAACGCGGCAGACCCGCCCGGACGCACCAAAACTCCCAGATCCAACGCGTGACGATAGAGCGCCGCACCGACCTTGAGATCGACGCGCTGGCTGATGGTTTCAATGGTGGCAAGACGCACGGTGCGCAGGGCAAGCTCGGCACAGACCGCCAGAACCACACCTATGGCAAGCGTCCACAAAGTGACAAAAGACAGGTTCGGCACGACCTTGTCATATACATTCATGATGAACAAAGGCAGCGCCAATCCCATCGAATTGAGCAGGAAAGACGCCAGCATCACCTGCATCCAGGATGGCCAATGCGCCCGCACAGGGGCCCAGAACCAATGCCCCTCGCGGCGCGCCCTGACACCGGTTGGGCTGTTGGCATCCTCGAAGGTAACCAACATCACCTGCGGATCAATCCGCTTCTGCAAATCGCGAAGCGTCCCGGACTGTTCGGCCATTTCCGCGGCCGGATCCACCCAGATGGCCCGGCTGGTCACGGCATCCACCGATATCAGGATCAGTGGGCCGCCCTGTTTATCAAACACGATACATGGCAGCACGATCGGATCGAGATGGCGCAGCTTTTTTCGGTAGAGGGTGTTCTTCAACCCCACCGTCTCCAGCCCCGCACCAAGCGACGCGGGATCGTCGAGCGTGATTTGCCCACTGAGACGCGCGGTGACTGCAGCCTTGGAGTAGGGTTGCGCAAAGAAGGACGCAAACCAACGCACAACGATATGCCCGCTATCGGTTTCGCCAACTGTCTGCGCATCGGGGGCGGTGCCGATCTGTGATGCGACCGCAGCCGCCTCAGAGGCACCCCGCGCGGTCATTTATCCAGCAGCAAGCGGCCCTTGCTGATCACGTCACGGGGTTTTTGCCCCGCACTTGGGGCAATCTGTGACGCCAACACACGATTGCTTTGGGCGACGCCAAAATGGTTGGCGAGCCTGCTTTGCGCCGCCAGCGCCCGAAACCCGGAAAAGCTGAGGATCGCGTCCGAATTCACCCTCTCGATCTGCGCGTTATACAAACGATTTGTGGCCACCATCAGGTCAAGCACACCGCGCGTGGCCATTTCGAACTCGGCTTCAAAGTTATCCAGCATCGTTTGGGACGCGTCCACCTGCCGCCCGAGTATATCGCGCTTGAGACTGTTGATCTGATAGGAGGTCCAGGCAATCGTGGCCAATTCCTCGACATCGCGCACCACTGCCATCCGTTGATAAAGCGCTTCGTTCTTGCGTTCGTCGAGACTGGCGCGGCGCTCGGCACGTTTGCCACCGTAAAGCTGCCAGGACAGGCCAACACCGACAAAGACGTTCTTTTCGCTGCCACGTGATCCATCAAGGTTGCGCCCAGCGGACGCCCCCGCCCGCAGCTTGACCTGTGGCGCGAATTCGGCCTCGGCCATGCTCTTTTCAAACGCGCGCACATCAACATTGGCCCCGGCACTTCGGACCCGATAACTGTTGTGCACGCTGTCCTTTACATACTCCTCCATCGACGACGGAGGGCGCACCGGTTTGGGCACTTGCAACCCGGCCGGCGGAGCCTTGCCAGTCAGGCGCTTGTAACCGGCTGAAGCTTCTTGCAGGCGGCGCTGAATATCGGCGATCGTCACTTGCGCGGTGAATTGCGCCATCTCGATCTGGACAAAATCGCTGGCGGGCAGACTGCCACCGTCCAAGAGTGTCTGAGCCTGATCGTAAATCTTGCGCAGTCGTGCCTGATTTCTGCGCGCGACCCGCAATAGCTGCTGCTGGCGGGCGATGTTTATATGCTGTTCGGCCACCATCAAGGCCATGGTTTCCGACGCATCCAGCAATTCAAACGCGCCCTGATCCACGCGGGCTGCCGCAGCATAGACCCCGTTGGCGCGCTTGAACCCATCAAAAACCGTCAGCTCTGCCACCACGCGGACGTCCGAGTTGAACTTGGCATCGCGATTGTCTGCGGGGGCCAGCCCCGTGGGATTGTCCACATATTCCTGCCCCGCCTCCCCCGAAAGGGTCACGGTCGGCTGGAACCCTGCGCCAGTGTACAGCAGATCATATGTCAGAGCCCTGAAATTCGCGTCCGAAGCCTTGATTTGCGGGTTTGACGTCAGCGCCGCCTGCACGGCAGATTTCAAACTGTCAGCAGAGGCGCTGGCAACAGGCAATAAAATTGACAATGTTCCGGCAAGCAGGAGCGCGGTGACCTTCATTTTCGCCTTCCTAGGCAAAGACCACCGAAACCGCCAAACGCTCGCAGTTTTCCCAGCACCCTTTGGCTCAAACAATTTCCTGTACGCTAACGGACGAAAGCCTCACAAAAGCGCGCCTTCGTGATATCTTAAGACGCAATGTCGGGCATGTTGCAACAATTGATGCTGGCCCAATGAATCTTTTGCAAAGAGGAGACTTATCCACAACAGCGCCTTTCGAAGACCAGCGCAGAGCGCTACAAGGAAACAGACGTCTCACGGAGCAGGCACATGATCCTCGATGGCAAACACTTTGTGCCGGACTTTCCCAAGCCCCCCACAGAGATCAGCATTTATCAGGCCATCGGCATTCTCGGTGTTCTGGTCCCACCCGCAAACAACGATGATGTCCTGCGCCATTGCACCATTGCGGATCCGGTCATCCGGGTCTGGGCGATCTCCACGGTCCTGCTCAAGACAAGACACATAGACGGGCCGCTTCTGGAAGCCGCCATGCAGGCCGCCCATTACAGCGCCTATATCCGCAATCTGCTTGTGCCCCTTCTTCTCAAGGCGCTGCGGTTCGATCTGATAAACATCGTTCAGGAAATCGACCAGAAAGCGGGCGCCGAACCCAGCACGCTGAACTCCCACCTGACACAGGCAATGATCAGGAACGACTATCAGGCGCAGGTCGCGCTGCATGAACGGCTTTATCTGCAAACCGGTAATCTGCGCCATGTGGCCCTTGCGCGGGATGTCGCGACGATGTGGCTGAACTGGAAAAAGGCGCTGGTGCATCTGTTGCGTGTGATCTTCACCCATGCCGAACCGCTGCAACCCGGCGTGATCGGCGTGTTGCGCATGTTCGAGGCCGAGGACGCACGCGCGGAATTCAAGACCATCGTGCAGGTGATCAAACCCAATCAGGCAATCATGCTGGCCGTGGTATACGGGGCCGCGCAGTTGCAATATTGGGACAAGAATTACGATCACGCGATCCGAATTCTGGAAGAGTCCGGTGCCATGGACACTGCGCAACCGCGAACGCGCACCCGGTTTTGCAATCTGATCGCCAATTGTCATGAGAAATCGGGCCGGTTTGAAGAGGCCGCAACGTGGTTTCAGCGCCAGAATGACGCTGGCAAACGCGATACACCAAAGCCCGCGCGGTTCATCGCGGATATCGAACGTCGTGGGCAATGGGCCATTCCGAATTTGCCCCCCGATCCTCAGACCAGACATTTTATCATGACAGGGTTCACCCGTTCGGGCACGACCCTCCTGGAGAATGTTCTGGGGGCGCATCCGGAAGTTGTCACATGCGAAGAACCGCTTGCCTTCAACAAGGCGCTGCACACAGCGTTCCAACTGGATCTGGCAGAAGATCCGCACAAGACCAACGCAGGTCTGCGCGCGGCGTTCAATCGTAACCTTTACTATCAGGAACTGAACCGCTTCGTCGACAAACCCGATCCGAAGGTGATCATCGACAAGACCCCGATGATGGGTGCCAGCATCAAATACCTTCAGAAGCTGATGCCAGACAAACGCTACATCTTTTCCATTCGTCACCCCTATGACGTGGTGCTGTCCAACTTCAAACAGATCTACAATCAAACCGTCGAAATGGTCGCCTTCAACACGGTGCATGACGCCTGCGTGCAGTATGATTTCGTCATGCGTCAGTGGTTTGACGTGTTTCCCGGCCCCGACCAACGGGTCCATTATGTGACCTATGATGATCTTGTGACGGATTTCGATCACGTCGTGCGCGGGACGTTGGATTTTCTCGGCGTCGCGTGGTCTGACGAGGTCAGCGCCTTCGCCGCCAGTTCTGCTGAACGTGCCGTGCGCACGCCAAGCTATGCCAAGGTGCGTCAGGGTTTGGGGATCGGCATCCAAACCACGCGGCGCAATTATGACTTCCTCTTTGACAAGGAATGCCGCGCGCTGCTTGATCCCTGGGTAGAGCGCCACGGCTATGCCGCATGATCACGCCGCAAGATCACAATGACGGGATGGTTTACCCCACATGAGGATATTCATTGCCACGCCAACCGCTGGCGGCACGGTCACAACGGCCTATACACAATCGGTCGTGGCGGCGACCATGGCAATTCATGAACGGGGCGGCGCTTATCAGTATTCCTGCGTGGACGGAGCCGATGTCGTGGTGGCGCGCAACTTTCTCGCCCATCGCTTCCTGTCCGATCCGACGCTGACCCACATCCTGTTCATCGACAGCGACATGTCGATCACGCTGCAAGTGTTCCGCTTTTTCCTCGATCAGAACCTGCCGCTTCTGGGGGCTGCCTATTCCGAACGGCGCATGGACATGGCCGCCTTTGCCAAGGCACTCACCCAAGACCCCGATGAGGCCCGCGCCCGCGCCATCGCATCCAAATTCACCGTGCGCATACCCGCCGGCGACGTGACCGTTACCAACAACATGGCCAAGGTTACCTCTGTCGGCTTCGGCTGCGTTCTGATCAAACGCGAGGTCTTTGCCGCCCTGATCGACAAACAGATCGTCAAACCGTTTGTATCCCGGCTGGCGGCCAAGGCGGGATTTACCGGGACGGTCTATGATTTTTTCGATGAAATCGCCCTGCCGAACGGCGACTGGCTGTCCGAGGATTATGCCTTTTGCAGGCGGGTGTCGGAACTGGGGGATGTGGACGTGAACGCCTATGTCGGGGACGGTGTCGGCCATGTCGGGCAGTTCGTCTATGGCGGGCCCTATATCGAGCGCCTGAAATCCGGGATACTTTGAACAATGCCGGACCCTGCGCGCGACCGGATGTCGAGATTTCTTGCGATTTCGGCCCCGGTGTCGGAAAAGGTGGTCAGACAGGAGCGTGACATGCAGATCTATGCAATGCCCGGCCATCTTATCCGGCGCCTCAACCAGATTTCCGTTGGCGTGTTCGCAGAACACATGGCGCAGGCAGACATCAGATTGACGCCGGTGCAATTTGCAGCCCTTTCGGCGGTGGCCGAACATCCCGACATAGATCAGGCGCGGGTCGCCGGGCTGATCGCCTATGACCGTGCGACGCTGGGCAAGGTGATCGACAAGCTTGAGGCCCGGGGGCTGGTGCTGCGCCGCACGTCGCCTACGGACCGGCGTGCCAAAGTGATGCGCCTGACCCCGGCAGGCCACGATCTGCTGACCCGCGTGATCCCAATTGTCGCCGCTCTGCAATCAGAGATCACCGCCGGACTGGACGCCGAGGAACGCGCGGTGTTCCTTGGGCTTCTGGAAAAGGTGACCCTTGCCGGAAACGATCATAGCCGCGCGCCTCTCAAACCGCTCTGACACAAAGGGATCACCATGCCATACGACGACCGCCCCACGCAGGCATCTGCCGCTGACATCGTCGTGATCGGTGCAGGGGTTTCCGGGCTGAACGCGCTGAATTCGGCCCGCGCTTACCTTCCGAGCGGATCGCGTGCGATCCTGATCGACGCCAAGGACCACGCGGGCGGGATGTGGAACATCGCCTATGACTATGTACGCCTGCACCAACCGCACCCCATGTTTACCGTGGGCGCGATGCGCTGGGATTGGGACAAGCCGCGCGATTACCTCGCCCGCCGCGACGAAGTGCGCGATCATCTGGCCCGCGCGCTTGGACCGATCCAAGACAAGCTGGCCCTGACCACGCATTTCGGTCACACGGTCACCCGGTGCGAAGAAATCGAAACGCCCGACGGCCCCATGGCCGAAATCACCTTTCACCCCAATGACGCCCCCGATCAGGCCCGAACCATCCGCGCCCAGCGCGCCGTGCATGCGATCGGTGTGGATTACCATTGCGCCGATCCCCTGCCCACCAGCAGCGATCGCGTCCTGTCCATCATCCCACAGGATCTGTCGCGCGCGCTGACCGCGCATCCGGATGCTCCTGTCTTTGTGGTCGGCGGCGGCAAGACGGGCATGGACACGGTTCTCGCCGCTGCTGTGGACCCGGCCCGCCAAATCACGCTGATCAACGGGTCCGGCACAAATTTCGTGAAACGCGATATGGTCCTGCCCAAGGGGTTGCGGCGTTGGTTTGCCGGGCGGCCCATGTCGATGTTGTTCCGCGATCTGGCGACCAGATTTGACGGCGACAACGAAAGCGCCATCATCGACAGGGTACGCGCACGCTTTTCCACCGCACCCGATGTAGACAACGCCACCTTTCTCTACGGGTTGCAATCCATGTCCGAGCGTCGCCGCGTGGACGCCGGTGCCGAAATCGTCATGGACTACTTCACCGATGTCGAGGACACGGCCAACGGCCCCCTGCTCCGCCTGCGTGGCGGCGGCACAATACCGGTCCCGGAAGGCAGCATCGTGGTCAATTGTTCGGGCAGTTTCTTTCGCTTTGCCGAGATGGCGGAAATGAAGCCCCTGATTTCCCCCGGCGGCGCGGTTCTGTCGATCAATACCCGCAACATGTTTCACTTCCTGTCCAGCGTGGCCGGGTTCTTTACCCCGCACCTGTTCTATCGCGGCCTGCTGCGCGATCACGGGTTCTATGCGCTGGATCATGACGCACTGTTCCGGGCCGACCGGCGTGCCTGGGTCGGGGCCTCTGCGACCCAGGCCTATCTAAATCAGGTGTTGTGCATGAACACTTTGCCTGTGGCGGTTCTGGATCGTTGCAAGCTGGACATGGACCGCTGGTTCCCGATGCACAGGCGGCTCGCGGCGGCAATGCGGATGAAATCCGCCGCGACCCGCGACATCGCGCATTGCTCCGCCTCACTGGACCGGGTGGCAGACCGGTTTGGGGTTCTGTGCCAACCCATCACCTGACGGCTTGGGTCACTCCACCAAAGGCGCGATCAACTGCGGCCCCACCGCGCGGTTGGAATTGACCTGCGGATCAACCCGGTGGAAGGCAAGCGCCCCTTCCGGGCCCGGTTGCATCAGTTTGGCGGCTCCAAGTCCGGCCTCACCCAGCCAAAGCGCCCAGTCCTGCGGCGCGAGGATCAGCGGCATCCGGTGATGCACCGACGACAGCGTTTCATTCGCCTCCGTGGTGACAATCGCGCAGGTGGTCATCCGTTCCTCGCCAGTTCCCCAGTTCTGCCAGATTCCGGCAAAAGCCAACGGCCCGCCATCGGAGGCGGCGATATACCAAGGCAGGCGCGCGCCGTCCTCGGCCTTGGTCCATTCATAAAAACCGGTGGCCGGGATCAGGCACCGCCGCGCCCGGCACGCGGCCCGAAAGGCCGGTTTCTCGGCCAACGTCTCGGCCCGTGCATTGATCAGCATCGGCCCGTCCGTCGGCGTCTTGTACCACGTCGGCACAAACCCCCAGCGCATCGGCCCCAGCCGCCGTACCCCTTCGTGAGAAATCACGGAATGCACGCGGTTGGTGGGACAAACGTTGTAATCGGGAACATCGGGCAGATCGTTGGCTGGCGCGGCCTCGAACAGCCGCGCCATCGCGTCGCTTGGCAATGTGACGGCAAACCGGCCACACATGATTGCCCCCTGCCCTGCCAGCCGCCGTTTAACGTCTGGTAATGCGGCCTTCGGTGAACGGCTGATAGGGGGCGTTTCGGGCGATGTATTCCGCGGTCACATCGGCCAGATCCGGCCCGAAATCATAGGCGTTCTTGCCGTCGCCCGCGAACATCTTGTAGCCGTCACCACCGTTGCGAACATAGTTGTTGGTCACAACGCCATAGGTCGCGGCAGGATCAATCGGACCATAGGCACCGTCCATCATCACCTCGGCCGATACGATCCGTGCGCCCGGTTCCGCCGCGCTGTCCCAAGTGAACCGCAGCCCGGCAACCTGCGGGAAGCGGCCTGCGCCATCCTCAACCTGACTGACCCCGTTTTCCAGTGCCTCAAGCAATGTCTGTCCGCTGATCTGGAAGGTGGACAGCGTATTCTGGAACGGCAGCACCGTCAGAACTTCGCCCATGGTCACATCCCCTGCGTCGATGGACGCGCGCAGGCCGCCCGAATTGGCGATGGCGATGGTGATCCCCTGATCGGCAACCCGGTCCAGCATGGCGTCGGCCACCAGATTGCCCATCTCGCATTCCATGGCACGACAGACGTCGCGGCTGCCTTCGATCGGTGCTGCGCTCTGGGCCACGACCTTGGCGCGGATCTCATCCAGCGGTTCTGCCAGTTCACCGATGCGGCTCACCACTGACGCGTCCTCGGGGACGCTGGCGTCCATGATCAGCAGATCGCCCGCAGCCGCCGTCACTTTGCCCGCGTCGTCAAACGTCACATTCAGTTCGCCCAGAAATTTGCCATAGGCATAGGCCTGCACAATGGCCACACCGTTGACCACAGTCGGATACGGCCCAACCGCACGATCATGGGTGTTGGACAAGAGCGTGTTGGAATGCCCCCCAACGATCACGTCAACCCCCGTGGTTTCGGCGGCAACGCGTTGATCGGTGCCATAGCCGGAATGGCTCAGCACGATGATCTTGTTCACGCCCTCGGCGCTGAGACGATCAACCTCGGCCTGTACGGCGGCCACCGGATCGGAAAAACTGATGTTTGGCCCCGGGCTGGCCAGCTCGTGCGTATCCTCGGGCGTCAGACCAATCAGGCCGATCTTTTCCCCGTTGCGTTCGATCACCGTGGATTTACGCAACACATCCGCAAGCGCCGGTTCCCCGCTGACATCCGCGTTCGACATAAGCACGGGAAATTCCACCGCATCCATGAAACCGCGCAGCACCTCGGGCCCGTCATCGAATTCGTGGTTGCCCACGGTCATCGCGTCATAGCGCATCAGGTTCATCATTTCGGCCGCGACCTTGCCCTTGTAGTAGGTATAGAACAGCGTCCCCTGAAATTGGTCTCCACCATCGACAAGGATGGAATTGGCCGACCGCTTGCGCGCCTCGGCGATGGCGCTCACCAGACGGGCCGAGCCGCCAAAGCACTTGCCCTCGGCATTGCTCTCGGCCGAACAGCCGCTGTCGTATTTGCTGATCGGCTCAAATCTCGAATGAAAATCGTTGGTGTGCAGAATGGTCAGTTTATAATCGGCCAGCGCGGGCCCCGCCGAAACGGCAAGAGCGCAAGCAGCAGCCATCATTGATGTGCGCATAAGACATGATTCCCCTGTTGGTTTATTCCTCCATGCTGCGCCGCCCGTGCGCATGTGTCAAAGCGCGTGACGCTTGACCACGCGGCAGAGCCGGGGCATGCAGCAATTATGCTTATTTATAAAATCTTCCGCACAGACGAATGGGCCGCGCTCGACCGCGACGGTGCCACCTCGGGCGCGCCGGTGGACATCGCCGACGGGTTCGTCCATTTCTCAACCGCCGAACAGGCCCGCGAAACCGCCGCGAAACACTTTGCCGGTGAAGACGGGTTGTTTCTTCTCGCCTGCAACACCGATGCGATGGGCGATGATCTCAAATGGGAGACATCACGCGGCGGCGCGTTGTTTCCCCATCTCTATCGCGACCTGACACGCGATGATGTGGTCTGGGTTCTGCCCCTGCCTTTGGGTCCGGATGGCCACGCATTCCCCAAGGAGATGACATGACAGGTTTCATCGACCCGGATCGCGACCAGTTCGAGGCGTTCAAGGCGCTTGAACGTGACCAGCCAATCGAAATGCTCAACCTCGTGCGCCTGCGCGACCGCGCCGCCTACCCGCAAGAGCACCCCCTCGCCGCCGATGCCCTGTCCGGGGCGCAGGCCTATGCGCTTTATGGCGAAACCTCCGGTCCGGTTTTCAAACGCGTCGGTGGCTCCATCATCTGGCGCGGAGGCTTTGAAACAACCCTGATCGGTCCGTCGGACGAACGGTGGGATCACGTGTTTGTGGCCCGCTATCCCGATGCGCATGCCTTTCTGGCGATGGTCACGGACCCGGAGTATCAAAAAGCCGTGGTGCACCGGCAATCGGCGGTCGTGACCTCGCGCCTGATCCGCTGCGGTGCGCAGGATGCGGGTGATCTGTTCGGATGAAACGGTTGATCGAACGCGCGGGCCTGATCGCGCTGCAAAACATGGATCCCGAAGCCGCCCACGGAATGGCCATCCGCGCGCTGAAAGCCGGATTTGGCTCGGGCACGGGTCCCGTCACCTCGGACGCACTGAAAACGACGTTCGCGGGGTTGGACCTGCCCAACCCTGTGGGCCTTGCTGCCGGTTTCGACAAGAACGCCGAAGTTCTGGGCCCGCTGGGTCGCGCCGGTTTCGGATTTATCGAAGTTGGGGCCGCAACGCCGCGGCCCCAACCCGGCAACCCCCGTCCACGTCTGTTCCGGCTGACCGAGGATCGCGCCGCGATCAATCGCTTCGGGTTCAACAATCAGGGCATGGACGTGATCGCCGACCGGCTTGCCGCGCGCGATGCCGGTTGCGGTACCGTTGGCCTGAACCTTGGGGCCAACAAGGACAGCACGGACCGGGCCGCCGATTTTGCCCGCGTTCTGGCGCGCTGCGGCCCGCTGGTGGATTTCGCCACGGTCAATGTGTCGTCGCCCAACACCGAAAAACTGCGTGATCTTCAGGGGGCTGCGGCCCTGGCCGCCCTGCTGGAGGGCGTGATGGACACCCGCACCCGCCTTCCCCGGCCAATTCCCGTCTTTCTCAAGATCGCGCCCGATCTGGATGCGGCAGAGATCGCCGATATCGCCGCCGTCGCCCGCGACACCGGCGTGGACGCCATCATCGCCACCAATACCACCCTGTCGCGCGAAGGTCTCAAAAGCCCGTTCAAGGGCGAGGCTGGCGGCCTGTCCGGCGCGCCGCTGTTTGACAAATCCACCCGTGTGCTGGCGCAATTGTCGACCCTGACGGATATTCCCCTGATCGGGGTTGGCGGCATCGGATCGGCGCGCGATGCCTATGACAAGATCCGCGCAGGGGCCAGCGCGGTTCAGCTTTACACCGCGTTGGTCTATGGGGGGTTGTCGCTGGCCGGACGCATTGCCGAAGGTCTGGACGCCCTGTTACGACAGGGCGGGTTTGCATCGGTCGAAGAAGCACGGGGAACAGGACGGGACACATGGTTGACATAACACTCTGGCACAATCCGCGCTGTTCGAAATCACGCGAGGCGCTGCGCCTTCTGACCGAGGCAGGCGCATCCGTCACCGAGCGCCGCTATCTGGTTGATGCCCCCACACGCGCCGAAATCGACGCGCTGCGCGCGGCCCTTGGCGTACCCGCACCCATCGACATGATGCGCCCCAAAGAGGCGGAATTCCGTGACATGGGCCTGAGCCGCGACAGCGACGCCGATACCCTTCTCAACGCGATTGTGGCCTGCCCCAAGCTGATCGAACGCCCGATTGCCGTGCGCGGCGCGCGCGCGGTCATCGGCCGCCCGCCCGAGGATGTTCTGGCCCTGCTGGACTGATCCTCAAACGCTGTAGGTTTCGCGATCCTCGACAATCGCGCAGTCATTGCCAAAGATCGACCGCATCCGTTCCAGCGCCGCGGCATGGGCTTCGGGCGCGTCCATATGCACCCGGAAATGGGTCAGCAACAGCCGTCGCACGCCTGCGTCGCGGGCCATCTCAGCGATCTGCGACGGCGTAGGGGTCAGAGGCTCCATCATCGGATGCGCCGTCTCTCCGTCCAGCCGATAGCACCAATTCAGCAACAGGTCCGCGTCACGGATGAGATCGCGCAGCCCGTCGCAAATACCCGCATCCCCGGAATAGACAAATTTGCGCCCTGCCGCCTCAACGGCGAACCCCATACACGTCAGGGCCGGTTGCGCGTGGGGCACCTCGCAACTGCTCAGCGACCAGCCATCGCCGGACAACGCAAAGCCAGGGGTAATCTCGGTCACGTCCGGCGCGGGCCAAGGTCGGGGCAAGGTGCCGCCCCGCGCCTTCCAGACCTCTTGGCTTGGCAACAGTTCGGTGCGCGCGCGCAGATCGTGGGACAGGACCCCGTCGGGGCCGAAATACCCTTGCGTGATCGCCGCGATCGGGGACGGCCCAAATACCCGGATCGGTGCGCCGCCTTCGTCCCATGCGGCGTGCACAAGGCGCGCATAGTCCATCATGTGATCCGAATGCAGATGGCTGAAAACCAGATGTGTGATGTCCGACGGCTTGCGCCCAACGCGCAGCAGATTGTCAAACACGCCGCCCCCGCAATCAAACAGGATGACATCGCGGCCGACCTCCAGCAAATACCCAGACGACGCGCGACGCAGATACGCTTCGGGCGATCCCGATCCCAGTATGGTCAGTTTCATTCTTTATACCTCGGGTGGTGGGGTGGCTGCAGGTGCCCCGAGTTTCAGCGCGGCCTCGCGCCCGCCATAGCGGGCGATCATCGCGGCCTGATCGGCAAAGGCCTGCGCGTCTGCGGCCTCCGGGTCCACGATGGTGCGCATCGCGTCTTCCATCATCGCCAGCGTCCCGGCATGGGCAGGATCGGCGGCAAGATCCGTGGCTTCTTCGGGATCAGCCTCCAGATCGAACAGCTCGGACGGAAACCCGACATACCTGTTCAGTTTCCAGCGGCCCTTGCGCAACATGAATGCCCCGGAAACAGCACCGGCGGCGTGATACTCGCTCAGAACCGGGCGGTCGGGATCGGCGGGCGCGGCGGCAATATCATGCAACGACACACCGTCACCCGCGAAATCGGCGCCGAAATGATCCGGAATAGTCGCCGCAACATCAAGAAGCGATACAGGCGTCTCGCACAGTCCCGGCGCAATCCCCGGACCGGCCATGATCAACGGCACGGACACGCTTTCTTGATACAGGTTAGATTTCCCCCACAACCCACGCGCGCCGACGTTATCGCCGTGATCCGATGTGTAAATGACCGTGGTATTGTTATCAAAACCCGCTGCCTCCAGCGCGGACAGGATCTGACCGACGTTGTGATCAAGCCACGTGCACAACCCATAGTAGGCCGCGATCGCCCGCAACCGCTCCTCAGGGTCGCGGAAATTCGCCTCGCTGTTCATCATGGCATTCTGCTTTTCGACCCACGGATGGCGCTGATACCCTTGGGACGGGTGCAACTTGACCTTGGGCAGGTCTTCCAGCGGATACAGATCGTAGTATTCCTGCGGCACCACCAGCGGGAAATGCGGGGCCACCAAGCCCACATAAAGACACCAAGGCCTGTCATCATCTCCGGCCGCGCGCTCTTGCAACCATTGCGCAGTGCGGGCCGTCACCTTGGCGTCGTAGTCGGTGTATTTGCTGTTCCCCGGCCCGATATAGTCACCCAGCATACGCGACCGGGGCGACACGCGTTCTTCTTCCCGGCGGATGGAGGCCCAGACCATTCCAACGCCATCAGCCACCTGCATGGGGATGTGTTCCACGTCGAACCCGGCAGGGTCTTCATCAGACCGGTAATGCAATTTGCCAATGGATTCGACCGGGATGCCCTTTGCCTGCAAGGCATGGCCCCACCCCTTGGGGTCACCGGTATAGGGCATCGCATTGTCCCACAGCCGGTTCACATGCACATAGCGCCCCGATGCAAACGCCGCGCGCGCGGGCACACAGATCGGGCTGGGCGTGTAGGCATCGCCGAACCGAACCCCCCGCGCCGCCAGCGCATCAAGGTTGGGCGTCTGCACAAACGGATGCCCGGCGCATCCCATCGCACGCGCCTGATGTTCGTCGGACATGATTACGATCAGATTTGAACCCGTCATGATGAGAAGTCCACCCGTTCTGCTGCCAGTTCCAGTTTGTCGAGAACCCTTTTGAAAACCCGGATTTCCTCATTGGTCAAATCCGTGCGCAGCCATTCCTGACGTCGGCGCGTGACGGGCAAGGCCTGAAAGAAAATCTCCTGTCCATCGGGGGTTAGCGAAAGATGTTGAACCCGGTGATCGGTATCGTCCTGCTTGGCGTTGATCAATCCCCGCGCCACCAGCGACTTGACGTTTCGGCTCAGCAATCCCTTGTCCAAAGCCGCCTCGCGGGCGAGGTCGGAAAGGCGCGTCTCGCCGGCCGCGCCCACAAGGGCGATGACCCGCCATTGCGTGAGGGTAATCCCAACTGCATCCCGCAGGATTCTTGCTCCTTGTGCGCTCAACTTGGAATGAACCCGTGACATCCGGTAGGTCAGATATTGATGCAACGGCAAACCGTCGGTGTCCGCGTCCGAAACGACAGGGTCGGATGAACTCATGGCGATCTCCTTTGGGCCAGCATTCTCGGGAATTGTTGCCGCGTCAACAATTTTAGTTGACCCATCAACATAATTCATGTCTCCCTTGTTACCGTAACAGGGAGGACATCATGAAAAGCATTCTCAAGGCCGCAATTGCGGCGATCGGCCTGACAGCCATGACCACCGGCGCGATGGCGGCGGATTGGACCCCGCCCGGACCGATCAAGCTGATGATCGCCTTTCGCGCGGGCGGCGGTGCGGACACGCAGGCACGCCTGATCGCCGAAGATCTGGAGGCCAAGCTGGGATGGAAATTCATTCCCGAACAGGTCACCGGCAAGGGTGGCATGAACCTCGCCATGGCGATCAAGGATCAGCCCAACGACGGATCGGTCATCGGCATGGTTGTGACCGAAACGCTGGGCTATAACATGATGGTGGCAAACGCGGGTGTCACCCCGGACGACTTTACCGCCATCACCACGACCGCAGGCTTTCAGATGGGCATCGTGTCCACCGCCGAAAAAGGCTGGACCAGCTTTGCGGACATGATCGCCGACGCCAAGAAGTCTCCATTGCGGTTTGGCGTGATGAGCCCCAAGCTCGCGGATATCGCCTATCTTCTGGGCGAAGCGCAGGGCGTGGACTTCAACATCGTTTCCGTAAAAGGCGGCAAGGCTGTGATGAACGGCGTGACGGCCGGTGACATGGATCTCGGCTTTATGGCGGGGATTCAGGGCAAGGGCGTCGCCGCGGGCGATCTGGTCAATCTCGCATCTGCCCTCTCCGTGCCACTCAAGCAAACGCCCGAAGCACCGACGCTGGCCGATCTTGGCGTTGAATTCAGCGCGGACGGCTACTTTCTCTTCATCGGCCCCGGCGGCATGCCGACCGAAGCACGCGATGCGCTGGCCGCAGCAATCGGCGAGGCGATTTCAACCGATGGCATGAAATCCAATGGCATGATCACCAAGGCATTCGGCGGACCCGCCCTGATCGCGGGTGACGACGCGCAGGCGCTGGTGTCCGGCGATTATGCAGCAGCCGGTGCGCTGCTGGAGGCCGCGTCGCAGTAAACGACCCCGCCGGGCAGCCGTCAGACCGCGCTGCCTGGCCCCCCCGACCGGTTTCAGGAGGCCCGCATGCGCGCAGGCAAGGCAAATCTGGCGCTTGGACTTGGTGCCGCCCTTCTGGCGCTGATCGTGGCGCTGATCTGGGTGCCAATGGACACCAGCACCGGCATGATCGAAAAGATGCGCCGCCAAACCAACGTGGGCGATGCGTTGGCTCCGACTTTGGCGGCGGCCTTCATCCTGATCGGCGGAGTGTTGGTGGCGATGCTGGAACGCCCCGAGACGGCCCGCCGTCTGAGCGCGGGCAACCTGTCCTTTCTGTTGCAGTTGCTGGGAATTCTGGCCCTGTCTCTGGCGGTCATGCGCTGGCTGGGGCCTGCGGTGGCGGAATTGCTCACCGATACCGGATATCGCCCCCTGCGCGACACAGCCCCTTGGAAACACCTCGGCTTTCTGGCCGGAGGCACGGCGCTGGTTGCCGGGTTGATCGCCTTGGCGGAACGGCGGCTGTCCTGGCGCGGCCTGCTGATCGGGGCCGCGGCGGCGCTGGCTCTGATCGCGATCTATGACCTTCCCTTTGACAGTCTGCTGTTGCCGCCCAACGGTGACGTGTGATGGGCTGGCTCGATTATGTCTGGATGGGCGTCCTCGCGGTGTTTCAGGGGCCCGAGCTGATCAATCTTATGGGCCTGCCCATTCCGGTCACTCTGGCCATGATCGCGGCGGGCTTCCTGTTGGGCATCGCGGTGGGGGCCACACCCGGTTTGGCAGGCCCGATGGCCATGGCGATCGCCCTGCCTATCCTGATTTCGGTCTTTGGGTTTTCCCCTGATGCGCTATTGCCTGTGTTCGGCTTTCTGATCGGGATCATGAAGGGGGCCACCATCGGCGGCGCGGTGCCGGCGATCCTGTTCAACACGCCCGGCACCCCGGACGCCTATATGACCACGCTGGACGGCTATCCGATGACCCAGGCCGGTCAGGCCCGCAAGGCGCTGCGCGTGGCGCATTTCTCCTCGGCCTCCGGGGATACGTTTTCCGATATCGTGCTGATCCTCTGCGCGCCGTTTCTTGCGGTGCTGGTGGAACGCTATCTTGACCTGCCGGAAAAAACCGCGCTGCTGATCCTGTCGCTGGCCTTTATCGCGGCAGTGATCGGCGGATCGGTGGGCAAGGGGCTGATCTCGTTGGGCCTTGGCTTGCTGGCCGCCTATGTCGGCACCGGCGAGGATTTCTATCCCCGCCTCAGCATGGGAACACAAACGCTGGCACAGGGCTTTCCTATCGCGGCGGTGGTGCTGGGTGTGCTGATTATCGGCGAGGTGTTCAAAAGCCTCGAAGACCTGTGGTCAGAAGCACGCAACCGCCGCAGCCCCCGCCCGCCGATCACCCAGTCGGGCGACCAACGGCTGCGTTGGACGGATATCCGCAGGCTCTTGCCCTTTGTGGCCCGGTCCGCCGTGATCGGCACCGCGATCGGAGCCTTGCCGGGCATCGGATCGACGCTGGCCGCGACGCTGGGATATACAACAGGCAACACGCGTCACGCCCGATCCGGGGCCAGGCCGCGCTTTGGCGAGGGTGCCCCCGAAGGCATCGCCGCGACCGAAGCTGCGAATTCATCCGTGTCGGGGGCCAACCTCATTCCGGTTCTCAGCCTCGGCATTCCCGGCAACGCCGCCGCCGTGTTCCTGATCCTTGCCGCCGATACCATCGGCGGGTTCAATCCCGGCCCGTCGGTGTTCCGCTTTACCGGCGACGTGGTAAACCCCGAACTGGTCATCGCCTTTGGCCTGTTCACCTGCATGATGATCGCCAACCTCCTGAACTGGACCATCGGCGGCGCGTTCATGCGGTCCATGGGCTTCATGAGCCGCATCCCCAAGCAGATCCTCCTCCCCGTGGTTCTGCTGCTGACCCTGACATCAATCTATGTGCAGGAAACCCGGATGGCCGCCATCTGGTTTGCCATCGGCTTTGGCGTTCTGGGCTACCTTATGCGGCGGCTGGGCATGTCGCCCCTGCCCTTCGTGATTGCCTTCATTCTTGGGGCCAAGCTTGAAGAAACCGCCCGGCAAGCCTTTGCGGCGACAGGCGGCGATCCCTTCTTTCTGGTCTCCAGCCCGATCGCGGCGCTGTTCATGGTGCTGACGGTTGGCGTCATTCTCCGTTCCACACGCAAATCGAAAGACCTCCCCACATGACCCGCCCCAATATCCTTTTGATTTCAGCCGACCAGCAGCGCGCGGATTGCCTTGGGTTCATGGGCCGCCGGATCAAGACCCCGCATCTGGATCAATTGGCCGCCGAGGGCACCCATTTCACATCCTGCATCACCCCGTCGGTGGTCTGCCAACCGGCGCGGGCCTCGATCCTGACGGGGCAACTGTGCCGCACCCACGGCGTGCATGACAATGGCATCGACCTGGACCCCGAAACCGGTTCCAGAGGATTTGCCGGTGCGCTGGCGGCTGCCGGATACCAGACCAGCTTCTTCGGCAAGGCGCATTTTTCCACCTACCATACCTATGAGCCCACCGGCACGCCGGAATGCCTGCGATCATCGGCACAATTCGGGCCCGATTGGAACGGCCCCTACATGGGGTTCGACCATCTGGAACTGATGTTGGTCGGGCACAACTGGTGGTCACCCGAAAAGCCCCCCGCGGGCCAGCATTATGAACGCTTTTATCACATGGACGGGCGCGGCGACGAAAAGACCGACCTGATGTGGCAAAACGCAGGCGACACCAAGGGGGCCGCCCAGACCTGGCATTCGCGTCTGCCGGTGGCCTGGCACAACACCCCCTGGACCGCGGACCGTGCCATCGAATGGATCAAGCACGGGCGTGATACCGAAACGCCATTTTGCACCTGGGTCAGCTTTCCCGACCCCCATCATCCCTTTGACTGCCCCGAACCGTGGTCATGGCTGCACAAGCCCGAGGACGTGGACCTGCCCCATAACCGCACCCGCTCCTACGAGGGCAAACCCTGGTGGCACAAGGCCGCGATGGAAGGCGAACCCGCCGATCCGAAGTTTGCCGAAGTGCGCAAGGCCTATAGCCGCATTCAACCGCAAACCGACGAACAACTGCGCGAAATCATTGCCAACACCTATGGGCAGATTGCCTTTATCGACCATCAGGTCGGGCGCCTGATGATCGCCCTGCAAGAGGCAGGCATAGATGACAATACCATCGTGATCTACATCTCGGATCAC
This sequence comes from Alphaproteobacteria bacterium, assembly GCA_030425395.1. GTDB lineage: Bacteria > Pseudomonadota > Alphaproteobacteria > Rhodobacterales > Rhodobacteraceae > JAUIAS01. Next base: position 23,882 of record JAUIAS010000020.1, read on the forward strand.
GGCGACTGGCTGGGCGATCACGGTCTGATCCTCAAGGGGCCGATGCACTACGAGGGCCTCTTGCGGGTGCCAATGATCGTGCGCGGACCCGGCGTGCGCCGGGGCGTGGCGGTGGATCACCCGGTGTCAACGCTGGATCTTGGGCCCACGTTCCTTGACTACGGGGCGGCCTCGCCGCTTCAGGATCAGCACGGACAAAGCCTGCGTCCCCTGCTCGAAACCGACACAGCAACCCGCGATTTTGCCCTGAACGAATGGGGCCTGTTGCCCGGTCGCGTCGGTGTGGCGCTGGAGCTGCGCACCGTGCGGACCCGCACCCACAAGATGACGGTGGATCTCAATTCCGGCGCGGGCGAACTCTATGATCTGACCGCGGACCCCGACGAACAGACCAACCTTTATGACGATCCGGGCGCGGCCGGGCTGCGCGCGCAACTGCACGCCTATCTGGCCACGCGGCCCGACGACACGCGCCCCGATGCAACCCCCGTGGGCACCGCCTGACCAAACCCGCCCACGGCAATAATCGCCCTTGGCGGGTGATCCAACACACCCCTTGACGCAGACATGGGTTTACGTCTAAACGGCGGCAGGCTCCAGACGCCCGCCGCCCGCAGACGTATGTCACGGTGAAGTTCTGGCTCTGAATTCTCGTCATCCTCGACGCAAGTCGTTCGGATGGTAACGCGGGCCCCGTCCTTTACATGTTCGACATTCAGCGAGAGGACTACGGGATATGTCCCATTCCCAGACCAACAGATTTCTGACCGGACCGCTTGGTCCAACCTATGCCCGAACCGCCCTGCCCATCATTCTGGTGATGAGCATGAACGGGTTTCTCACAGTCGCCGATGCCCTGTTTCTTGGCCATTACGTGGGCGCGGACGCGCTTGCGGCGGTGACGCTTGTCTTTCCCATTTACATGCTGATGATCGCGCTGGCCACGCTGGTTTCCAGCGGTATGTCCAGCGCGCTGGCGCGCCGCCTTGGGGCAAGCCGCTTTGAAGATGCGCGCGCGGTATTTGCCACGGCGCACGGGCTGTCGCTGATCTGCGGTGCCGCGCTGATCGCCGTGTTCGCAGCCTTTGGCGACGCCGCGACACTGGCACTTGCCGACGGGGATCGCGCGCTGGCGCAGATGGGCAAAACGTATCTGCACATTACGGTGGCGATGTCGCCCCTGATGTTCATCCTCTCGGTGCAATCGGACGCGCTGCGCAACGAAGGCCGGGTTGGGCTGATGGCGGGGATGAGCGTTCTGATCTCGCTCTTGAACGTAGTGTGCAACTACGTTCTGATTGCAGTTCTGGACATGGGCGTCGCCGGCTCGGCGCTTGGCACGGCAATGGCGCAGGGCTTTGCCCTGATCACGCTGGTGGTGTTCCGTGTCATTGGCCAGACGCGCCTGCGCCTGCCTGCGCCCGGCGCGATGGCCGCTCTGCGCGGCGGCCGCGAAATTCTGGCACTGGGCGCGCCGCAAAGTCTCAGTTTTCTGGGCATTGCCTTGGGGTCCATGGCGATCATTGCGGCGCTGCAATGGACCGGCACACCGCAATATGAAGAAACCGTATCCGCCTATGGCATCATCACCCGCGTGCTGACCTTCACCTTTTTGCCGCTGCTTGGACTGAGCCACGCGATGCAGACCATCACCGGCAATACTTTTGGCGCGGGGATGTTCGGGCGGGTGGACCACGGCCTGCGCATCGCGGTGGTGACGGCGGGTGTATATTGCGCAGTGACCCAAGCTGTCCTGATGACCGCAGCCGGAACGATTGGCGCGGCCTTTACCAGCGATGCACAGGTGATCGCTGAGGTGGCGCGCATCCTGCCGCAGATCGTTCTGCTGTTTTTCATCTCCGGCCCGCTGATGATGATCTCATCGCATTTCCAATCCATCGGGGATGCGCGCCGCGCGGCGATCTTGGGGCTGAGCAAGACCTACCTGTTTTCCCTGCCGCTGACCGCTGTGATGACCATGCAGCTGGGGGAACCGGGGATCTGGCTTGCCTCGCCCGCATCCGAGGCGTTGTTGCTGGGGCTGACGGTGCTGGTTCTGGCATCACGCGCCCGGGGCGGGCCGTATCGGTGGGGGTTGTTTCACAGCAGAACCGCGCAGGTGATGTCATGACCGGTCCCTTGCCCACTCTGTCCGCCGCCAAGGCCGAGGCCCGCGCCCTGCGCGCGGAGCACGCGGCAAAGGGAACGCCCCTGCCCCACTCCCGCGCGCTCGAGGTGGTGGCCCGGTCCTATGGGTTCCGCGATTGGAACACCTGCCATGCCGCCATCGTCGCGGCCCATGCGAAAGGCGCATGGCAGGTCGGCGCCAAGGTCAGCGGGCGGTATCTGTCGCAGCCGTTCACCGCAACGATCCGCGCGGTGCAGGAGGTGCAGCCGGGGCAGACCCGCCTCGAACTGGACCTTGATGAGGCCGTGGATGTCGTGCGGTTCGAAAGCTTTTCAAACTTTCGCAAACGCATCCGCGCCACCGTGGGTCGCGATGGGCGCACCGCGGATATCACCTCGGACGGGATGCCGCATCTGGTGCTGGACCGTGCGCCACCGGCGCGATGACCGATCCTTGTTCCGGCGGTGCCTTGCGCACTGCCGGAATAAACCTTCGGGGTCAGCATTGGCGCGTGTGGTGGCGTGATCTGTTGGCCTAGACGAACCGTTCGGGGGCAAACGGGTCAATCGGCAAATCGCTTTGTCCATCCGTCACAAGATCAGCGATGATCTTTCCGGTTATCGGGCTGAGTTGAAACCCGTGGTAGGAATACCCAAAGCTGTGAAAGGCCGTTTCCCAGCGTTGCGAGCGGCCAAGGACCGGGATCATGTCAGGCAGAACGCCCTCCAGACCGGCCCAAGCGCGCACAATGCGAACATCGCGCAATTGAGGAAACAGCGCCTGCACGGTGCGGGCGCTTTCGGTCAATCCGGACAGCCGTGTCTCAGCGCGGTTGATATCGGTATCGGCATAGCCCTTGAAGCCGCCACCAATCAACAGGGTGCCATTGTCGAACTGCTTGAACGACAGCGTGCGTCCGGCGGCCCCGAGGACCGGCGTCAGAAAAGGTGCGACCGGTTCGGTGATCATCAGCATCGGCGCGTGCGCCTCAAGCGGCACCGGGTCGCCCGTCATTCCGGCGATTTTACCCCCCCATGCCCCAGCGGCATTGACCAGAACCGGGGCATCCATGCGCCCTTGGGGTGTCTCGACCTGCCAGATACCATCCGCGTGCGAAACGTTGGTCACTTCGGCACCGGTCAACACCGTCGCGCCAAGGGCTTCGGCCTTGCGGCGAAAGGCATTTGCGGTCTTGAACGGCAGCGCGGCGCCATCATCGCGGGACACAAGCGCGCCCTTGCAATGTGGCGCGATCGCCGGGACCAGTTCCAAAAGCTCGGATGCGCCGATCACTTCCTCATGGTCGAAACCAAGCGCCACGACCGAAGCCGCCCGCGTGCGCAGCAGGTCCAGCTCTTTTTCCGTCTCCGCGACCAGAACCTGCCCACAGCGGGTAAAACCGCAATCGTCATCGACAAGCTGTTCGATCCCGTGCCAGAGCTTCATCGCCTCAACCGAAAGCGGCACCTCGGCCAGATCGCGCCCCAATCGGCGGACCCCGCCCGCATTGACGCCCGAGGCATGGCGCCCGCTATAGTCCTTTTCCAGAACCAGCACTTTCGCACCGCGCAATGATAAATGAAGCGCCGCGGAAAGCCCGTGGAGCCCGCCCCCGACCACGATCACATCTGCGCCTCTAGCCATCATTGCGGGCCTCGTCCGGTGTCAGGCTGGCCAATTCACCAAGTGTAACCGGCTTTATCGGCGGTCGCAGGCGGAAGTATCCAACATCCGAAACGGGTTCGTTGCGCACCTCGGCAACCAGACGCGACACCGTCTGACCGCAATAGCGGCCCTGACACGGCCCCATTCCGGCGCGCCCCAACGATTTCACCGCGTTCGGGTCATGGCATCCCTGCCTGACCAGCTGCCGGATCTGCCCGGCAGTCACCTCTTCGCAGCGACACACGATCGTATCGTTTCCGGGGCGCTGAAATTCGGCGGCCGGAGCATAAAACGTGTCGAGAAACGGCCGAATGGCCTTGTGCCGGGCAAGCGCCTTGCGCTCATGGTCGAACGCCGTTTCTGAAACGTCTGCCAGCCCGTCCAGAGCCGCCATTGCCGCAATCCGCCCGGAATGCACCGCCGCCTCTGCGCCGGCAATGCCCCCGCCATCCCCCGCAATCAGGATGCCAGCGACGCTGCTGCGCTGCATGTCATCCACATGAGGTCGCCAGAATTGCCCTGTTTCGTCCCAGACGTGGTCCAGCCCGATGGCCCGCGAAATCTGTGTATTCGGCACCACGCCGCAATGCACCAGAAGCGTTGAACAGTTCAGTGTGGTCATATGCGTTCGGTGCCGGAACCGGACGCCCGATACCGTTTCGTCACCCAAAGCTTCCAGATCGGTTGCACCCCGATAAACGGGAATGCCCGCCCGACGCAAATCGCGTTTCAGCTTCAGACCTTTTGCGAGTATCTGCCGCGCTGAGCTTTGCACAGGCAGATGACGTAGGGCCCTTTTCCAATTGCCGCGCGGGGTGGTGTCGATGATTGCCTCAGGGGGTTGGCCCGCCTCAAGAAGTTGCGCTGCAACCAGTAAGACAAGCGGCCCGCTACCGGCCATCACAACCGGACCCGGAGGCGTGATCCCGCTGGTCTTGAGCATGATTTGCGCCGCACCAGCCGTCAGGACGCCCGGCATGGTCCAGCCGGGAAACGGCATCGGCCGTTCAAGCGCACCGTTGGCAAGAATGATGCGCCGGGCGGCAAGCTGCCTTGCCACACCCGCTTGGGAATAGAAAATCACGCGGTCGCGTGTCACTTCCCAGACGGTCGCCGCGTGTATCCGCCTCAGCTTTGCCGCTCCGAGCCGGTCCAGCATCGCGCCCCCATCGGGATAATCACGCAGCAGGGTTTGCCTACGGCTGCCCGAAGCATTGGCGAGACCGCGCCAGATCGCGCCTCCTGCCTGAGGATGTTCGTCGATCAAGGCCACGTCCACGCCAGCCTCGGCCGCGTGAATCGCGGCCGCCATGCCGGACGGGCCAGCCCCGAGCACCGCGACATCGACCTGCGTGCATTCAGTCGTCGCCATCACCTTGCCCTTTCGTGGGAATACGCGGCGGCATCCGGCGGATATTCTGCCCTTCTTGCACGGTCTCCAGACAAGCCTGACGGTTTGCGATGCCGTCAATCTCGACCATGCATTCAAAGCAGGTGCCCATCATGCAGAACGCCCCGCGCGGCAAACCCGAAACCGGTCTCGTGCCGAAGGCTATAATATCCGCCGCGAGAAGCGCCGCCGCAACTGTCGCCCCCGCCGGGGCCTCGATCGCGGTGCCCTCAAAGCTCAACCGAACAGTCTTGGGTGTGTTGGTGGCGTCCAACTCCATTTCAAACCTCCGGTGCCTCAGTCGCCGGCGACAGTGCCAACGATGTCACCCCTGAAGGCATCTTTTCTCATGCCACACGTCACGGATCGGCGTCCTCAAGGTTGGCAAGCTCGGCCAGCGAAACCGGTTTCAGCGGTGTGCGGATCGTGAAATGTCCGATCTGGGAAACCTCTCGCCCTGCTTCCTTGGCCATGATCCGGGTGATCGCATTGCCGCATTGCCGGCCCATGCACGGGCCCATGCCCGCACGGCAAAAGGCGCGCAATTGGTTTGGTCCCATGCAGCCCGAGCGTACAAGCGCGCGGATATCGCCCGCCAAGACAGCTTCGCACCGGCAGATCGTCGTTTCGTCAGGCGGCTGTGAAAAGGCCGGAACGGGCGGGTATTGCCGGTCCAGAAATTGCCGCAGCGTGGCAAGCCTCTGCAATGCCTTTCGGTCGCTTTGATCCCGTCCGGCATCCTGTGGCGTCGTCGGGTCCAGATCCCGCGCGATACTGCGCGCCATGATCCGCCCCTGAAGGACAGCCGCATCCGCCCCCAGAATGCGGGCACCGTCACCCAGCACCCAGATCCGATCCCGGCTGGTGCGCCCGTGGTCATCAAGACGCGGCACCCATGCCGCCTGTTCGCCGTCCCAGTCATGCGCGCATCCGGCGGCCATAGACGCATGGGTGTTTGAAATGACGCCGTCATGCACCAGCAAGAGCGAAGTCTCGATGTGCCGCTCGCCCCCTTTGTGGCGGAACGTCACCCGATCCAAGGCGTCAGCTCCATGCGCTTCGATCCGCTCGACGCGATAGTGATGCGCGATCCCGGCCCGCTTGATTTCTGCTCTCAGGCGCAAGCCCTTGGCAATTTGCGGGGCGGCCCCCAAGGTCGCGCGGGCAAGAAGAGGCAAATTTGAAGGGGCCGCCCACTTGGGTGCGAAATCCAGAACGGCTTGCGGCTTGATCCCCGCGGCAAGAAGCTGCGCCGCGAACAGGTACAACAAAGGCCCCTGCCCGGCCAGAACAACACCGTCTTCGGGGAGCAGCCCGCTGTCCTTGAACAAGGTCTGCGCCGCTCCGATGCTCATCACGCCCGGTAACGTCCAGCCGGGAAACGGTGTCGGGCGCTCCATCGCACCGGTGGCCAGAACAACATGGGCCGCCCTGACGACCGATGTCTTGCCAGCCGTCAGCAGGCCAAGTTCGCACCCATCCTCTTCCGGACGGATATCCCAGACCGAACTTGCCATGCGCCACGTGATACCATCCGTCTGGCGGGCCTCGGCCACAAGCGCTGCGCCCTTGGCATAGTCCGGCCCCAGCCACCCGAGAAGGTCGGTCGCATCGGCATTGCGTTCCGCCGCACGGTAAACCTGGCCTCCGGGGCTGGGCTGCTCGTCAATTATAGCGACCTTGGCACCCGATTTGGCCAACCCTATGGCAAGGCTCAGACCCGCCGGTCCGGCACCGATGATGGCAACATCCATAGTCATGATTCCGCCTCCGGCTTTGGCAAACCCGAGTGGCGTCTGATCGCCATGCCAGCCCGAACCCGTTCACGACAGGCTTGCCGCCCACCCTGTCCGTCAATTTCGACCATGCATTCAAAGCAGTTGCCGATCATGCAATAGGGGCCGCGCAGGCTGGCATTTTCGGGCGCGTAGCGAAAACCCGAAATGCCAGCCGCAAAAAGGGCCGCGGCGACGCTCTCGCCGTCTTCGGCATCAATCTGTTGTCCTTCAAAGGTGATGGACACGCTGTTGCGGATTTCGGAGCTGCGCTTAAACATCAAACCGCCTTGGGTGGAAGACATTGAATTCAGACGGGATATTCCCTTCGGACACCCATTTGGCAACCTCGAGCGCGTGGACCGAGGACAAGGTCACGCCGCTGTGGCAGGCAAAGGAAAACAACCCCGGATGCGCTTCGGACTGCTGATAAACCGGGCAACCATCCGGCGTCATGACCCTGAGAGCCCCCCAGGCGCGCTGTAGCCGCAATTTGCCAAGAAAGGGAAAGACGGAAATGCAATAGCGCGCCACTTCGGCCAGTGTCGGCAAATCGGTGCGGGTATCCATCCCGATCTGTTTGCTCGACGCGCCCAACAGAAAGGACCCGTTGTCGGTCTGACGCACGGTGCCCGTGGCAAAGGACATGCTCTCGCTGACTTTTTCAGTGACCAGAACCTGCCCCTGATCGGCATGCACAGGCAAATCGATCCCCAGATCGCGGACAAGATTGACCGCTCCGTGGCCCGCCGCGACGATCACGCGCGCAGCCGACCCCAACAGCGTGCCATCTTCGCCCGTCAGGTCAAATCCGCCATCGGCGCGCGGTGTGATCGCGCCGACGCGCGTGTTGGGCTGATAATGCGCGCCTTTTGCCTGCATGTCCTGATGCAGCGCGCGCATCAGGAACAGCGGATTGCAGTGCCCGTCATGGCCGGTGTATATCGCCCCCGGCACACTGTCGGCGATATGCGGCGCGACGGCCTTCAGGGTCTTGTGATCCAAAACCTCGTAACCGTATGCCTTGTCGCCCATCCCCGCCGTGATCCGGTCCTGACCTGCAATGGCGCTTTCCAGCTCGGCTTCGGTGGCGACGATATTATAGCCTTGCTTGACATAATGGACGTCAACGCCGGTGTTTTCGGTGAGTTCCGCCGCAAAATCCTGCCAGAGCTGGCTCGCCCGCAGCGACCATGCCGCATATTCGGGCATGTTCTGGCCCTTGCTTTGCACCCAGACCAATCCGAAATTTCCGCGCGCGGTGCGAATCGCCCTATCGCCCTCATCAAAGACGACCGTTTTCTGGCCCCTGCGCGCCAGCCCCCAACCAAAGGCCGACCCAAGAAGCCCGCCCCCGACAACAGCTACGTCATAATCCTGCATTCGCGATTTCGTCCAGTCGGTGGCACGCAGCCTGATGCAGGCTGGAATCCCCGGTTTTCATTTCGATAAAGGTTTCGTTGCAGGATGCATTCGCATAGGGGCATCGTGGCGCAAAGCGGCAACCGGGCGGCGGATCAATCGGTTTGGAAATTTCCCCGCGGATATTCGGAACCTCCCTGCGCGAGCGCGGATCGGGGATCGGAACCGCGCCAATCAATGCCTTGGTATAGGGGTGTTTTGGGTTTCGGATGACTTCTTCTGCCGGGCCGATCTCCATCGCCTGCCCCAGATACATGACCAGCAGCCGGTCGGCCACGTTGCCAAGGATCGAAAGGTCGTGGCTGACATAAAGCGACGAAAACCCGCGTTCGGCCTGCATCTCGCGCAGAAGATCAAGAATCCCGGCGCGGATGGAGACATCCAGCATCGACAGCGGTTCATCTGCGATGATCACTTCGGGTTCCATGACCAAGGCGCTTGCGATGCCGACCCGCTGGCGTTCACCGCCCGAAAGCTCATGCGGGAACCGCTCGGCGTATTTGCCCGATGGCAGGCCGACCGCATCCAGCATGGCCAGCGACCGGCGCTTGATTTCGTCAGCCCCCCAGAGTTCAAGCGCCCGTGGACCTTCGGCCACGATATCGACAATTCGAAACCGTGGGTTGAGAGACTCGTAAGGGTCCTGAAAGATCATCTGAACCGCGCGGCGGTAATCCTTGATCGCCGCACCCTTAAGCCCAAGGATTGAGTTCCCTCTGAACCTGATGTCGCCTTCGGTGGGGTCCAGAAGCCCCGAAACCATGGTGCAGGTCGTGGATTTGCCACACCCGGATTCACCTGCGATACCAAGAATTTCGTTCTCGCCGATCGAAATGCTCAATCGTTCAACAGCCTTGATGTAACTGGGCTTTTTGCGTTGGATCACCCTTTCGACGAACCCCGGCGTCAATTCGAATTGGCGGCTGAGCCGGTCGAGTTCTAGGACAGCCATGTCGACTTCTCCTTTGCAAGTTCGCGGAACCGCGCGGCGTCGGCGCTGTGCGCGCATCGCACGATATGTCCCTCGGCAATCTCTTTTGCCTCCGGATTGGCACTGTGGCAGATCGCATCATCAAACGGGCAACGCGGCGCAAAGGGGCAGCTTTGCACCGGCCCCACCAATGTTGGCGGCGAACCGGGTATCGAGATCAGTTCGGTTCCCAGCGTGGTGATCGACGGAAACGCGTTCTTGAGCCCCAGCGTATAGGGATGATGCGGGTTCTCGAAAAGATCTATGGCGCTGGCCTGTTCCATGATCTCACCACCATACATAATGGCGATCCGGTCGCTCATCTCGGCAATGACGGCGATGTCGTGGGTGATCAGGATGATCGAGCTTTTCAGTTCCGAACGGATTTCCCTGATACGCCGCAGAATACGTTCCTGAACCAGCACATCCAGCCCGGTTGTGGGTTCGTCCATGATGATCAGGCCGGGGTCGAGCGACAACGCCATCGCGATCATCGCGCGCTGACGCATGCCGCCGGAAAACTCGTGCGGATAGCTTTTCAGCAGCCCCGGTTCCAGACCGACCACATCGAACAGTTCGGCGGCGCGCTCCATGGCTTGGGCGCGGCTGTCATCCCGATGCGCCTGAATCGATTCAATCACCTGATCGCCAACCCGGTGCACCGGATTGAACGACGCCATGGCGCTTTGCGGCACCATCGAGATTTCCTGCCACAGGATTTCCCGGCGAAAATCTTCTTCGTCCATATCCATCAGGGCGCGCCCCCGATAGGTGCAGCGATCGGCGGTTGCAGTTCCATTTTCGGCCAGAAGCCGCAACAGCGCCTTGATCAGCGTGGATTTCCCACACCCGGATTCCCCGGCAATGCCGAAAACCTCATTCTCCCGAACATCAAAGCTGACATTGCTTACAGCATGAACCGGGCCTTGAGAGGTGTTGTAGACAACGCCAAGATTGCGGACGGACAAAAGGGGGTCTTGCGGATTGCTCATGTCATTCACCTTTTGCGCAGTCGCGGGTTGGCAACTTCTTCATAGGCCCTGCTGACAAAGACCAGAGATACCACCAACAAAATGATGCAAACCGATGGCGAGGCAAACCACCACCACGCCACGCGGGTCTTGCCCGACAGCCAAAGCTCATAGAGCATGCCGCCCCAGCTGATGGTTTCCCCGTCGCCGAACCCAAGGAAGCTGGCCGAAGCTTCGGTAATGATCGACCATGCGATGTTGAAAGCGGCATAGAGCAGCAAGAGCGGCATCACGTTCGGCAGAATATGGAAATAGATGATGCGAAAGTCCGACGCGCCGCGCGCTTTGGCCATCTGGATGAACTGGCGTTGCTTGATCGACATGGCCTGTGCCCGGATCACCCGCGCCGAGGTGCGCCAGATAATCAGGACAATGGCGAGAATGATGAATTCCAGCTTGCGCCCGAAAAGAGCGATCAGAACGATGATGAACGGCAGGAACGGCATTCCGTAGAGAATGTCGGTGATCCGCATCAAGACCTCGTCGACCTTGCCGCCGTAGTAGCCTGCGATAAGCCCGACATTGGCACCGATCACGATCGAGATGAAACCTGACACCACCCCGATCAGAAGCGTCGTGCGTGTCGCCAGAATGAGCTGCGAAAACAGATCATATCCCAGATGCGTTGTGCCCATTGGAAATTCCCACGATGGCGGGCGCAGGGACGCGAAATTTCCTTCGCTGTCATAGGTCATTTCCCATGGATCATACGGGGCAAGCCACGGTGCCAGAAGCGCGATCACCGTGAACACGACGATGACCCAGAACCCGAACTGGCTCAGTTTGTTCGAATTGATGATCCGGTAATGTTCGCCAAGCGCCAGCCGCAGGCCGTGTAACTTGTGCGATGCTCCGCTAGACGACATAGGCATCTCCCGCCTGATATTCCTTGATTTTTTCCAGTGAGACCTCGACACCCAGACCCGGCCGGTCAGGCAGCACCGCCACTCCGTTCTTGATCCAGTCCGAAAAATCCGTGACGTCATCGGCCATTCTGAGGGTCGACATATAGGCGTGGCCGCAGGGCATGAGGTGGGGCAATGTCACCCCAAGATGAAGCGACGCGGCCTGTGTAATGCCCAGTTCGATCATCGAGTTCATCAACACCCGTTTGCCTGCCTTGCGCACCGCATCGGCGATCTGGACACTGTTTGCCAAACCGCCATTCTTGGAAATCTTGATCGAAAACACATCCGCGGACCCGCGTTGGATGATCTCCTCGGCATTGGCGGGGGTCAAAAGCGCCTCATCCACGGAAATCGGCAGATCCGTCTGATCGCAAAGCGCGCTCATCCCCTCCAGATCCTCGGCGCGCAGGGGCTGTTCGACCAAGACCACCGGCAACCCGTCGCAGCCCTTGACGTAGGCTTGCGCCTGCTCCCTGCTCCATCCCTGATTGGCGTCGACCATGATCTTGACCCCGTCCGGGGCCCGCTCCAGAACATCGCGTGTGCGGGTGATCTCATCCTCGATCGGCCTGCTGCCCATTTTCAGCATATAGGTGCGAAATCCCTGTGGGTGGCGTTCGTGAATAACGTCCAGATCTTCCTGCGCGGTCCCGCTGGAAGTGGGCCAGAGGACATCAATGCCATCCTGCGCACGTGCGCCCAGCAACTGCCAGACAGGCAACTGTCGCGCGCGGGCCAAGGCATCATAGCACGCGATGTCGATGGCGGCAGCCGGTGTGCCATGGTGGCCACGGCCCAGCCCGTTTTCCACCCATTCGGCCACACACTGGCCGGTCATGTCCGGTGCGCGCGCCGCAATCGCCTGGCTTGCCTTTTCCAGCGTGTAGCCATCGAATTCGGCATGGGGATCGCATTCGCCCCACCCGGTCACTCCGTTCTCGAGCGTCACCCTGACAATAGCGGCCCGCGAATGTGTCAGCGTGCCCAGCACAGCCGACAGGTGATAGGGGCGCGCAAGCGGAATGCGGATCGGCCAGCACTCCAGTTGTGCGATCTTCAGACCTCCTGCCATCAGCTCAGCCCTTTCGCGGTAATTTTGATCCGGGGATCAAGATAGGAATAGAGAACGTCGGTCAGAAAATTGAGCGAGATCACGAGGATCGCCAGCATCAGAAAGGTGCCTTGTGCCACCGGATAATCATGCTGCGCGGCGCTTTCGACCATCAACTGACCCATTCCGGGCCACGAGAACAGGGATTCAACCACCACCTGCCCGCCAACCGCAAAGCCGATCATGATGCCAGAGATCGTGACCACACCCAAAAGCGCATTGCGGGCTGCGTGGCGCATCATGATAACCCGCGATTTCAGCCCCTTGGCACGGGCCAGTTCGATGTAATCGGATCCCAGAACCTCAAGCATACTGTCGCGCATGATCAGCATGGGGGTCGAGATATAATACATGCCCACTGTCAGCGTCGGCAGAACCAAACGGTGCCAGAAATCCGCAGTCATCAACAGGTCCAGCACACCGTCAGGACGTGCGCCCGGCGCATACATGCCGCCTGTCGGGAACATCCCCAGCCGGTAGCTCAGCACCATCAGCAGCAAAAGCCCGGTGATAAAGGGCGGTGCCGCCTGAAAAATCAGCCCGACCACCGTTCCGATCAGGTCCACAGGCCCGTTGCGCCGCCATGCCATGATAATGCCCATGCCGATGCCCAGAACCAGCGTCATGCACATGCCTGCCGCCATCAGAAGGATCGTGTTCCAGAACCGATGACCGAGAATATCGGTGACTTCTTGCGCCGAAACAAAGGACCGCCCCCATTCCAGCGTCGCGAGGTTCTTCATGTAGATCATGTATTGCTTCCAGACCGGTTCGTTCAGTCCGAACGCCTCTCGCATCCGCTCTTGCACCGCCGGGTCCATCGCCGGGCTGATGACCTGCATTGTCGGCTCACCCGGAAGCATACGGAAAATGATGAACAAGATCGTCGCCACCGCAAAGATGGTGATCAGGGTATAGACGAAACGTCGGAGGATATAGTCAAGCATGGGACTGTTCCGGGCATGAGCAGGAAGGGTCCGTCAGGCCCCTGCGGGCCTGACGGTTTGATGAAACTAGGCTCTTTTGTCAGATGGATCAGCCCGGATAGAGCAGCTTTCCGTCATCGTTCCAGCTATAGCCGGCCGCCGCCAGAACGTCGCGCGCGGCCTTGACGTTGGTGGGCCGCGATTTCACCGCGCTGTTGTGCCAGAACTTGTTCGCCGGTGCGATCACCGACCCGCCGTTTTCGGCATAGCCCGACATGATGACGTCGCGAATGACATCGCGGGGGATGATCATGTCCATGGCCTTGCGGAAGGCTTTGTCGGCAAGAGGACCACGCCGCACATTATAGCCAAGGTCATAGAAGCCGTGGCTGGCATAGCCCGCGCCAACAACGCCGTTGATCTTGTTGAGATCCTGAACCAGCGCGGGTTTCAGAATATAGCGGGTGCGGTCGCATTCGCCTGCTTCGATTGCCGCCGCCATCGCATCGTGGCTGCCATATGTGACACGGATGATGCCTGCGCATTTCGGCGGGCTGAAGTGATCCATGTTGGCGCTGACTTTCAGTTCCTTGCCGCGATCCCAATAGTCGAACTTGAACGGGCCCGAACCGATCGGGTTTTCGTTGGCAAAGTTCAGAACATCGTCAATCCCTGCCTTTTCCGGAATATCCTTCCAGATGTGCTGGGGCAGAATGAAGAACGAACAGAAGAAGTTGATCATCAGCGGCGCATGCGGCGCGCTCAGCTTGATACGCAGCGAATTGGCACCGGTCTTGCTGACGCTTTCGAACTTTTCCAGCGACGAGATAAAGAACGGCGCTTTCCACTTGGTGCAATAATCAAAGCTGAAAATCACATCATCAATGGTGACCGGCATACCGTCGTGGAACTTCATGCCATCGCGCAACACGATATCGACGGTCGTGTCGTCAACGATATTGATCGCGGTCGCCGCCCAAGGCACCACCTTGCCTGTCGGGTCAACCTGCGCAAGACGATCATAGATCATCCGGAGTTCTTTGAATTCGTTTGAATCGGTGGCTGACACCGGGTTGAGGTTCTTCAGCGGCGACGTCTGGCCGGTGCGGACATACCCATCGCCATGTTTCACGCTGACATTGATATCGGTCCAGAAGCTGCCGATCCCTTCGCCCAGCATGGGCACGACGCCTTCAAGCCGGTCTTCGCGATAGGCGTTTGTCATGGACGGATAAACGATCGGGCTGCGCACGGCATCTTCGTGCAACAGGGCCTGTGCTTCGTGCACCAGCGCCTGCCGCTCTTCGGCAACCATGGCAACCTGCTGGGCGTCGCTCAATTCGTTGATGCGCGCGTTGTCATAGCCCCATTTGTTATAGGCCCCGTCCTTGTGATGCTGCATCCGGATAAAGGTTTCCGGGTCGATCCGGTTGGCACGTCCGGTCCAGCGGACGATGAACATGTCAAAGTCCTGCTCCTTGAACACCTTGCCGATACCGAGGTTGTAATCTTCTGCGGCCAGCTTGATATCCCAGCCAATGCCCTTGGCAGCCTGGGTGATCAGTCGGCCCATTTCCGGGCGCACCGGGTCAAAGCTCGCGTTTGCCGTCAGCACCGACATGCTCTCAACAGGTTGGCCCGCCGATGCAAAGGCAGGCACTGCCGTGCTCGCCGCCAACGCTGCGCCAGCGGCACCTGTGCGTTGCAAGAACGCACGACGATTCATCGTGTCATTGGTCATTTTTGTCTCCCTGCGGTGTCGCCCCAGACCCCCAATGGTCTCCCAAGCGCGACCCCCTCCTACGTGCTGGTCAGGCTATGGGGGGAAATGGTATTCTACAAATTGATAGTTTTCATAGATGCATGAATGGATGGAATGGATATGCGCACTCGGGACCTGGAATTCCTCAACAACCTGATCCGCCTTGGATCCGTGTCCGAAACCGCGCGGGTCATGCACACCACGCAATCGAACGCCAGCAAGATGCTCAAGAAACTGGAGGATCACTTTGGTTTCCAGTTGGTCGAACGGATGAATGGCCGCCTGTATCCGACCGAAGAAGGCCGACTGATCGCGGAACAGGCAGAAGCTTCGCTGATCAGTCTTCGCCAGCTCGAATCCCGCGCCCGAAACCTGAGGGAAATGCGCCATGGCAGCCTGACAGTCGGCACCACGCCGCAACTGTCCCGCGAATTCGTCCCGGAAGCCGTGGCAACCTTCATGCTGTCGCATCCCGCCGTCGCGACGAACATACAAACCAGAAACTCCCGCGCACTGATCGAGCTGGTGGCGCGCAGACAGATCGACTTTGCCATCGGCCTGCTGTCCATCGACGATCCCAATGTGGACTGCAGCAAGCTGTTCAACGTCGAACTGATGGCAGCCATTGAAAAGACAAATCCGCTTTGCGCAAAGGCCCGGCTGCAACCAAGCGACTTTCACCGCCAGAACTTCATCACCGCCAGCATGCTGGACCGGTCCCGCAAGCAGATCGAAGATTTTTTCGATCTGGAAGGTGCCCAACCGATCGAGCGCGCGGAGGCGTCGCTGTCGTTCACGCGCATGAGAATGGTCGAACGCGGGATCGGCGTCACGATGGTCGATGCGCTTTCGGTGCAGGAATACAGAGGCAATTCCATTGAATTCAGACCGCTGGCACCTGCTCTCCACCTGACCGTCTGGCTGATGAAATCCAAGCTGCAACCCAAGTCAAAAATCGGGGATGCATTCACGCAACTGATCAAGGACCGCGCGGCCCGGATGATGGCCTGAAATGCTGATGGCAGCGCCTGTGATAAAGGCTTTGGTGCCCCGATACCGGACCGAGCGGGCCTTTTCCAAACCCCGCCGGTTCGGCAAGCTTAATCGAAGCCTACAAACCGGGCCGCATTTTCAACCGGGCGGCGGCGTGATTTCACCGAATTGGCGGCAAAGCTTTCATCCGGCCAGCCCAGCGCAACACAGGTCAGAATGACCTGATCATCGGGAATGCCCGCATGTTCGCGCACCACGGGCGATTGCATGATGCCTTGCCCGTTGATGACCGCACCAAGCCCGCGGTCCCACGCCGCCAGAACCAGCCCGTAGGTCACCGCTCCCAGATCGAAATGCGCGATGGTGCCACGTTCCTCGAGCGAACGGTCGAAACACACCACAACAGACACCGGCGCATCGAATTGCCGGAACCCGCGCATCACCCAATCCTGACGGCGTTCCTTGTCGTTGCGCTCGATGCCCATCGCCTCGAAAAGCTGCACGGCGATTTCAATCTGTCGCTGCCTGTGCACGCCTTCATATGATCCGTGATCCTTGATTTCCCGTTGCGGCGGCACCCCGGCCAGCATCCGTTCGGTATTGCCCTGACGAACCTTTTCCAGAACGTCGCCGGTCAGCACATGCAGGTGCCAGGGCTGTGTGTTCATCGAGGACGGCGCGCGATTGGCCAGAGCGATGATTTCCTCAAGCAGAGCGCGATCCACCGGGTCTTTGGTAAAGCCGCGAATACTGCGCCGTTCCATCATGGCCTGCGTCACTTCCATCGGGATCTCTCCTGCTTGTGGTTCTGTCTCGTCGATTTTCAGGTGTAGCCGCACCGGAAAACCGGGCAAAGAAAAAACTTGATAATTTAAGTAGTTTCGCCGCGTAACGGCGCGTCGTCCCTACCCCTTGAACCGCAAGGCTGTTATTGATTTCGCAGTAAGCATACCCATCAACCCAAACATGGTGCGCCCAAGATGATACCGATCAATCCTCCCGTTACCGACACCCCACCCAGCGAAACGGTTGTGGCGCGGCTGCGTGCCAATGCACGTGCACATCCGGACAAGCCCGCGCTTGTCTGCGGCGACCAACGCCTGAACTGGGGCGCGCTGGACGAACGGATGAACCGGGTCGCAAACCTGTTGTTGCACGAGGGTCTGCAGAAAGGCGACAACGTGGCCATCCTGTCGGCCAATTCCATAGCCTACGCAGAACTGTTCACCGGCATCTTGCGGGCCGGGGGCTGCGTCACGCCCCTGTCGTCAATGGCCTCGCCCGAGGCCTTGCGCAAGATGCTGACAGACTGCGGCGCGCGGGCCATCTTTGTGGCGGACCAGTACCGCGATCTGGTGGCCGGGTTCGTGACGGACATGGCGATCAAACGCTTTGCCATCGACTTTGCCGATCCCGCTTTCATGGACTACGAAGCCGCGATGCAAGCCGCATCCACCACCGACCCGATGATTGATCTGGAGATGTCGGACGCGTTCAACCTGATTTATTCCTCGGGCACCACCGGCACGCCCAAGGGGATCTTGCACAATCACTGGATGCGCGCGGCGCAGATGGACCGGGTGTCGCCCAATGGCTATGACGACAATGCCCGCACCCTGATTTCCACGCCGCTCTATTCCAACACCACCATTGTATCGTTCATACCCACGTTGTTTGGCGGATCCTGTGTGCACCTGATGCCCAAGTTCGACGCGCGCAAATATCTTGAAATCGTCGAACGCGAAAAGATCACCCACACCATGCTCGTGCCCGTTCAATACAAGCGGATCATGGATGTGGGGGATTTCGATGATTTCGACCTCAGTTCGATGCGGGTCAAGTTTTCGACATCTGCCCCCCTGCGCGCGGACGTCAAACGCGATGTTCTGGCCCGGTTCCCCGGCAAGTTGATGGAATATTACGGCCTGACCGAAGGCGGCGGTGTCACCGTTCTGGTGGCCGACGAACATCCGACCAAGCTTCACACCGTGGGCAAGCTGGCCCCCGGCAACGATATCCGCCTGATCGACGCAGACGGCAACGAAGTGCCGCCCGGAGAGGTGGGCGAAATCTGCGGCCGTGGTCCGACCATGATGGCGGGGTATTTCGGGCGCGACGATCTGACGGCGGACTATATCTGGCGCAATGAAAACGGCGATGTGTATTTCCGCTCGGGCGATATGGGATCGTTCGACGAAGACGGGTTCCTTGTGCTGTCGGACCGCAAGAAGGACATGATCATTTCGGGCGGGCTGAACATCTATGCCAACGATCTGGAGCTGGTGCTTCTCGACGACCCGGATGTGACCGACGCCTGCGCCATCGGAATTCCGTCCGAGGCCTGGGGGGAGACCCCGCTGGGTCTGGTGGTGTTGCGCGACGGCGCGACACGCGGGGCCGATGACATTCTGCAACGGGCCAACGCCCGGCTGGGCAAAAGCCAGCGACTGTCCGGCGTCGAACTGCGCGGCACCCTGCCGCGCAGCACGATCGGCAAGATCCTCAAGAAGGATCTGCGGGCACCTTATTGGGAAACAGGAAAGGACTCCTTGTGAACGATACGCAAATGAACGGCGCCGAAAGCCTTGTCCACAGCCTCATCGCGAACGGGATCGAGGTGTGCTTTACCAATCCCGGCACATCGGAAATGCATTTCGTCGCCGCCCTTGATCACATTGCGGGCATGAGGTCGGTTCTGGCATTGCAAGAGGGTGTCGCCACAGGGGCGGCAGACGGCTATTACCGCATGGCGCGCAAGCCCGCATCGACCCTGCTGCATCTGGGGCCGGGTCTGGCCAACGGATTGTCGAACCTGCACAACGCCAAGAAGGCCGGATCGGGCATCGTCAATATCGTGGGCGAACACGCCCCGAGCCACATC
This sequence comes from Alphaproteobacteria bacterium, assembly GCA_030425395.1. Lineage (GTDB taxonomy): Bacteria > Pseudomonadota > Alphaproteobacteria > Rhodobacterales > Rhodobacteraceae > JAUIAS01. The sequence goes on from JAUIAS010000020.1 coordinate 42,844, forward strand.
GCGCTGGATGCACCGCTGACCTCGGATATCGCGGGCATCGCACGCCCCGTGTCGCATTGGGTCCACAACTCGCCATCGGCGGCAACCGTGGGCGAGGATGCCGCCAAGGCGGTGCAGGCGGCGATGGTGGCTCCGGGTCAGATCGCCACCCTGATCCTGCCCAGCGACACCGCCTGGACAGAGGGCGGTATCGTCCATGATGCGCTGGAACCGCCTGCGCCAACGGATTTCGACCAAAGCGTGCTGGAGAAAGCCGCAGAGGCGCTGGACGGGCCGTCGTCGCTGTTGTTGCTGGGCGGCGAGGCGCTGAGCGAAGCCAATCTGGAAATGGCCGGGCGTATCGCGGCGCGCACCGGCTGCAAGATCCTGTCGGAATGGTCCAATGCGCGGCTGGAACGCGGCGCGGGCCGGGTCGAGATCGGGCGGGTGCCCTATCCGATTGATATCGCGCTCAAGGTGCTGGAGCCGTTTGACCGTATCGTTCTGCTGGGCGCGCGCGCGCCGATCGGCTTCTTTGCCTATCCGGGCAAACCTGCGGTGCTGACGCGCGAAGGCGCGGAGATCCTGACGCTGGCTGATGCGGGGGCCGACCTCGGGGCCGCCCTGCACGCGCTGACCACTGCAACAGGGGCCTCTGATACGGCGCCCGCGCATGTCGTGGCCCCCGGCCTGCCGGACCGGCCCAGCGGGCCGCTGGATCTGGATCGGCTCGCACAAGTCATCGCACGCGCGATCCCCGAGGACGCGATTGTCGTGGACGAATCCGTTACAACGGGCCGCGCCTTCTTTCCGGTGACTAAAGGAGCGCCGAAACACACCTGGCTGAACAATTGTGGCGGCTCCATCGGCTATAGCCTGCCTGCCGCGATCGGTGCCGCGATTGCCTGCCCGGATCGCAAGGTCATGACGCTGACGGGTGACGGATCGGCGATGTATACGATACAGGCGCTCTGGACCATGGCGCGCGAAAACCTTGACGTGACCGTCCTGATCTTTGCCAACCGCCGCTACAAGATCCTGCAAGGCGAATTGACCAATGTCGGTGTCGGCAACCCCGGACCGCGCGCCATCGACATGTTGTCGCTGGACCGGCCCGATCTTCAATTCGTTTCGATGGCGCGCTCGATGGGTGTCGAAGCCTGCGAGGCCAGCACATGCGAGGAACTGGAGACCGCGATGGAAGACGGTCTGGCCTCGTCCGGGCCCTACCTCATTCAGGTGAATATCTGAACGCGGCGTTCCCAGTCATGCGGCTTCTGGACATGGACGGGTTTCTGTGGGTTTCTGGCCACGAAACCCGCAACAGTCAGGGAGGACGACATGGGAACGCTCAGCAACAAGGTGGCATGGGTCACGGGGGCCGGAGGCGGCATCGGAGAAGCGTCAGCCAAGGCGCTGGCCGACAGTGGTGCGCATGTCGTGCTGTCGGGGCGTCGTCTGGAAGAAATCGCGCGCGTCGCCGCCGAGATCGCTGAGGCCGGCGGTTCTGCCGAAACGGCACAGCTCGATGTCGCGGATGCGGCGGCAACGCAGGCCGTCTGCGACGATGTGATGGCCCGCCACGGCCGGATCGACATCCTGTTTGCAAATGCCGGGATCAATATCCCGAACCGGGCGGTTGGTGCCGTGACACCACAGGATTTTGCGCGGGTTGTGGATATCAACCTCAACGGTGTGATGAACGGCGTTCTGGCGGTGCTGCCGCAGATGCGGGCGCGCGGTGACGGCACGTTGATCCTGACATCCTCGTGGGCGGGGCGTCATCCGTCGCGGCTGACCGGACCGGCCTACAGCGCGTCAAAACATGCGGTGGTGGCGCTGAGCCATTCGATCAATCAGGAAGAAGGCGCAAATGGCATCCGCTGCACCGCCCTGATGCCCGGAGAGGTCGCCACGCCGATCCTGCAACACCGCCCCAAACCACCGTCGCCCGAGGATATCGCCAAGATGCTCAAGGCCGAGGATCTGGGCTCCATCGTGCGCTATATCGCCGAGGCCCCGCCGCATGTTTGTCTGAATGAAATTCTGATCAGCCCAACATGGAACCGCAGCTTTACCGGCGTTGCCGAAGCGGGCGGTGCCAAGCTTTAGGACACCGATCATATAAAAAAGAACGCCCTGACCATCGTCAGGGCGTTCTGGTTTTTTGGATCAGGCAACGCCCTTGCCAAGGTTTTCTGCCTGTCCCGCGCGCCAGGCGAGAGCAAAGGGCAAAACCGCAAGCGCCAGTCCCGACAAGGTCAGCAGCGTGTGGTTCAACCCTGCGACCCCGCCAACCGGGGCCGCCACCAACAACCCCGCAAAGAACAGCACAAAGCGCAGCGCCATTGTCAACGCACTGGAATGCAGCGGGCCGACAAAGCTGATATAGCCCTGCAACGCCGCCGAAATGAACCAGACCCCGATCAGCGCACAGGCCAGCACAAAGGCGACCTCGGAAGGCTCACCCTGCCCGATCAGCGCCGGGTTGAGCACAAAGAAGAATGGCACGACATAGATAACGCCGCCCAGCTTCATCGCTTCGAACCCGGTCTTGAAGGCATTTGCCCCGGCCATCGACGCCGCGGCGAATGCGCCCAAGGCAACAGGCGGTGTGATAAAGCTGACCATGCCCCAATAGAGAATGAACAGGTGCACGGCCAATTCGTTCAAGCCCGCCTGAACCAGCGCCGGGGCCAGAACCACCGCAAGGAAGATGTAGCAGGCCGTAACCGTCATCCCCATGCCAAAGATAAAGGACGTCACCGCCCCCATGATCAGAAGCATCGGAAGCGAATTGCCCGCCATGTGCACCAGCTCGTTGGCCAGCGGTCCGGTCAGGCCCGTCGCCTGAAACGCGCCGACAATCATGCCGATCCCCAGAAGCACCGCCACCAGTTCGGACAGGGTGCGCCCCACCGATACGATGATATTGAGAAACCCGTCCCAAGAAACCCGGTCACCCTTGCGGAACTGGTTGACCACCAGCAGCAGGGCCACCGCATAGAAGGGTGCCGTGGTTTCCCAGCGGAAGGCCACCATCAGATAGATCAACAAGGCAAAGACCGTGATATAGAGCCAGCCTTCGGCGAGGGTCTTCATGACGCTGGGCCGGTCCGCCTTGGGAAGGCCCTTGAGACCGCGGCGCACAGAATAGGCGTCGATCTGCACGAACAGCCCAAAGAAATACAGAAGCGACGGTATCGCTGCGGCCAACATGATTTCCACGTAAGGACGGCTGAGCCATGACGCGATGACAAACGCCGTGGCCCCCATGATCGGCGGCATCAGCACCCCCCCGGTCGAGGCGCATGCCTCGGTCGCGGCGGCGTAGCGCGGCGAAAACCCGGTCTTTTTCATCGCCGGGATCGAAACAGACCCCGTGGTCAGCACGTTCGAGATCACCGAACCTGACATGGAGCCCATGAAGCCCGAAGCAAAGATCGACACCTTGGCCGCCCCACCCCGATAGCCACCGACCAGCGCCATCGCGAGATTGTTGAAGAACTTGCCGCCGCCAGTGAATTGCAGCACCGCACCGAACAGGATGAAACCGATGACAAGGTTACCGAACGCCCGCATCGGAATGCCGAACGACGCCTCGGACGAGATCATGAAATAAGGGATCACGTCGGTAAAGGGCTGTGTAAACCCGTTCAGGGGATCGGGAACGTGTTCGGCAAAGGTTGGGTAAACCGAAAACAGCAGCACAATCCCGAAGAGCACAAGCCCCCCTGCGCGCCGCGTGCCCTCAAGGATCAGAATATAGAACGCGATTGAGGCCCAGACCGCCGTATCGGGGGCGGCATATTCCCACCCGCTATCAAGGCTTTCTCCCGCCGTCAGCACGAAGAACGCCGAAATTCCCACCGTCGCTGCGGCCAGAACCCAATCATACCACGGCACTTTGGGCGATGGCGGCCCGAAGGCGCGGAAAGTGATGAATGTCAGGCTGAGGAAAAGGCCAGCCAGAACATAAAGATACATCCCTTCCAGAAAGGAATACCCGCCAATCCGCAGATTGAAGAGTTGGTTGATGGCGATGCTGATCGCGGCCAGCGTGAACAGGATGATCAGCCAGCGCGCCGGACCGGAAAAGGTCAGCCGTTCGGCCTTGCGTTCCGCTTCGAGCGCGGACTCACCGCGATCCTGTAGGGCGTTATTATCTGTCATGGGGCTCTCGATGGGTGAGGAATGGGACAGCCCGGCCTGCCGGGCCAAAAGATCAGGACGGGCCCTGAGGCCCGCCCGTCATCGTGCATTTCGCGTCATCGTCTTAGAAAACGACGGCGAACCCACCTGCTTCCAGCGCTTCGCGGCGCTTTGCGTCCCAAGCTTCTTCCCAGTTCTCAGGGTCTTCAGCCATCAGCTCGTCCCACGCCGCCATCAGGGCGGCCTGACGGGCGATCAGGTTGTCGTTATGCGCCTGAGCCGCATCGGTCCACAGACCCGCTTCCTTGTAGTAGCGGATCGCACCATCATGATACGGAGCCACCCATTCAAAGTTCTGCTTGTCGATGGACCAGCCGTTGATGCCCGGTGCGTTGCCCTTGTAGGCATCGAAATAGACGTGCATCGCCTTGGTCATGTTATACGTCAGGTCTTCGTCCTGTTCCGCATAGGTCATCAGAACCGGATAGGCATAGCCCGCCGTGGGGGTGCCGGGTGTGTCGTCGATTGTGGCACCCACAACAGCCGTCATCGGGGTAAAGAACGGTGCAATGCTTTGCATCCGCGCCAGACCTTCGGCATTGTTGGGGTCGATTGGGGGCCAATAGACACCGCGTGGGCCGGACGCGGCCTCATAGGCGCGGCCCGAGTTGGTCGAGGCAAACGCGGCATCGACGCTGCCGTCCATCATTCCGGCCCAGCTATCGCCGAACCCGCCGAATTCGACAACTTCGACATCGTCCCATGTCAGCCCGCCATAGGCCAGATAGGCTTCGTTGTTGACGTTGAGGGCCGGTGCGCCCTTGACGTAAGCCACGCGCATTCCCTTGAGGTCGGAATATTCGAAACCTTCACAGCCGGGCTTGCCAGCCTTTTCACAAGCCTCCGCGGCCACAGCCATGGACAGGCCAACCGCGCCGCCGTTGTTGGACGCCAGAACGCGGACGGGCTGCGGACCCCAACGCTTGGCAGCGAACTGGAACACGCCTTCTTGTGCCATGAACGATCCGCCAACGCCGTTGGCCGAAAACTGGACCTTGCCCTGACGCAGGGGCTCGGTGCGCGCAATGTCGTTCTTGCCCGGCAAAACCCGCAGGTTCACGCCGCTTGCTTCTTGCAGCGCGGCCCCGATGGCCACCGACTGGTTATAGCCAGCCGATCCGGTCCCATAGGCCGTCCAGGTCAGCTGTGACGGCAGATTGACGTCCTGCGCCAGAAGCGGCCCGGACGCAAGGCAGAGCACGGCTGCCAAAGAAAATGTACGCATGTGTTATCCTCCCAAGTTACGTTTCAGCCCTGCCGGAAGGGCAGGCCTGAACATGTCCGCATCTTTGGTCTTGTTTGAACGTGGCGGAACCAAATTCGCCAAAACGTCTCGACCGGTTTACGAACAATGATACACATTTGACAACGTGACGCAGGACAAACCCGGTTTCAAGAAGGAAATGAAAAAAAGTGAAACGCCGTTCCGCAGGGCGAAACAAATGGCTTGTCTTGCGGGTCCCTCACGCCTAGCAATTGCACCCATGCGCCGCGCCCTCGCGCGGCTGACGCGCATGGACCAGCCCCCACCGGGAGACATCCGATGACAGACGCATTCGTCGCAGATTTCGATCACCGCCAAAGCCGTGCCGCGCTGGAAATCCGCGCGCAAAAAGGCGCGTCAGCCCTTGCTGCCATGGGGGCAGGTGCGGATGTGCCGGTGGCGGTGATCCTGCGCAACGATCTGCCACAGCTTGAAATCATGCGCGCGGCGGCCCGTGCGGGCACGGTGATCGTGGCACTGAACTGGCACGCTGCCGCAGAAGAAGTGGCCGCGATCTGCGACGATAGCGGCGCAGGTTTTGTCATCATCCATCGCGATCTGATTGCCCCCCTGACAAAGGCTCTGGATGGCCGTCAGATCATCGCCGTGACCCCCGCTCCGGCGCTGTGCAACGCCTACGACATCGGCCAAGAGGCCGCCAACGCCCGCCCGGACCTGCCGGAATGGGCCGATCTGGTCGACGCGGCACAACCCGCCCCAACCCGAGAGATGATGCGCCCGCTGATGCGCTATACATCAGGGTCCACCGGGATGCCCAAGGGGGTGCGCCGCGCCCCCACCGGACCGCGCCGCGATTTCGAGGATGTCCTGAAACAGGTCGGCACCGAAATGATGCGCTTTCGGCCCGGTTCGCGCTATCTGACGGCGGCACCGATCTACCACTCCGCCCCCTCGACCCTGACCAGCGCCGCGCTGGTGTCCGAGGGCGTATCGGCCCTCGTCGCGCCGAAATTCGATCCCGAGACATTTCTCGCCACGATCGAAGCCAATGCGATTACCCACATATATCTCGTGCCAACGATGATGAGCCGGATGCTCAAACTGCCCGATGACATCAAGGCGCGCTATGATCTGTCCTCTGTGGAATTCTGCGTCTCTACCGGATCGCCATGGCCGCATGATCTCAAGGTCGCGATGATCGATTGGTGGGGGCCGGTGTTCTGGGAAAGCTACGGCGCCACCGAAATCGGGTTCATGACCATGGTATCGTCACAAGAGGCGCTGGCCAAACCCGGCACTGCGGGCCGGATGCAGATGGGCGGCACCGTGATGATTCTCGACCCGGACGGAAACCCGCTGCCCCCCGGTGAAGTCGGGGAAATCCACGCCCGCATGGACGTATTCGGGGGGTTCGATTACTCAAACGATCCCGAAAGCCGTGCCGCCGCAGAAAAGCGCGGGCATTTTTCTGTCGGGGATTTGGGTTGGCTGGACGAGGACGGGTTCCTCTTCATCACCGATCGCAAGAAAGACATGATCATTTCCGGCGGGGCCAATATCTTTCCCGCCGAGATCGAAGCGGTCCTGATGCGCGCCCCGTTTATCCGCGACGTAGCCGTGTTCGGCGCACCGCACCCGGAATTTGGCGAACAGGTCGTGGCCGCCGTCCAACCCGCCGATGGCTGCACCCCGGATAGGGACGAGGTTCTCGCGTTTCTGGAGGGGAAACTGGCCCGTTTCAAACACCCGCGCATTATTGACTTTCACGCCGCCCTGCCCCGCGAAGACAGCGGCAAGATTTTCAAGCCGCGCCTGCGCGCCCCCTATTGGGACGGCGCGGGCCGCAAAATCTGATCCGATGCGCGTTCGCAGGTTGCCCGGCTTTGCGCCCCGCGCGTGATGCCGACAAGGGCGGGCATTATCGACCGCCGTCAATCAAGGCCCCCGCCCCACGCCGGGAAAACGCCAATTTCAAAGCGCAGGCATCGCGTTTGCGGTTCGGATTTTCGACAATCCAATATTGTTGACAATCTTTATGTTCTCACTTTACGCTCACTCAGGGCGCAGCGCACCCGACCCGCAAGGGCCGAGGTTCCTGTGTCGGTCAGGGAGGTGTTGGGCCAAATGGATATCATCCTGCTTGTGGTCTGTTTTGTGTTTCTCGTGTTGCTGGGGGCGCCGGTGGCCTTGGCGATGATCGCCATGCCGACGGCGTATATCCTTTTGACGGACGCGGCACCCCTTCTGACCGTGCCGCACCAGATGTACGAAGGCATTGCGCATTTCCCGCTGGTCGCGGTTCCCTTCTTCATGCTCACAGGCGAGCTGATGAACGGCTCTTCGGTCACCGAAAGGATCATGCGGCTGAGCCGGGTAATCGTGGGCCGGATGCGGGGCGGCCTAGCGCAGGTCAATATCGTGGCCAGCATGTTCTTTGCCGGCATGAACGGATCAGCGGTTGCCGACACCGCGACCATCGGAACCATCATGATCCCGGATATGAAGCGCAAGGGCTATACCCCGGCCTATGCCGCCGCGATCACCGCGATCGGATCGACAATCGGGGGCATCATCCCACCAAGCATCGCAATGATCGTGCTGGCGAGTTCGGTCAACCTGTCGGTGGGGGCCTTGTTTGCAGGCGGCTTGCTACCCGGCATCCTGATCGGCCTGTTGCTGATGCTCACCGCATGGATCATCGCCAAGGCCAAGAACCACGAACGCGGCGATGAGCCGTTCACGATCCGCGCCTTTATCGAGGCCGCCTGGGGCGCGTCGCTCGCGATGTGCGTGCCGCTGATCCTTGTGGTGGGCATATTCGGCGGCTGGTTCAGTTCGGTCGAGGCCGGAGCCATCACGGCGCTTGTCGCGCTGATCCTCGGAACCGTGGTTTATCGCGATCTGGACCTTGCGTCATTCCTCGGGGCGCTGAACCGCACGGTGCGGATGTCGGCGTCTGTGTTTGTCATCATCGCGGCCGCGGGGCCGTTCACATGGCTTCTTGCGCGGCTTGGCGCGCTCGAAATGTTGCAGAACTGGCTACTGGGTTTTGCCGACACGCCCCTGTTCTTTGCGCTCATGCTGCTGGGGCTGATCCTGCTGGCCGGAATGATCATGGATGCCGCGGCGAACATCATCGTTCTGGGGCCGCTTCTGGTCGCGGCCTGCGAAACCGCCGGATATGAACCGGTTCAGGCGGCGCTGGTTGTCGTGGTGGGCTTTCTGCTGGGAACGGTCACGCCGCCGGTGGGCGTGTGCTACTTTACCGCCACGGCGATTGCGGGCTGTCGGCTGGAACAATCGGCGGCGGCGCTGCTGCCCTTCCTTGCGGCGGAAATTCTGGTGCTGCTCCTGATGCTCTTTGTGGCCCCGCTGACGCTGTTTCTGCCAGCCCTGCTGGGGTTCTTGTGACATGGCCGCGTTCAAGCGCATAGCCGATATCGCGGACATCCTCATCCTGCGCGTATTGCCGGTGATCTGCGGCGCGATGCTGGTGCTGATGGTGGTCTTCATCGCCTACACGGTCGTGATGCGCACGGTATTTCTCGATCCGCCCTTCTGGGGCGACACGCTGGCGCTGTTTGCCAATGTCTGGATGGTCTTTCTGGGCCTGATCATCGCGGTGCGCGAACGATCCAACATCGCGATGGAGGCTCTCTATCAGATGATTCCGGCGCAATACGGTCGCTGGTTTCGAAAACTGTGGGCAGTGGCCTTTGCGGGGTTCGGCCTGCTGCTGCTGACCAAGGGATATGAGGCGTCATCGCGGATTCTCGGATCATATTGGGAACTGGGCAACCTGCCCAAATCCTATCCCATGTCGATCCTGCCCATTGCGGGCGCAGGCATTCTTGTGGCGGCGGTCCTGTCGCTTGTCCGGCCTCTGGATGAAAAGGCTCACACCGACGATCAGGAGTTCCCCTGATCCTGCGCCGCATGATCCCGCACTGACTGCACCCGATTCAGAATAAAACAAGGAGGATGACATGAAACTGAAGAGACTGAAGACCGCGCTTCTGGGCGGTGCCTTTGCCGCGGTGACCGCCGGTGCCGCGATGGCAGAGGCAGAAATCAAACTGGTGTTCGGCGTTGCAGGCCAACCCACATGGTCGTTCGGCAAGCTTCTCGATGAGGTGATCGAACCCAATCTTGAGAAATACTCCGATGGCCGCATCGACCTTGAGGTGCACCAGCGCGGATCGCTGTGCAGCGAAGCCGCCTGTATCGAACAGATGGGCCTTGGCCAGATCGACATGACCAGCGTGTCCACCGGGAACATCGGCGCGTTCGGCACGACCTTTGACATCCTGAACCTGCCCTACCTGTTCAAAAGCCAGGAAGAAGGCGACCGCATCTTGCGCGAATGGCTCTCGGATGAGCTGATGGCGCGCGCGGCGGCGGAAATGGATATGCATGTGCTCGCCACGGTGGCCTTTGGCGGGTTTCGCAATGTGGTCAACACCGAACGCGAAGTGCGCGTGCCCAATGATCTCAAGGGGCTCAAGATCCGCGTGACCAAGAGCCCGACCGAATTCAACCTTGTCAAAGGGTGGGGCGCGGTCCCGATCCCTTATGCGTGGGCATCGCTCTACGAGGGGCTCCAGTCCGGCGTTGTGCAGGGCATGTATCTGCAGGATGTCTTTGTTTCCGCGGCCAAGTTTTACGAGGTGACCAGCCACGTCACCAAGGTCGAAGGATCGTTCAGCGGGCGCCCGATCCTGATGCGCAAAGACCGGTATGACGCTCTCCCGGATTGGGCGCAGGACGCCATCGACAAGGTTGCCAAGGATATTCAGGCGCAATCCTTTGCTTATGATCAGGCATGGCAAAAGGAAGCCATCGCCGCGATGGGGGACAAGATCGCGATCTATACCCCCAATGACGAGGAAATGGCCCTGTGGGCGGCGGGCGCAATCGACGCCTGGGTCGCAGTCAAGGGGGCCTATGATCCCGCGCTTGCCCGCCGTATTCTCGAGGATCAGGGTCAGACCGATCTGATCGCCTTGCTCGAAGACGCCGGCGCGCTCTGACCGCCACCAATGGCCTTTCCCTTGTTGACCACGGGGCCCGCTTTCTCCCGGCGGGCCCCGAACCGTAACGGAGACACCATGCAGATCATCGACGCGCATCATCACCTTTGGGATGTCGAGAAAAACGGCGCAAGCTATCCGTGGTTCTCTGAAGACCTGGCTGACAAGGGCTGGGGCGACGCGTCGATGCTGCTGCGCAACTACACACCCCAAAGCCTGCTGGCGGACGCCGAAACGGCGGGGCTGCAAATCCTGAAATCGGTGCACGTTCAGGCCAATTTCGATTTTTCAAACCCGGTCGCCGAAACCCGCTGGCTGGAAAGAGCGGCCCGGCAGGATGGCGCGCAGAACCTGCCCTCGGCCATCGTGGGTTATGCCGATCTTTCGGCGGAAAACGTATCTCAGGTGCTGGAAGCCCACGCCGAACACGGGCGGTTTCGCGGCATCCGACAAGTGCTGAACCGCCATGAAAACCCGACCCTCAACCGCGCACCGCACGACTACCTAAACGATCCGGCATGGCGCACCGGCTTGGGCGTGCTGTCAACAATGGGCCTGAGCTTTGACGCGCAGATCTATTTTCATCAGGCAGACCAGCTTGCCCGGATCGCCCGCGCCCTGCCCGACCTGCGGATCGTGGTGGATCACGCGTTGATGCCCGCCGAACGGGACGCCGACAAGATCGAAGGCTGGCGACAGGCGGTCACCCGGCTTGCCGATCTGCCCAATGTCTGGATGAAGATCAGCGGTTTCGGCATGGTCGACAACGCATGGACCACAGACAGCATCCGCCCCTTTGCGCATCATTGCATCGACGCATTCGGCCCCTCGCGGATCATGTTCGGATCAAACTTTCCCGTGGACAAGATCATGTCGGACTATGGGCGTCTCTGGCGTGCCTACGCCGATCTGATCTCCGGATATTCCGAGGATGAACGCAACGACATGCTGATCGCAACGGCGGAACGGTTTTACCGGATCTAGGCCCGCGCCCTCGCAATTGGCCCTCAGCCCGCGTCCCGCGCTTCGGCTTCCCTCAACAGGCGGATCGCATGAACCTTGGATTGCTCAACCAATTGGCGCGCGGTCTGTTCGGCCTCAACGGCGCGGCCCGCCACGATATGATCGACCAATTCCACCCAGTTGGCGCAGGATTGCGCGCGCCGTTCCGGCGATGACAGACCCAGACGGGAATAACGCAATGTCTGATGAAACAACAGCGTCACGATGGAGTTGAGGCGTTCGTTCCCCGACGCCTCGCTGATCGAAAGTCCGAACTCAACCACCGCATCGACGTAATCCGCCGCAGCCTTTGGCCCCTTCTTCGCCGCCAGCTTCTTGAGCGCCGCACACTGGCGTTGCAGCATGTCGATGTCGTCCTTGCTGCGCGTTTCCGCCATCCGCCGCGCGCCCAGCCCCGAAAGCACCGCGCGAATGTCAAAGACATCCGCCACTTCCTTGGCCGAAAGCTGCGTTACGATGGCCCCGCGCCTTGGCGCGATGGTCACAAGCCCCGCGTTTTCCAGAATGCGCAACGCCTCGCGCACCGGACCGCGGCTGACCTTGTAGCGTTCCGAAATCCCGATCTCCTGAAGCCGTTCGTTCGGTTCAAACCGTTCGTTGACGATTTCGTCGGCCAATTGCATCGCGATCTGCTCAGAGATCGACAACGCCTCGCTGCCTCCGCCAAGGGACGGCCGGAGAGAGGCAAGCATCGCGCGATGCAGGGCGGTGGTCTTTTGGAACATCTGGTTGTCTCTGTGGCTGTGCTTTTAGCCAGACAAACCCTATGCGTTTGGCGTGATGCGCACAAGCGCCTGCCCTTCCGAGATGCCGTCCTCGGGGGCCACAAGGATTTCGGATACCGTGCCATCACACGGCGCTTCCACCGGGATTTCCATTTTCATGGATTCGAGGATCATCAGCACGTCTTCTTCTTCGATACTGTCGCCGACGCTGACCTCGATTTTCCAGACGGTTCCGGCAATCTCGGATTCTACCGTTTCATCGCTCATCTCACGCCCTCCTTGATCGCCTCTTGCCGGGAAAGGTGCCCGGTTGCACAGCCGCTTGTCCGGCCACCTTCATTCTTTTCAAATCATTCTTATTGTCAACAATCTTATTTTGTGTAGTCTGATCCTGACCCGGAATTCCGTCAAGAAAGGACCCTGTGCGATGAGCTGGCAAAAGGAAGTCGACGAGATCAACCGACGCCGACAGATCGCCCAGGAACTCGGCGGCCCCGAGGCGGTCAAACGGCAGCACGATGCCGGTAGACTGACAGTGCGCGAACGCATCGACATGCTGGTCGATCCGGGCAGTTTCAGGGAACTTGGCGCGCTGACCGGCAAGGCGACCTATGACAAGGACCACAATCTGGTCGATGTCACCCCGGCCAACGCGGTGATCGGCACCGGCAAGATCAACGGCCGCAAGGTGTCCATAGACGGGGACGACTGGACCATTCGCGGCGGATCGTCCGAGGCTGCTGTATCCGAAAAGTGGATTTACGCCGAAAACTATGCCGAGGCGATGCGCATGCCCCTGATCCGGCTGGTCGAAAGCGCAGGCGGCAGCGTCAAGATCCTCGATCAGAACGCGGCAACCAAACTGCCCGCCTACCCCACTTGGAACCTTGCGCGGATGATGGGCACGATCCCCGTTGTGGGCCTTGCCCTTGGTCCCTGCGCCGGGTTGGGCGCGATCAAGGCCGCGACCGCGCATTACTCCGTCATGGTCAAGGGCACCAGCCAGGTCTTTGCCGGTGGCCCCCCGGTCGTCGAACGCGGCATGGGCGTCAAGATCGACAAGGAAGAACTGGGCGGCTCACGGGTTCACACCCGCGAAAGCGGCGTGATGGGCAATGAGGCCAAAACAGAACAAGAAGCCTTTGACATGGCAGCAAGGTTCCTGTCCTACCTGCCCTCCAGCGTCTATGAAATGCCCCCGGTCATCGACTGCGACGACCCAAGGGACCGCCGCGACGACGCGCTGATCGACATCATTCCCCGCGACAAACGCAAGGTCTACAAATCGCGCAAGATCCTCGACATGGTGTTCGACAAGGGGTCGGTCTTTGAACTGACCAAAGGGTATGGCCGGTCGATCATCACCTGTTTTGCCCGCCTTGACGGTCGGCCCGTGGGCGTCATCACCACCGATCCCATGCAATACGGCGGCGGCATGACAAAGGCGTCCGCAGGCAAGATGGAAGCCTTCATCGACCTGTGCGACACCTTTCATCTGCCCATCGTGCATCTGGTCGACCAGCCCGGAACCATCGTCGGCCCCGAAGCGGAACGCAGCGGCGCGGTCAAAGGGTCGGTGCGGGTCTGCATGGCAATCGAACAAAGCCAGGTGCCGTGGTGCGCCATCATCACCCGGCGCTGCTATGGCCTTGCCGGGAGCACCTTTGGCCGGGTTCAGGATATCAACCTGCACTATGCCTGGCCTTCTGGTCGCTGGGGGTCCATCCCCGTGGTCGGCGGGGCCGAAGCGGCCTTTAAAAAGGAACTGGACGCACTGGACCCCGAGGCCCGCGCCGCGCGCCTTGAAGAAATCGAGGGCCACTTCCACCACATGGAATCGCCCTTTCTGACCGCCGAGAAATTCCGCATCCCCGATCTGATCGACCCGCGCGACACCCGCATGTTGCTGAATGACTGGCTCGACGACGCCTGGAAGCTGATTGCCGGTCAACTGGGCCGCAAGGGCCGGACTTTCCGGATGTGAGCGCGCCATGAAACGACTTTTGATCGCAAACCGGGGTGAAATCGCCTGCCGCATCATCCGCGCGGCCAGATCGCTGGATATCGAAACCGTCGCGGTCTATTCCGAAGCAGACGCGCAGGCTCTGCACGTGGAAATGGCAGATGACGCGGTATGCCTTGGACCACCGCCCGCCGCACAGAGTTATCTGCGGCAAGACGCGCTTGTCGCCGCGGCGCAGGCAACGGGCGCAGACGCGGTGCATCCCGGATACGGGTTCCTCTCCGAAAGCGCATCTTTTGCCCGCGCCGTGACCGAGGCTGGCCTTGTCTGGGTCGGCCCCGCCCCGGACACCATTGCCGACATGGGCGACAAGGGCCGCGCCCGTGCTCTGGCCATTCAGGCAGGTGTGCCGGTTCTGCCCGGATCGGACAGCTTTGCCGAAGCGGCGCTGGACGGGCTGGAGGCCGCGGGCGAGACGGTAGGATATCCGCTTCTGGTCAAGGCAACCGCGGGCGGCGGCGGCATCGGCATGCAGCGCGTCGACGATCCGGCCAAGCTGCGCAAGGTCACCGAACGCACGCAGGCCGCCGCTTCGCGCAGTTTCGGCGATGGATCGGTCTTTCTCGAACGGTTCATTCCTCGTGCCCGCCACATCGAAATACAGGTGTTCGGCTTTGGCGACGGGCGCGCGGTGCACCTTTTTGAACGCGATTGTTCTCTGCAACGCCGGTTTCAGAAAGTGGTCGAGGAAAGCCCCGCGCCAAATCTGGATCGTGCCATCGTGACCCGGATGGGCGATGTCGCCTGCGCGCTGGCCAGTGCGGTAAACTACAGCGGCGCGGGCACGGTGGAATTTGTGCTGGATGCCGACACGGGCGCGTTTTTCTTTCTTGAGATGAACACCCGCATTCAGGTGGAACATCCGGTCAGCGAACTGGTGACCGGCACGGATCTGGTCGCGGCACAGCTCAGGCTCGCGTCGGGCGAGGATCTGTTCGACGAACTCTCCCACGCCGCCCTGACCGGTCACGCGGTCGAATGTCGTCTCTATGCTGAAAACCCGGCGCGGAAATTCCTGCCGTCACCGGGTCGGCTTTCCCGTTTCCGTCTGCCCGCACAGGCCGAAGGCACCCGGATCGACACCGGGATTCGCGAAGGCGACGAGATCACGCCCTTTTACGATCCGATGATCGCCAAGGTCATCGCGTGGGGCGACACCCGCGAAACAGCAATCGCACGTCTCACCACCGCGCTGCGCGCGCTGGACATCGAAGGCCCGGCCACCAATCGCGATTTCCTCGTCGCGATCACCTCAAACCCTACGTTCAGGAACGGGGACGTCTGGACCGGCTTCATCGACAAGCATCTTGACGATCTGCTGCCGCCCCGGCCGGACGGATCGACATGACACAGAAAACGCCCCCGACACCGCCACAAACGCTGCTTGCAGCCTTGCGCCCCTTTGTGCAGGACACCCCGGACACCTGCGCGCTTGTGTTCGGCGATCACCGCCTGTCTTTCGGGCAAATGGCCCGTCAGGCCACCGCGCTGGCCGATCGGCTGCGCGCCCAAGGGATCGAACGCGGCGACCGCGTTGGCGCGCTGTTTCCGCCACGGCCCGAGGCGATCCTGTCGCTGCTTGCGTGTTGGCTGGTCGGCGCGACATGGGTCGGGATCAATCCGCGCTATCAGCGCCGCGAACAGGCCCAGATCCTGTCAGATGCGGGCGTGCGATTGTTGATGTCGATGACGCGGATCGGCCCACGAGATTTTCGCGATGATCTGGCCAGTCACGAAGCCGACCTTGGCCTTGATGTCCTGCGCTTTGAGCCCGATTTCGACCCAGCCGCGACGTTCCCCGCGACCCCGTCCCATGATGACGCGCTGGCGCGCTGGCAAGACGCTCTTGCCCCGCTCAACCCTCGCAGTCCGGCGGTGGTGATCTATACCTCGGGATCGACCGGAAAACCCAAGGGGGCCCTGATCACCCATGCCGGTTTGGCATTTCGGGCGCACACGCTGCACACGGATCGTTTTGATCTGCCCGCCCCCGCCCAGTTGATCGACCTGCCCGTCAATCACATCGGGGCCTTGGCCAGCGGCATAGGCGTCGCGATGGTGTCAGGCGGCAAAATGGTCCTGTCCGAACAATTCGATCCGGGTGTCACCCTCAGGACCGCAGCGCAGGAACGTCTTGCCATTCTCAGCGGCGTGCCCGCGATGTTTGCACGGCTGGTCGAACACCCCGATTTCGCCACCGCCGACCTGTCGTCGGTCAAGGCAATCAGTTGGGGGGCCGGACCGATCAACGAAGCGGTTCTGCACAAGTTGATGGCCGCCACGGACGCGGTGTTTTCGCAACAATACGGCATGACCGAAAGCAACGGCCCCATCGTCTATTCGCCGCCCACCCGCGATACAGAAATCCTGCTCAATACCACCGGCAAACCCGATCCGCGCCTTGAATTCCGCATCGCCGATGACACCGGCACAGCGCTGCCCGAAGGCGAAGAAGGCGAAGTTCAGATCCGGCACCCGCACCCCTTCGCCGGATATCTGGGCAATGCCGAGGCCAGCGCAGAGGCGTTTACCCCAGATGGATTTTTGCACACCGGCGATCTGGCCCGGATGCGGGCGGATGGCTACCTCGTGTTTTGCGGGCGCAGCAAAGAGATGTATAAATCCGGCGGCTTCAACGTCTACCCGCGCGAGATCGAAATCGTGCTTGAGGCCCACCCCGGCATCCGGGCTGCCGCCGTTCTGGGCGTGGATGACGCGCGCTGGGGCCAGGTTGGCCACGCCTTTGTGGAACTGGCGTCCGACCCGGACCGGGATGCGGCAACCGGCCTCGAAACCGACGACATCACCCATTGGTGCAAGGCAAGACTGGCCGATTTCAAAGTGCCCAAACGCATCACCGTGATTCCGACCATGCCGCGCACCCCCGTGGACAAGGTTGACCGCATGAGACTGGCCGACATGGTCGCGCAAACCTGACGCCCAAATCCGGGCCAGTGCCGCCCGGACGCCGTGCCGCGCCCCCGCAAACGGCGTCTATCCGGACTTCATTTGCCCCGCGCCACGACAGACGGACAGCCGCAAGAACAGCATTTTTTCGACTTTTCCCGTTTTTGGGGTAAGCTTGGCTTTGTTGCACAACTACGCGGGGGATTCACTGCATGAATCCAGCGTGATAGCTGGGAGGCATGAGCAGTTGGGCCCCTACGAAGTACAAGACCAGGAACTGGCCTTCGTACAACACAGCACTAAA
>JAUIAS010000066.1 GCA_030425395.1 Alphaproteobacteria bacterium
GTAAACCATTGCGATTGATGAAGATAATCCCGCTTAGGACGCGCCGATCATCTACGCGAGGCTTGCCGTGGGACTTCGGAAAGAAGGGCTCAAGACGCGCCATCTGCGCCTCCGTCAGCCAGAAAAGTTCAGACATGTTCACCGCTCGGTTTTCGAACCGTGAATCACGCCACTACGCGGAAATCAATGGGTCCTGACCCTAGTCAGCGGCAAGCTCAAACACCGAATGACCGGAAGTCGGCGCTGCCGATCTGCACCCTCCGAAAATGCTGCGCGATGGACGAATGACCGGTTTGGCGAAGCCGCGCCGCAGCGCTCGGCCAAGAGGTGAGTGTCCGCAAAGGGCCGGTCGCGACAAGGTTGGATTTCCTGCACATGCGACATGTTGCGGGGCGGGATTCAGTCAAGAGGGCTCAAACCAGAGCTTCAAAGCCTTTTGCAAGGCTCCCTGCCCTGTCCGCATTGGCGAAGTCTGGGCTGCTAGCGTCTGTTGATCGCCGGTCGGACCTCAGGCGCACCGTGGTGCTGTGGCATCACGGGTTGTCCGGGGTGTCTTGCGCTACGAGGGCCCGCAGGTCCGTCTTGAGGACCTTTCCATAGTTATTCTTGGGCAGCGCATCCAGATAGACATAGGTTTTCGGCCGCTTGAATCGGGCGATATTGTCCCGGCACAAACGGTCGAGATCTGCCTGCTGCGCGGTGCCGACCACGCAGGCCACGACCTCTTCCCCCCACTCCGGATGGGCGCGGCCAACCACGGAGACCTCGGACACGTCCGGATGGGTCAGAAGCACCTCCTCGACCTCGCGCGGGTAGATGTTGGAGCCACCGGAAATGATCATATCCTTGGACCGGTCCTGAAGCGTGACGTAGCCGTCCTTGTCCATAAAGCCCATGTCACCCGTCATCAGCCACCCGTCGATCAGGGTCTTGGCGTTGGCTTCGGAATTTTGCCAGTAGCCGGGCATCACGCTGTCGCCGCGCACCATGATCTCGCCATGGGCGCCTGCGGGAAGCGGCGCACCGTCCGGCCCGCCGATGCGGACCTCGACCGCCGATTGCGCGATGCCAACGCTTTGAAGTCGCGCGCGCCAATCCGGGTGGCTGCGATCGGTCACGTCGTGGCGGCTGAGCGCAGTGATCCCCATCGGGCATTCGCCCTGTCCGTATATCTGGACAAAGATCGGGCCGAAGTGGTTAACCGCCTCGATAATGTCGGCGTTATACATCGGGCCACCCGCATAGATCACCGTCCGCAAACCTTCGCCAGTTTCACCAGTGGCCTTGGCCGTCTGGGTCATCCGGGTGACCATCGTGGGGGCTGCGAACATCTGCACCGACCCGAAATGCCGCGCGAGGGTGAAAATCTCGGCCTCGTCAAACCCGCCCGAAGGCGGGCATACATGGCGCGCGCCCACCAGAGTGTGAAGCATGTTATAAAGCCCGGCACCGTGGCTCATGGGCGCGGCATAGAGGATCGCGTCCTCGGCCCCGGCAACATCGCAATCGGTCTGGTAACACAACGACACCACCATCAGCATCCGGTGCGTGATCATCACCCCCTTGGGCCGCCCGGTGGTTCCCGACGTATAAAACAGCCAGCACAAATCATCCGGGGCGCGCTGCGCTATCGCCGTGATCGGCGCATGGGCGCAAGCCGCCGTGTGATCGTCATCTCCAATGGTCACCAGCCGCGCTGCGACATCCGCCGCGCTCAGACTTTCTGCCAGATCCTCCGAAACGAAACACAGCGAAGCCCCCGCGTTTTCAAGGATATAGGCGGCTTCGCGTCCGTGGAGTTTGTTATTGATCGGCACAGCCGCCGCCCCGGCATACCAGATGCCATACAACACAAAGAGGTAATCGGGGCTGTTCTTGAGGAACAGGCCGACACGATCACCGGGCTGGATGCCCTGCGCCTCAAGCCATCCCCCGATGCGGCGCGCGCGGGCGTCAAAATCTCGATAGTGCGCGACGCAATCCGTTCCCAGAAACACCGCCTCGCGCTCGGGTGTCCGCGCCGCCGTTCGCTCCAGCCAAAGACCGATATTCATTGCAGCCCCTCTCGCTTTTTCGTGCGGCAGATTACGCCCGCGCGGCAACAAGGTTCAACGCGTCCCGTCCCTTGCGCAGAAGAAAAATACCTTTTCCCATCGCGTTTTTCGGCATATGGCCCATATGAGGGTATACGCCCCCGCTTTTCACGCGGGCCAACGTGACGTATACAGCGAAAACTTGCGAAAGACCCCTGAACGCGGGTCCGTGGGAACCGGTCGAGGATATTATGACGAACAAATCGCACGAAGCTGATGTAGAATTCATTCGGGCTCTGGCGGAGTTGCTGCGCGAAAACGATTTGACCGAACTTCAGGTCAAGCGTGACTACGGCGAGGACGACAGCCTCAACGTTCGGGTCAGCCGACATCCGGCCCCCGTTGCACCGGTCCAGGTCGCGGCCCCGCCCGCCCCAGCAGCAGCACAGGCCGCACCGGCCCCGGCGGCAGCACCGGCTGCCGCGCCCGCCGCTGAAGATCCCGCAGACCACCCCGGCGCGGTTCCGTCACCGATGGTTGGCACGGTCTATATGCAGGCCGAACCCGGCGCTCCTGCTTTTGTGTCAGTCGGGAGCACCGTAAACGAAGGCGACACGATCCTGATCGTCGAAGCAATGAAAACGATGAACCACATCCCGGCGCCGCGCTCGGGCACGATCAAGCGTATCCTTGTCGAAGATGGCGCAGCCGTGGAATTCGGCACACCGCTTGTCATTATCGAATAAGGCCCAGTGATGTTCGAAAAGATCCTGATTGCCAACCGGGGAGAAATCGCGCTGCGCGTGATCCGCGCCGCACGAGAAATGGGCATTGCCACGGTTGCCGTTCATTCCACCGCAGATGCCGATGCCATGCATGTGCGCATGGCAGACGAATCCGTCTGTATCGGCCCGCCGTCGGGAACTTTGAGCTATCTGTCGATCCCTGCGATCATGGCGGCCTGCGAAATTACCGGTGCCGAAGCGATCCATCCCGGATACGGATTCCTGTCTGAAAATGCGGCCTTTGCGCAGATCATCGCCGACCATGGTCTGACATTCATCGGGCCGACCGCGGAACACATCCGTGTCATGGGTGACAAGATCACGGCCAAGGACACGATGAAGGCGCTTGGGGTGCCTTGCGTGCCCGGCAGTGACGGCGGCGTGCCCGATCTGGAAACGGCGCGCAGCCTGTCAGCAGAAATGGGCTATCCGGTCATCATCAAGGCCACCGCAGGCGGCGGTGGGCGCGGCATGAAAGTTGCGCGCAACGAGAGCGAGATCGAAAGCGCGTTCCGCACCGCCCGCAGCGAAGCCAAGGCCGCGTTTGGCAATGACGAAGTCTATATCGAGAAATACCTGACCACGCCGCGCCACATCGAAATTCAGGTGTTCGGCGATGGCAAAGGACGTGCCGTTCATCTGGGCGAACGCGATTGCTCGCTTCAGCGGCGCCACCAGAAAGTCTTTGAAGAGGCACCCGGCCCCGGCATTTCCGAACAGGAACGCGCCGAAATCGGGGCCATCTGCGCCAATGCCGTGGCCAAGATCAACTATATCGGCGCGGGCACCATTGAGTTCCTGTATGAGAACGGCGAGTTCTACTTCATCGAGATGAACACCCGCCTTCAGGTTGAACATCCTGTAACAGAAGGCATTTTCGGCGTTGACCTTGTGCGCGAACAGATCCGCGTGGCGGCAGGTTTGCCAATGTCATTCGAACAGGATGATCTCAAAATCAACGGCCATGCGATCGAAGTGCGCATCAACGCCGAACGCCTGCCCAATTTTTCGCCCTGCCCGGGGAGGATCACCCAGTATCACGCCCCCGGAGGGCTTGGGGTTCGCATGGACTCCGCGCTTTACGATGGCTACAGCATCCCCCCCTATTACGACAGCCTGATCGGCAAGCTGATCGTGCATGGCCGTGACCGGAAAGAGGCGATTGCCAGGTTGGACAGGGCCTTGGGCGAACTGATCGTGGATGGTGTTGACACCACGGTGCCGCTGTTTCACGCGCTGCTGCAAGAACCGGATATCCACACCGGAAGCTACAACATCCACTGGTTGGAAAAGTGGCTGGAAGGCAAATTCGGGGCGTGACGCCAGGCCATACAACCTAGGACGTTCATGGGACTAACGGCGGAAACCTTGTTGCATGGGTATTCTATCGGGGTTTTCCCGATGGCAGAGCATCGCGACGACCCGGATGTGTTCTGGGTTGATCCCAGGCGACGCGGTATTTTGCCGTTGGATGACTTTCATATTTCGCGCAGCTTGGCCCGGCGCATTCGCAAGGAAAGCTTCAGACTGACGCGAAACCACGATTTCGAAGGCGTTCTGCAGGGCTGTGCCGATCGCAGCGAAACATGGATCAATCGGAAAATTCACGATCTTTACGCCACCTTGCACAGACGCGGACAGGCGCATTCGATTGAAGTCTGGGATAATGCGCGGCTTGTCGGTGGGGTTTATGGCGTGGTCTTGGGATCGGCTTTTTTCGGAGAGAGCATGTTTTCGCGCCAGACGGATGCGTCAAAGGTCGCGCTGGCGTATCTGGTCACGCACCTGCGCCTGTCAGGCTTCACTCTGTTTGACACCCAGTTCCTGACCGAACATCTGGCATCGCTTGGCGGTGTCGAAATTCCGCGTTCTCTGTATCACAACAAACTGGCAGATGCGCTGCAACGCAAGGCGGACATCACGATCAGACCGCTGCCCTCGTCTCAGGACGTTTTGCAGCGCAAGACCCAGACATCGTAACGCGGGTGATCCATCGCGGATAACGCGGGCGAAGAGGCGATCATCCAGCCCGAAAAGACGCTTGCGCGGCTCTCGCTTTCGGCGACATCCAGCCACGCATAAGCCTCGCCGGCCGGGTTGTCCTTGGGATAGCGGCAGGCGGACAGACCGACGGTAAGCTGGAATACTGTTGTCGTTGCACCGATCCCCAGTTCGAAGGTCTCGACCCGGCCATTCACCTTGTCCAACGCCCGCAGGATTGCGATATCCGCCTCGGCAACTTCGGGTTTGGGCAATTCCTGGGGTTCATTACGCCGGAATGTCAGGCGCGGCCCGTCCTCGGTGCCATCGGGAATGGTCCCCGGATCAGTCGGTGAGGGATCAAGTGGGGAGACTTCAATTCTGGGGTTCAGGCTGCCGCCTTCGCCCTGATCCAGAGGCGCGGCATCCAGAGACCACGGCAGCGTGCTTTGCGGTAGTTGGTCCAGCGGTGTGGTTGTGATGGTCTCCTGCGCCTGCACAGCCCCCGCACACAGAGCCGCCAGCCCAATGACTGACGCCAACGCCCGGATCACTGTTCGTTCCCGCCAGAGACGAATTTCATAAGCAGCGACACGAGGCTCACCGAGCCTTGGGTATCGAGAATCTCTTCGCCAGACGACAGGTAGTAAGGTGATCCGCCGGGCATGATTTCCACGAAATTCCCACCCAGCAATCCTTCGGACGATATCACGATCGCGCTGTCATCAGGCAGTTCGATCCCGTTGGCGATGGTGACGGTGGTTTCAGCGCGATAGGTTTCAGGATTGAGCGTGACCCCGGTCACCGACCCGATCTTGACCCCCGCAAGGCGCACATCCGTTCCCACATCAACCCCTTCGAGCGATCGGAACGACGCGGTCAGCGGATAGCCCGCCCCACCCGCAGACAGCCCCGTTACCTGAGAGGCGTAGACGCCGAACGCGATAGCGGCAGCCAATACGACGCCCCCAACCGCGATTTCCGAAACGCTATGCGATGACATGGGTTATTCCGGTGACCAGGCTTCGTAGTCCTGCCGCGCAACCGGTTCGGGCCGGCGCAGCGACCCGGCGGGCGCATAGGCCATTGCCGTCCCGGTCAGGTTTTCCTGATGCGGCTTTTCCCACGCTTTGTGCACCAGCGGTTTGTCGGTGGGCGTTTCGTCCCATGTCCGGTGCAGCCAGCCATGCCAATCGGGATTCACCCTGCTGGCTTCGGCTTCGCCGTTAAAGATCACCCAACGGCGGCTATCGTCGTGGGTCTTGTAGTAAACGTTGCCTTCGTTGTCCTCCCCCACACGGACGCCCTTGCGCCATGTGAAGAGCTGAGTGTTCAGCGTTTGGCCGTTCCACCAAGTGACAGACCGCAACAACGTATTAAGGATACCCATGAAAGCCTCCAAGATGCTTGGGCAAGATATGGACCATCAAAGCGCCAAGGTCCAGAGGCTCCGGGCGGGACACGGGCGCGCAGGGGCGATAACCCGCCACGCCTGTGAACCACCCCTAGGCTGCGTCAGGGGCTAGCGCGGTAACTTCGATTTCGATCCGGTATTTTGGGTCGATCAGACCGCATTGGATCATCGTGGCCGCAGGCGGGTGATCCCCGAACACCTCGCTCAGGACCGGCCAGCAGGGTTCGAACTCGGCCGCATCGGGCAGCATATATGTCACCCGCACAACCCTGTCGAAGCCTGATCCGGCCTCTTGCAAAGCCTTTCCAATCACCCCCAGCGCATCGCGGCACTGGGCCACAACGTCATCGCCCTGCCCTACCGTGCCTGCGACATGCACAAAGCCGCCAGCGACCACCGCGCGGCAATAGCCGATCTTTTCCTCGAACGGGCTACCGGTAAAAACACGTTTCATTCTTGTCACCTCAAATAAAAAGGGCGCGGACCATCTGGCCAGCGCCCCCAATTCCATACACCGATCCCGGGCCGTCAGCCCGCGGTTGCGGTTTCTTTTTCTTCATCGGCATAGATCATCAAGGGTGCCGCGGGCGAATTCACCGATTCTTCGTTCACCACAACCTTGGTCACACTATCCAAACCCGGCAGTTCGAACATCGTATCGAGAAGAATATCTTCGAGGATCGAGCGCAACCCACGCGCGCCGGTCTTACGTTCAATGGCGCGCTTGGCAATCGCCTTGAGCGCATCATCGGTGAACTGCAGTTCCGTTTCCTCGAGTTCAAACAGACGCTGATACTGCTTGACCAGTGCGTTCTTGGGCGCGGTCAAGATGGTTACGAGGGCTTCTTCGTCCAGATCTTCGAGCGTCGCGATCACGGGCAGGCGGCCAACAAATTCGGGAATCAAACCGAATTTCAGCAGATCCTCAGGTTCAAGATCGGTAAAGATCTCGCCGACGCCGCGTTCATCGTCGGCGCGCACATCGGCACCAAAGCCCATCGCGCTGCCCTTGCCACGCTGCGCGATGATCTTGTCCAGACCGGCAAAGGCCCCGCCGCAGATAAACAGAATATTCGTCGTATCCACTTGCAGGAATTCCTGCTGCGGATGCTTGCGCCCGCCCTGCGGCGGCACAGAGGCAACCGTGCCTTCCATCAGTTTCAGCAATGCCTGCTGAACGCCTTCGCCCGACACGTCGCGGGTGATGGACGGGTTTTCGGATTTGCGCGTGATCTTGTCGACCTCGTCGATATAGACGATGCCGCGCTGCGCCCGTTCCACGTTGTATTCGCTGGACTGCAACAGCTTGAGAATGATGTTCTCGACATCTTCACCAACATAGCCCGCTTCGGTCAGCGTGGTCGCATCAGCCATCGTAAAGGGCACATCAAGAATGCGCGCCAGCGTCTGGGCCAAAAGCGTTTTGCCGCAACCGGTCGGGCCGATCAGAAGAATGTTGGATTTGGCCAGCTCGATGTCCGATCCCGACTTCTGCGAATGGTTGAGCCGTTTGTAATGGTTGTGAACCGCAACCGACAAAACCCGCTTGGCCCGCGCCTGACCGATCACGTAATCGTCCAGCACTCCGCAAATATCCTGTGGGGTCGGCACACCATCGGTCGCCTTCAAACCGGACGCCTTGGTTTCCTCACGGATGATGTCCATGCACAGCTCGACGCAT